>JAWXBD010000084.1:0-79317 GCA_034439815.1 Phycisphaerae bacterium
GGATAAAGCTGGGGGATAAAGCGGTCGCGCAGAATCAGTCCCCGACTGCATCAGTCATCAAACTGTTCGCGCGACGTGCGGCCACGCAGCGGCGTGCGTTTTGGCTCGCCGGGACGACGCGGATAGAGCTTCGGCGTTGCACGCATCTTCTGGATCGGAACGATCGTCCCAGTCGGCGTGCGCAGCAGCTCGAGGGCGTGCGCGTGCAGTGCATGCAGGGCGGCCTTCGCTTCGATCACCTCGCTCTCAGCCCGTTCTCCTTTGATGCAGAGAGCGAGACCGCCAACCCGTGCGAACGGCACCGTCAGTTCGACGAGCGTCGCGAGCGGGCCGAGCGCCCGGCTGGTCACGATGTCATAACGCTCCCTGTGCTGTTCCCTGTCACGTGCCGCGTCTTCCGCGCGAGCGTGCACGACGCGCACGTTCCTGAGTCCGAGCACTTCGACAACCTTCTCGAGAAACCGGACCTTCTTGCCTGTCGCTTCGAGGAGCGTCACCCGTACGTCGGGAAGCGCAATGGCGAGGGGAAATCCGGGTAGTCCTCCCCCGCTTCCGACATCGAGCAGCTGGAGTGGTTCGATGTCGAGCGGCTTCCGATGCTCGTCGAACTCCGCCGACGCAATCACGGGGAGGAGTGTTGCGCTGTCGAGGATGTGACGCATCCACATCGCGGGGCCATCAGAGACTGCGGTGAGATTGAAACGCGTGTTGGCGCTCGCGAGAAATCCGAGATAGCGCGCCAGGAGATCGAGCTCGCCCGGTTCGAATGCAATGCCGAGCTGTTCGATGGCGGTCGCGAACTCGGTCGTCGGCGCCACAGGCGCGGCGTCCTCGTCGAACGGCGGACCATGATCAACGCGTGGCGTCAATGGCCGCCCGGGTGGCGTGTTCGCTTGCCCCTTGGACGCTGATGATCCTGATGATCCTGATGATCCTGATGATCTGGGCGACGGCGTCGTCATATCGACACGGTACCAGCGCGGGAATCGGGACAAATCCCGCTCACCCATTCTGTCGGAAGCTGGGGATTCTGCGCATCATCACCACTCCATTGGCTAGCATCCGCTTTGGGAGATCATCACGTGATTCGAATTGAACAATTGCTGGTTGTCTGTTGTGCTGCAACCTGCGGGTTCGCTGTGTCCCGTGTTTCCGTCGCAGGGATCATTCTTGTTCCGCAGGAGCATCCGACCATTGCTGCGGCGATTGCGGCCGCCTCGTCGGGCGACATCATCCAACTCGCTCCTGGCACCTACACCGAACCGTTTTCCTTCGGCGCGGTCGGGGTCACCATCCGCGGCGATCCAAACGCACCGAGCTCGGTTGTCGTAGCGCCGACGAGCGGCCCACCGCGCTCGGCGTTTGTGGTGAGCGCCGAGCCCAACGGCGGCACCGTCGCGTTCGAGGGTCTCACGTTTGGCGGCCATGTGAAGTACGTGGTGAGCGCCGGGGCGCTCTCCATCACCGCGTGCGCCACCACGCCGACAGCGGGCGGCGCGTCAGTCGCGTTCACCGTCACCTTGGGATCGCTGGAGGTCGACGGGCTTGATGTGCCGGATCTTGGGGCCCTACCGGCCTTGCCGCTGTTCACCGTCGACGAGGGAACGGCGTCCATCCTGGATGTCGGGATCGCCCAAGGGGCGCGTCCGGTCGCCCTGCTCAGCGATGCAAGCAGCGTCCTCGAGACTGTCCTGATTCAGAATCTGACGTTGACCAGCGGTGCGGCAGTGACTGTCCTCAATGGTGAGGCATCGATCCTCGACGGCAGTTTCACCGGTATCTCCGACGCGATCGGCATCGCGGGGACGGGAGCAGCCATCACGATCGTCGGCTGCAGCTTTGCAAGCATCGGCAATCCTGCGAGCGGCACGGCGCGGGCCATCGCCGTCGTCGGTCCGACCGTGACGATCGTCGACTGTTCCATCACCGGATGCGGGGGTCGGTTCGCGCCCGCATCGGCAGCCACGCTCCAATGTCCAGGAATTCTGGTGAAGAATACGACGATCAGCAACAACAACCTGAGCGAAACCGGCGCGGGTGCGCTGCTGCTGTCCGGCATTGGAACGATCCAGACAACGACGTTCGACGGGAACAGCACGAAGGAGCTCGGCGGCGCGATCCGCCTCACCGGCGCGTATTCGATCGAGAGCTGCGTGTTCCGCAACAACATCGGCGGCGCAGGTGACGGAGCGGTTTCCGTCGATGGCGGCGGCGCGTTCTATGGCTGTGACTTCTTCGACAATCACGCGGGCGACGGCCAAGGCAACGACGACATCTACGGCGGTGCCGTCACGGTCCACGGTGGCCAAGGCGTGTTTGTGGAGTGCTCCTTCTCCGGCAACGTGGCGGGCTCCGATGGCAAGTCGATCGGGTACGGCGGCGCGGTCGCCTCGCTGAACGGCGTCCTCGCGTTCGATTCCTGCATGATCGTCGGCAACACCGCTCAGGACCTCGCGGGCGGCATCTACCTCGATCCGTCGGCCGGCGAACTGCTCATGGAAAACACGACGGTCTGCAGCAACGTTCCTGACCAGATCATCGGCATCTATAACGATCTCGGAGGCAACACCGTGTGCGGCTGCCTAGGCGATCTCAACGGAAACGACGGCATCGCTGCGGACGACCTTGCAGCTCTGCTCGGCGCATGGGGCCCGTGTGAAAGCTGCGCCGAAGACCTCAACGCGGACGACAAAGTCGATGCCGCCGATCTCGCGGTCCTCCTCGGTGCGTGGGGTGGCTGCGCGAGCTGATTGGCGTACTATTGCTGCCGAACTCCTTTTTGAAGGACCCTTCGGCAATGCGCGAACGAGACAGCGGACCTAGTCGCCGGATGACATTGATTCTGTGTTCGGCATTCACCGCGACGCTGCTCGCGGGGAGCGCGCCGCTGACCAAAGACGACGCTCCCGTCGTCGAACTCAAACTTCCGGCGCAGGATGCCACGAAACCTCAGGACTATCCCGGACTGCACAATGTGGTCGGGTTCGGACCGGGCCTTTACTCCGGCTCCGCTCCCGAAGGTGACGCGGGATTCAGTTCGCTCGCCGCACTCGGGATTCGCACCATCATCAGCGTCGACGGCGCTGCGCCGGAACTCGCGCGGGCGAACGCTCGCGGCCTGCGCTACGTGCATCTGCCGATCGGCTACAACGGCTTCGATGAAACGCGCAAGCTCGAAATGACACGGGCGGTGCGTGATCTCCCCAAGCCGATCTACATGCACTGTCATCACGGCAAGCACCGCAGTGCCGGCGGCGCCGCAGCAGTCGGCGTTTCGCTCGGAACGCTCACGAATGCGCAGGCGATCGAGCGGATGAAAGTCTCCGGCACGGCGGCTGACTACGAGGGTCTCTATCGCTGCGCCGAGCAGGCGAGCGTGGTCGCGCAGGCCGTTCTCGACGCCGCCCCTGCGACGTTCCCGGAGGTCTCGCGCCCCAGCGGACTCGTCCACCTGATGGTCGAGACGGACGGAGTCATGGAGCATCTGAAGGCGATCGAAAAGGCCGGCTGGACGGTCCCGAAGGATCATCCCGATCTCGTCCCTGTGGCCGAAGCCGGCCGGCTCGCGGATCTGCTGCGCAACACGAAGGATGACAAGACCGTTACATCGAGAGAAGACGCGAAGGAGTTCCTCGTCGCGCTCGCCGACAACGCCGCGAAGGCGCAGGTACTCGAAGACCTGCTGCTCAAGGCCGATTCGACGGCCAAGGAACGCTCCGCGCAGTTCAAGCTTGTCACGCAGTCCTGCAAGGACTGCCATGTGAAGCATCGCGATTGAGGCTCCATGCTCGCACTCCTCGTTATCCTCGCGCAAATCAGCACCAAGGCGCAGCCGCGGCCGTCGTGGACGTCCTACGAGCTGATCGTGCTGGTCAGTTTCGGCGTGGTGACCGCGCTGGCTGTTCTCTATCTCCTCTGGCGTGCATGGACCGTGCGCCATGACCCCACGTGGAAAGAGGCGCGACGAAGTCAGTCGTCCTGATCGAGGTAGCTCGTCTCGTCATGCTTGGGGCGGCGCAGGCCGATGTTGACGAGCAGACCGACGTTCAGCCATGTCGCCATGAGACTCGAACCGCCGTAGCTGACGAACGGCAGCGTGATGCCCGTGATCGGCAGCAGCCCGATCGTCATGCCGCTGTTAATCGTCATCTGGGTAAAACTGCTCGCGACGACACCGACCGCAGTGAGCCGTCCAAACGGATCGCGGCAGATCGCCGCGGTCGCGATCCCGCCGATCGCGAACACCAGATACGCCAGCCATGTCGCGACTCCGCCCAGCACGCCCCATCGGCAGCAGATGACCGCGAAGATCATGTCATTGTGTTCTTCGGGCAGTCCGTTGAAGATCACCAGCGCCCGCGCGTGCTCTTTGCCCACGCCGGTGATGCCGCCGCTCCCGACGAGCCGCATCGCCCGCCATCCCTGGAACCCTTCGTTCTTCTCGTAGCGGGTGTCGCCGGAGATCTGCGCGATGATCGCATCGATGCGGGCCCGCTGGTACGGCTTCAGCACGAATCCGTACGCGACGGGCACCATCGCCGCGGCGAGCAGCACGCTCAGCGTCACGTGCCGCTTGCGGGCGCCTGCCGAGATCAACATCGCGGCCATGGTCGGCAGGAAGAGGAGCGCACTTCCGAGATCGGGCTCGAGCACGATGAGCCCGATGGGAACGAGCGTCACAAGGACGACAGCGACGAATCCGCGCAATGTGCGATGGCTCTGTGTCGCTGACAGCCAGGCCGCGAGCCCGAGGATGTAGACCGTCTTCGCGAGTTCAGAGGGCTGGAAGTCGGCGGGCCCGAGCGCGATCCATGCCCGCGCACCGTTTCGCGGACGGACGATCGACTCCGGCACGAACGGCAGCAGCACGAAAATCAGCAGGCACATCACCACCGCCGCGAGGCCGATGATCGCCCGGCGATACCACCGGTAATGGGGCAGCGCGACGACGCTCGCGGCGAGGATTCCCACGCCGAGAAATGTTAGCTGCCGACTGGCGAACTCCGGTCGCGTGGTATCGATCGCCGCAATGCCGAGCAGTGACAGGAAGAGCGCCGCCGCGAGCGAGAGCCACGCGGGCGTCCACCACAGCAGGCGCTTGCGGCGCTGCGCCGGGTCAGCGGTCGCGTAGAGCAGCGCGGGATCCCACACGACGCGCCGGCGCTGCGATGCGGACGACACGCCTCCCTGCGGGGCATCCGTCGGCTGCGGCTCGCTCGACGACTGCGTGCTGAGGGTGCTCACGAACCCCGATCCTTCGTGGCTGCGGACGCGCCCAGATAGCCCTCGCGCACCATGGCACGGATGATCTCCGCCGCCACGGGGCCGGCCGTCTTGCCGCCCGACCCGCCGTGTTCGACGAGGACGGCGATCGCGTATCGCGGCACGCCGTCCGCTTCATCGCCGGCCAGCCCCACGAACCATGCGTGGTCGGTCTGCACCGACGTCTCCGGCGTGCCGTCATGGTCGTTGTCAATCTTGAGCGGCGGCGCCTGCGCCGTCCCGGACTTCGCCCAGATGCGCACACCCGGCACCACGGAAATCGGCTGCTGCTCGCCACTCTCAAGCGTCACGTGATGGCCCGTTCCGTAGCTCTCGGAGACTGCTTTGCGCAACCCGTCGATCGATTTTCGCACAGCGACCTGATTGAGACCGAGGTCTTCCGTCGTGACGCCGCGGCTGGGGCGGTCGAGGAGGAGGGACGGACGAACGACTCGACCGCCGCGGGCGAGCGTCGCGTACGCGCTCGCGGCGTGCAACGGCGTCCACGTAACCGGTCCCTGACCGATGCCGAGAAAGACCGCGGCCGCCCGATCGCCCGACGCACGGATCGCCTGCATCTCTTCCGCGCTGGGCACGCTCCCGGCAGCTTCGCCCTCGTAACGCACGGGGCCGCCCCCACTGTTGCGGCCAGTGTCGCGGCCGATCGCGAGGCCGATGTCGACCGGGCGGCCGACACCGAAATTGCGATACCACTGCACCGCCCCTTCAAGGCCGAGCTTCGACGCGACCGTGTAAAAATACACGTTGCACGAACGGGCGATCGCCTCCTCGGCACCGAGCGGTCCGTGCGTCGATGTGCGCCCCTCTTCAGGACGCCAGATCCAGCAGCGTGCGAAGCTCGTGACGTTCTCGAAGAAGTGTCCCTTGCAGTCCACGATCGAGTCCGCTGGAAACACGCCTTGCGTGACCGCGCCAGTGAAAAGGAGCGGCTTCACGATCGAGCCGGGCGGGTAGACGCCTTCGACCGCCTTGTTGATGTCGGCACCTTCGACGCGCCGTCGCTTGGAAGGAAGTGCTGTTGACTCCCGCAACGTCGGAGTCGAAACAAGTGCGAGCACGTCACCCGTCTCGATCTCGATCACCACCGCGGCGCCATTCAGTTCCCATCCGACAGGCAAGACCCCCTGCTTCGGTTCGCCGTCGGCGGTCCATCCGCGCTGCCACTGCTGAATCTTCGCGAGTCCGAGCTCCGGATCGAGCGCCGCCTGCGCCCACGACTGCAGCTTGATGTCGATCGTGAGCCTGACATCCGCTCCCGGCAGCGCGTCGCGGCGGGTGGAGTCGCCTGTTTCAAGGTTGCGTTCGACGATCCCGCGCGCGCCGCGCAGGCGATCTTCCAGCGTGCGCTCCATCCCGCGCGCACCGACGAGGTCGCGGTCCGCGCGATAGCCGCCGAGATCGGCGACTTCACCGGTGCGCGCGTCGAGGAACGGACGGCGCGTGAGATCCTCGATGAAGACGCTCGTGCGCGTGGTCCCCAACAGGTGATCGGCGACGCCCTCGAGCCGGATCGTGAGCGGCGTGGCAGTCCGGAGCGGACCGGGGAGCGCAGAGCGGTCGACGGGAACATCGACTTCGTCCCATGGCCGCACCCGGCGCGTTGCCGGCACGACGACGAGCGTGTCGCGCTCTTCCTCGCCCAGAGCCTGAAATCGGAATGCCGTCATGTCGTCGACATCCGCAAGAATCGTGTGTGGCTCTTCCTGCTCGCTGATCGTTTCATCCTCGGCGATCGGCAGCGGTGCAGAGCCGCTCGCCGCCGCTTTCGCCTCTTCGGCGCGGCGCATGCGGTCTCGGTACGCTTCGACGCGCGGGGCGACGCGCCGCCGGATCTCGTCGAAGCGCCGTTCGAGTTCGGCGCGGTCGAAGCCGCCGGCAGTGCATAGCTCCGCGAACAGCCGCTCGGCCTTGAGATCCCACTGCGCGCGCCTGGCTTCCGCTTCGGCATTGCGCTCGTCACGCGAGAGCTTCTGCCACGCCGTCGCCCCTAGGTCGCGGCGCGCCTGAAAACGCGCCTTCTCCGCGGCCCAGCGCCCGGCGATCACCGCGTACTCGACCTGCACGTCCCAGCTCGCGCGGTCCTCCGCGAGCGTCACACCATTGCGGTCCAGGATGCTTCCGCGCACGAACGGCAGGAACGTCCGGCGGCGCAGAAACGTCTCCGTCTGCCGGCTGTGCTCCGAGCCCTCGATGATGGCGAGGCGACCGAGCTGCGCAGCGAGCGACACGCCGATGATCAAGAAGATCGTCAGCAAGAGCAGCAGTCGTCGATGAAAGAATCCGATCGCGAGCATGGGAGGAAAGGGCGAAGTATGAAGTACGAAGTATGAAGGAAATGGGAAGAAGTGCGAAGGTCCGGCGCAGTGGTTTTCATCCCTTCTTCCTTCTTCCTTCTTCCTTCTCACTTCTTACCTTTCAACGCAGTTTGATCGACACCAGCGCCAGCATGCCGAAGATGACGGCCACGATCCAGAATCGCGTCACGACCTGCAGCTCGCTGAGCCCTCCCATGTGGAAGTGATGATGAATGGGCGAGCAGCGGAAGATGCGCTTGCCTTTCGTCCACTTGAAGTACCCGACCTGCAGAATCACACTCATGATCTCCATGACGAAGATGCCGCCGATGAGCACGAGGAGAATTTCATTGCGGATCGCCACCGCGACGAACGCCAGCAGTCCGCCGAGCGCCAGCGATCCGGTGTCGCCCATGAACACCGACGCGGGATTGCAGTTGAACCACAGGAAGCCGAGACAGGCGCCGGCCATCGCGCCTGCAATGACCATCAGTTCCTTCGCTTCCGGAACGTACGGCACCAGGAGGAAGCTGGCGGCCGTCTGCGAACTGGCGACCCAGCAGAGGATCATCATCACGAAACAGGCGATTGTCAGCGTGCCTGCGGCAAGCCCGTCCATCCCGTCCGCGATGTTCACGGCGTTGCTCATGCCCGCGATGCAGAGCGTGCCGAGGATCACGAAGGAGCCGAGCCCCAAGATGACCACGCCAGGATTCATGACGAGTTCCGCCATGTGCCGCGGCGTCGGCTCGTAGGTGCGCTGGAACGGGATGTTCAGGGAAATCGCGGCGTCGTTGGCAGTGTTGATGCCGTGGCGATACAGGAAGAAACAGACGAGCGCGCCGACGCCGAGCTGAAACAGCAGCTTCTCCCACGCGAACAGCCCCTCGCGCGTGCCGGGCGTGCGGCGCGAGGCGGTGAGCTTCAGCCAGTCGTCGAAACTGCCGACCGCGGCGAGCCACACAAGGAGCAGCACCGCACATTGAACAAACCGGTTGTAGACGAAATCGCAGAAGAGAAACGTCGTCAGCAGAATCGCACCGACGATCAGGATGCCGCCCATCGTCGGCGTGCCGGACTTCCCCTTCATCATCTCGTTCAGCCGCTCGTTATAGAACTCCGGGTTGTCGCCGACCTTCTGCCGGCGCAGCCAGCGGATGATCGGCTTGCCGAACAGGAGGATCACGGCAAACGCGACGAGCACCGCGGCAAAGGCCCGGAACTCGAGCTGCAGAAAGACCCGCACCACCGGGAAGAGCCCGACGTGCTCGAGCCAGTTCTGGAAGCGGTCCGTTAGCAGGTAAAACATGTGCGGACCCCCATTATCGGCCGAGGCTGCGCGAGTTCTGGAGAGTAAACCGCAGTCGGGTGATTGCCGGGGCGAATTCGCGAGTCAGGATTTCAGGCCGCTCAGGGACCCCCGCGACTGCTCATTCATCCTGACGGTGTGGGCTGACTGTGTGAGCTGACGGCAGCCGCGGCCGTCAGGACCCGTTCCATGGCCGAGCCGCGGCTGCCCTTGAGCAGCACTGCATCCCCGGCCCGAAAGCTGCCGAGCACCTGCGGCAGCGTCCACGAATTCAGCGCCGGCACCACGAGAGCGTCGCCGGACCAGCCGGCGCTGCGCAGGCCTTCATGGGTGTGGGGCGCAAATGTGCCGACGAGGATCGCGGCGTGCAGACGCCGCACGCGATCGACGGCTGCGGCTTCGGCGCCGACTTCCCGATGCAGCGCGGCAGCGGCATCACCGAGTTCCAGCATGTCACCCAGGACGATCACGCGTCGAGGAGCGTCGGGCGTGATCTCTGCGAAGGTGCGGATGGACGCGGCCATCGCATCAGGATTCGCGTTGTATGCATCGTTAAAGAAGACGATGCCGTCGCGCTCGACGCGCTCCATCCGCATCGCCGCGGGCGCCACCGATGCGAGACCCATGCGGATGCCGACGTCGGACACGCCAAACGCGCGGCCGACCGCAATCGCCGCAAGCGCGTTGACCGCGTTGTGCTCACCGGGAAGCCGAAGTTCTGCACTCCAGTCGCCGTTGACCGTGATCGTCTGGCCGCTCGGATGGGTGTTTCGACCGGTGAGGCGCACCTCGAGCGGTCGCGCGGCGTCGCGGCCGAAGCGGACGAGCTTCCGTCCGTGCATCGGGCGTTGCCGCATCGCTGCTGCGAGCATCGCGCTGTCACCGTTGATGATTGCGACGCCCGCCGGTGCCAGTCCATCAAGAAGCGAACTCTTCTCGACCGCGATTGCTTCCTCGCTGCCGAGCCCTTCCAGGTGCACACGGCCGATCATGGTGATGACCGCGATGTCCGGTTGCGCCATCGCCGCGAGCGCCGCGATCTCGCCCGGATGATTCATGCCGATCTCAAGCACGAGATACTGATGGCCGCGTCGCGCAGCCAAGATCGTGAGCGGCACGCCGATGTCGTTGTTGAAGCTCTTGCGACTCGCGGAGCCGGATCGTTCCGTCGCGAGCACGCCGTCAATCAGGCGGCACGTGGTGGTCTTGCCTGCGGAGCCGGTGACGGCAATCACGCGCGTCGACGTGAGCTTGGCGCGCCACGCCCGCGCGAGATCGCCGAGCGCCGTGCGCGTGCTCTGCACGACGAGCACGGGGATGCGCGGCGCACGGGCGGGCTCGCGCTCGACAATGAGCATCGCCGCGCCGGCCTGCTCGGCGTCGTTGAGAAAATCGTGCGCATCAAAACGCTCGCCGCGCAGCGCGAGGAACACCGTGCCCTGCATGGCGTCGCGCGTGTCGGTGCAGACGCCGGTCGGCGCACAGTCCGGAAGTCCCGCTGCGAGCCAGCGACCCTGCGTCGCTTCGCGCATCCGCGCCGGTAAAAGAAACTCGCTCATCGCGTGCCGCCTGCGAGTCCGATGCGCGACGCCATCGCGTCGCGGGCGGCGACCCGGTCGTCGAAGCTGCGCTTCTCAGTGCCGATGATCTGGTAGTCCTCGTGCCCTTTGCCGGCGATCAGCACCACATCACCGCGCTGCGCCTCCTGCACGGCCCAGGCGATGGCCGCGCCGCGGTCTATTTCGACATGCACCCTGCCGCGCGCCGAAGGCGGCACGCCTTGCATGATGTCATCGACGATTGCCTGCGGATCTTCGGTGCGCGGATTGTCGCTCGTCACGATCACCTGGTCCGCATGCGCGCACGCCACCGCGGCCATGCGCGGACGTTTCGTCCGGTCGCGGTCACCACCGCAGCCAAACACTACGCGCAGCGTCCCGCCGCGCGGCAGCACAGGCTTCAGCGCCGTCAGCACATTGAGGAGTGCATCGTCGGTGTGCGCGTAATCAACGAGCACCGAGAAGCCTGCATCACGCGTCGCCGGATTGGGCACCGGCTGCAGCCGTCCGGGCGGCGCCTCGATCACCTCGAGCGCCGCCGCAAGCTGCTCAGCCGAGACGCCCTGTGTCCACGCCGCCGCCGCCGCTTCGAGCGCATTGATCGCATTGTGCTTGCCCACCAGCGGAACCTGCACCCTGAACGATCCCCAGGGCCCCTGGAAGCGCACGCGGATCGCGCTGAGCGTGACCTCTTCAATCGCGGCGAAGCAGTCCGCGCGCGGATCGACGAGCGAACACGTCAGCCGCTGCGCCGGTCCGACGCACATCACGCGCGACGCAGCGTCATCCATGTTGATGATGGCAAACGCGTGCGCGTCGAGCGACGCGAACAGCATCGCCTTCGCGGCGGCATATGCGTCCATCGTGCCGTGATAGTCGAGATGATCGCCCGTGAGATTCGTGAAGATGCCGCAGCTGAAGCGGATCGCCGCAACCCGTTCCTGGTGTAGCGCATGGCTTGACACTTCCATCACCGCGTGATCGCAGCCGTTCTCGCGCATGCGGCCGAACAGTTCCGCGAGCTCGATCGCGCCGGGCGTCGTCAGACTCGACGGAACGCGGCGTACACCGTCATCGGTCTCGACCGTGCCGAGCAGTCCGCAGCGATGGCCTGCGCGGCGGAGAAACTGCTGGAGCAGGTAGGCGATCGTGGTCTTGCCGTTGGTGCCGGTCACGCCGGTCACGCTGAGGTGCCGCGTCGGCGCGCCATGAAACTGCTCCGCGATGAGCGCCGCTGCGATGTGCGGCTCGGAAGCGACGACGAGCGCCACGCGGCCGCCCGCGTCCGGAGGAAGTTCCGTCGTCGCGTCGCCAAGGATGGCGACTGCGCCGCGCGATATCGCGTCGTCGACGAACCGTCGCCCGTCGGCTTTGGTGCCGGCGCGGGCAATGAACAGCGCGCCTGGCTTCACGGTGCGGCTGTCGTCGGTGACGCTCCGGATCTCATGATCCGGCGCGCCGGCGGTGAGGCCGAGGCGAAACGACGGGCCGCGACGGTGACTCGCAGAAACGTCGGCAACGAGCTGATGAAGATGCATGATCGAATCGCTTCTGGAAACGCACTCAGGGGCTTGGCTCGTCCATGGTCTGAAGCGGCAGCGGATCTCTGGCCTCGCCTCTGCTCCACGCGCGGATCCGCGGGAGAAGCACTTGCGTGATCAAGATCTTGCCGCAGGCGGCAGCCGGAATCGCCAGCAGCATGCCGTACACCCCGGCCACCGAACCACCGGCAATGATCGCCACAACGATCGTCACAGGATCAAGATCGGTGGCCTTGCCGGCAATCATCGGCGTGAGCACGTATCCCTCAATCACCTGCACAACGACGAAGACGACGCTTGGCCAGAGCAGAATCCCCCACCAAGCCATGCGCTCGCCACCCGGCTGCTGCAGCTCTTCGAACAAAAGGAGGAGGACCGCGAGCGGCATACCGATGCCGCCGAGGTACGGCACGAGCGAGAGAGCGCCGACGAAGAATCCGAGCGGGATCGCGTAGGGCACGCCGCACAGCAGCCAGCCGATCGCGAAGAGCGCGCTCATGATCACGGCGATGACGATGCGCCCGCGGACGAAGCCGGAGACCGCGTTGTCCATCATGGCGAGCAGATGCGTCGTGCGCTCGCGGTTGTGCTCCGGGATGAGTGAGCGGCCGAACGTGACGATCTGCGGGAATGACACGCTGAAGAACCAGAAGTAGAACGGGATCAGAAAGAGAATCAGCGAGATCTGCACCAGCGTGAAGAAGAGCGCGCCGACACGCTCGCCGGCGGTGCCGAGCGCACCAAGAATCCGCCACGGCGCGCCGGTCGTCGGCGTGTCCGCGGCGGCGCCGTCGAGCAGCCCTTGCGCTTCGAGCTCCGAACGCACCACCGCGCGGAACCGCTCTTCCTCGCTGGGCGGCAGTTCATCGATCAACACTTCATCCTTCCGATCGGCGGCCGTCTCTTCCGGCGACGCAGGCGGTTCGTCGACGTCGCCGGACGGAGGGCTTGGTGCATCCGCTGCGCCGTCCGACTCAGGCTCCGCGTCCTTCGCGGCCGCGCGCGGCGCCTCGGGATTGAACTGCGCGTCGAGATAGCTGATCGTCTCAAGGAGATTCGCGCGATACTGCTCCGGCGCGTAGTCCACCGCCTTGATTGCAACGTCCGTGAAATCGCTGCTCCGCAGGCGGTTGACGAGCGAAATCGACTGACTTACGGCCAGCGGAATGGTGAGGATCATCACGATCGTGAGGGTCACACCCACCGTGAGCAGAAGGATCGTGACCGCGCCGGGTCGCGTGATGCCGCGGAACTGCGTGAGCCTGCGCACGAGCGGTTCGAAGAGGTACGCGAGCGCCAGCGCAAAGAGGAGCGGAACGGTGACGTCGCGCATCCAGTAGCCCGCGTACACCACGCCCCACACGACGAGAACGAGCAGAACGTCCCGCACCGCCTGAATCTGCCAGATGCGCAGACGGAGAATGCGGTTCGCGTCCGAGTCGCGCGGACCGTCAACGGTCGCGCTGGAGGAAAGGGAGCCCGATCGTGGCCCAGAGTCGCTCATACGCCGCAGCGTACTCGGCAATGCGCAGCCCGCCCGGCGCAATCACGTGCCGGGATCAGGACCGACAGATGTGACGGAGCAGCTCGTCGCGCGCGAACACTTCGTCAAAGTCGAAGACTGCCCGAAAGTCATCGAGGGAGTCTTCGGATGTCTTGCTCATCAGACCGTGCTCGATCATCGCAAAGACAATGCGACCGAAGTCGTCGGTACGGCGCACGTTCCACGTGCGGAGGACCGCCGGTGCAAGCATGCCGTACCGGTCGATCGCATAGTCACGAAGTCCGAGACACAACTGCTGACCGGTGACATGATGCGACGTCGCGCCACCCAGCTGACCGGACAGTTGGCCGCCCAGCTGGCCACCCAGCTGGCCACCCAGCTCGGCCAGCGCTTCGTCGGTCTGCTGCACCGCATGCACACGATCAACCGTGTGATTCAAACCGTCGCGCACGAACAGGAACGCTTCCAACGGATAGGGACCGGCGCTGCGGGCGATGGCGATCCAGTCGGTGTCAGGCTGTTGGGTTGAACTCATGGAACGAACGGGGGCAAACTGTCCACTGCATCGGACTGACGTGAGGTGCCCGCAGAGATCCTATCGGCGCGGAGCACCGAGTTGCCACACTCTGTCGTCCACAGGCTTTCACCCCGAGAGTGATCAGGAGGTTTCGGATGATTGCACGAAGGTAACCGGACCTCGGCCCGACAAACTCACCAAGCTTGACCTCAATGCGTCGCAAAACCGCCAGTGGCGCCCGGCCCACGCGCCGGCGTAGGCGACGCCGACCCTCGGGCGGCGTTCGATGATCGGCGGTGCCAACGTCGGTTCGGGAGCCTCCAGGCGCAGCGGACCGTCGCCGAGCAGCCACCGGCCGTCGCAGGCGCGGTCGATGCCCAGCGCCTGGCACAGTCGGGCCGGCCCGCGGCAGAGATCGCGGCCGCTCCCGGCCTCCACGCCGCGCGCCAGCCGCATCCGGTCCAGCCCCTCAAGCGGCTGGAGCGCCCGAATGAGGACTGCTTCGCCCGACCCCTCGTGTCCGCTCACGACGTTCACACACCAATGCATTCCGTAGGTGAAGAACACATACGCGTGTCCGCCGGCGAGCCACATTGACGCGTTGCGGGGCGTGCGACGGCCGGCATGACTGTGGCTGGCCGCATCGCGCCCGCCCGGGTACGCCTCGGTCTCGACGATGCGGCCCGCTCGACGGCCGTGTGCGTCGTGATGCACGAGCACGCAGCCGAGCAGCCGCGGCGCGAGTGCCACCGCCCCGAGATCGAGCGGTGGCAACTGTCCTGGTACTCGGCCGCGGACGCGTCGCATCGCGTCCACGATAGCCCCGTCGTGGACTGCGACGGCAATGAGCGCGCGCCGTCTCTGGCGGCCGACACCCCTCCTTTCCGATACACTCAAATGGACGCTTGGACTCCTCTCGAAGGCACCTCTCCCCTATGAACGCTGCTCGATTCTCCTCTATCGTTCGCGCCCGCCTCTCGCGCCTCGGCCTGACCGCGGGCATGGGCCTCGCCCTCCTCGTCGGCCTCGGCGGCTGCGTGCCGCAGTCGAAGTACGACGACCTGATGACCGGTTATCGCAGCAAGGAACAGCAGGTCCTTACCCTCCAGGGCGACCTCGATTCCTCGCGCGCCAACGAAGAGGCGCTGCGGGTTCAGCTTGCCCAGGCTGCTGAATCCCTCCGCGCGGCTCGCGACATGATGGCCGGCGGCGATGGCAGCCTCGACGAGATGACCCGACGGTACGAAGACCTGCTCAAGCGCATCAACGACATGGAGGCCGGACCGCTCGCCCAATCAGTCAGCGATGCGCTGACCATCATCGCGAACCAGTACCCGGACCTGCTCGAATTCGACGCGAAACGCGGCATGCTCCGCTTCAAGAGCGACGTCACGTTTGATTCGGGTCAGGCACGGCTGAGTTCGAAGGCGAGCGAGGTCCTCCGCAAGATCGCTCCGGTGCTGAACACCGGTGAGGCGATGAATCTTGAGGTGAAGGTCGTCGGCCATACCGACAATCAGCCCATCGTCCGCGTCAAAGCGGAGCATCCGACGAACGTCCACCTGTCCGCGCACCGTGCGATTTCCGTCCGCGACGAACTCGTCCGCAGCGGTGTGCAGGCGGCACGATTCCAGGTCGCCGGCTACGGCGAATTCAGGCCGCTCGTGGCGAACGGCTCCAAAGGCGCCCGCGAGAATCGCCGCGTCGAGATCTTCCTGACGCCGCTCTCCATCAACTTGTCGGACGTTCCGTCCGGTGGCGAGGTGACGGCCGACTCGGCGCCCAGCACGATCACGGCACCACGCAGGACCAACCAGCCGGTGCGTCGCGCTGAAGAGCCGAGCAAGTGAGCGGCGGCCGATGTATCAAGGCTGAAGGCTGAAGGCTGAAGGGGGCGGCAATGTTGCCTACCTTCACAGGCCGTTGACAATGAACAAGCTTGCCCGGCGCGCTCGACACCAGTCGGGCGCGCTGTCGTTATGAATTGGTGAGGCTCGACTTTCGGCGTGCGGCTTGGGGCGACTCTCCATTAGAATCACGGTCGTCGGAACGAATATCGCCGAGCCAAAGGGGTGCGAGAGATAGCCGCGGTGCCGGTGCGCCTGCAGCGTCGGGCTGTGGCCACCCTCGTCTCCCCCTTCGCCGCGCGGAACCGTTCCTGTCGTCAGCCGTCCCATCTGTCGCCGCAGGAGCAACGCATGATTGGTTCACCGTCTTTGATCTCGAGTCTTGGCCGATCGCGGAGCTGCACGCTCGCGGCGATCGTTGCGGGAACCGCCGCCGCCTTCACCGGACACGCACTTGCCGGCGGTCCGGCC
The DNA here is from genome assembly GCA_034439815.1 of Phycisphaerae bacterium. Classification (GTDB taxonomy): domain Bacteria; phylum Planctomycetota; class Phycisphaerae; order Phycisphaerales; family SM1A02; genus JAEUIT01. Next base: position 16,326 of record JAWXBD010000084.1, read on the forward strand.
ACCCCCGTCATCAGCGAACTTCGCACCGGCCAGCCCGGCCCCGATCTCGATGAGTATGTCGAGATCCGCGGCACGCCCGGCGCCACTCTGAACGGTGTCTGGTACCTCGTCATCGGTGACGCCGACGCCGCGCGGCCCCCCGCTCAGAACGGCTTCATCGAAGCTGCCATCAATCTCACGGGCTTGACTATTCCCGCGAGCGGCTACCTCGTCATCGCCGAATCAACGTTCTCGCTGGGCGTCGCGGATGTCATCGCGACCCTTCCGTTTGAAGACAACGACAACGTCACGCACCTGCTGGTCACCGAATTCACCGGCGGTGTCGGCACCGATGTCGACGCGAACGATGACGGAGTGCTCGACGCACGTCTGCCCTGGACGACGCTGCTGTCGAGCGTGGGCCTCGTCGGCATCATTGACCCCCGCGGAATCGCGGCGGAGTTCGTGTACTCAGAGAACCTCGTCGGTCCCGACGGCGGAGCCGTCCCGCAGCACGTGTTCCTGTGCCAGAACGACGACAGCGCATACGAGGTTGCCGCTTCCGATCCGGGTGCGGGCGAGGACACGGTCGGCGCCGCCAACCCCACGTGCGACTTCACGCCGCCGCCGGTGCAGATCAGCGAGATCCGCATCGATCAGCCCAGTACGGACAACGACGAATTCTTTGAGCTCAGCGGTCCGCCCGGGCTCGTGCTCGACGGGTACACCTACATCGTGATCGGCGATGGCATCGCGGCTCTGGGTTCCGGCGTCATCGAGGCGGTTGTCGATCTGACCGGCGTGGCGATTCCCGCGGACGGTTACCTGCTCGTGACCGAGTCCACCTTCACCCTGTTCGGTGCCACCCCTGACTTTGTTGTGGGCGCCAACGGACTCAACTTTGAAAACGATGACAACGTCACCCATCTCCTGGTGAAAGACTTCACCGGCGCCAACGGTGCCGATCTCGACGCTGAGAACGACGGCGTGATCGACGCAGCGCCGTGGACAGAGATCGTTGACTCGGTCGCTCTCATCGTCGGAACACCCGGCTCGGGTGGGAACGAACTCGTCTACTCGCCGACCATCGTCGGCCCGGACGGCGACTTCGTGCCGAGCGCGGTGTATCGCTGCTTCCCGACAGGCACCTGGCAGATCGGTGAGTTTCCGCCCACTCCCGCCCTCGACACGCCCGGCACGGAGAACTTTGGCTGTCCGAGCTGCGGCGGTGAAGGCAGCTGCTTCGCCGAGCACGCATCCGCCGGATGCGATATCAGCGACTGCTGCGAACTCGTGTGCGCAGTCGATCCGGAGTGCTGCATGACCGGCTGGGACGCAGTGTGCGTCGCCAACGCGCAGGAACTCTGCAACGCGGCCGGATCGCCGCCTGTCCTCACCATCAACGAAGTGCGCATCGCGCAGCCCAATGCCGACAACGATGAGTTCTTCGAAATCCTCGGCGCTCCGGGCACGTCACTCGACGGTGTTGCGTACGTGGTGATCGGCGACGGTCTCGATGCCAACGGTGTCGTCGAAAACGTCACGCTGCTCTCCGGCACGATTCCGGGCGACGGATTTTTCGTCGTCGCGAAGAGCACGTTCACGCTCGGCAATCCCGATCTCATCCGCGACAACATCAACTTTGAAGACGGCGACACCGTCACGCATCTGCTCGTCTGGAACTTCAACGGCGCGCTCGGCGCGGATCTCGACGCCGACAACAATTGCACGCTGGATTCGACTCCATGGGAGGCGACCATCGACGGCATCGTCCTGCTCGGCGAAGAGAACTGCGGCTACGCGGCAACCGCCGTGGGCCCGGACACGATCTTCGCACCGGCCCACGCGTTCAAGTGCACGCCGGACAACGTCTGGACCGTCGGACTCTTCGCGTCGACGGCCAACGACACGCCGGGCTTCGCCAACGCCACGTGTCCCGCAGCGGATCCGTGCGGCGAGGGTGCGGCGCAGGACTGCTTCACGGCGGCACGCACGCCGGGCTGCAGCGATGCCGACTGCTGCAATGCAGTCTGCACCATCGATCCGACGTGCTGCAGCGCGGCATGGGATGCAACGTGCGTCACTCTCGCGAACGAGAACTGTCTCGTTCCGGCGGATCCGCCGGCCGTGCAGCTCAGCGAGATCCGCACCGATCAGGCCGGCACCGATCTCGACGAATACTTCGAACTCATCGGCGCGCCTGGCACCAGCCTGACCGGCGCCACGTACATCGTCATCGGCGATGGCCCTGCGGCACTCGGATCGGGCGTCGTCGAAATGGCGCTGCCGCTGACCGGCTTCGTCATTCCGTCCGACGGTTTCCTGCTGGCGGCAAAGGCGTCGTTCACGCTGACCGGCGCAGTGCCTGATTACGTCGTCGGCGACAGCGCCCTCATCTTTGAGAACGGCGACAACGTCACGCACATGCTGGTGTGGGAATTCGAGGGGTCGGTCGGAACGGACCTCGATACGAACGACGACGGCACGCTCGACAGCCCGCCGTGGACGTCGGTCATCGACTCCGTGGCGCTGCAGGGGGCGAGCAAGACGGGCGAGCTGGTGTACAGCACGACGATCGTCGGACCGAACGGCAACTTCGTTCCGAGTCACTTGAAGTTCTGCCCGAGCACGACAGTCTGGACCCTCGGCACGTTTGATCCGACGCTGTCGGACGACAGCCCGGGCGCGGCGAATCCCGACTGCACGTACAGCGAGGTCTGCGTCGGCGACCTCGACGGCAGCGGCGCCGTGAACGCGGGTGATCTGGCGATTCTGCTCGGCGCCTGGGGCCCAGGCGGCGGCGCCGCTGACCTCGACAACGACGGCGACGTGGACGCGGGCGACCTCGCGATCCTCCTCGGCGCGTGGGGCGGCTGTCCGTAAGTTCGACAGTTCATTGCAGCATTGACGAGCGACGGGTCCGGCGCGAGCCGGGCCCGTTGTTTTCTGTTGGGAAGAAGAAACGGAGAAACACAGAGAGACACAGAGGACACAGAGGGACACAGAGCATGCAGTTCTTCTACTCCCTCCGACTTCTTTTACTTCTTCGTCTTCGCTGTCTCGTCTTGATGCTTGCCTGCCGTCCTCGCAGGCGCTCCCATCCGTGACTGCTCTGTGACCTCTGTGTCCTCTGTGTCCTCTGTGTCCTCTGTGTCTCTCTGTGCTTATCCTGGGCTGCTAAACTCCGCCGATGCTTGCTCCCGCCCGCGGTATCAGCAGCTTTGGACAGTCCATCTTTTCGTCCATCTTTTCGACCCTGAGCGGCTTCGGCCGCTTTACGCGTTTCACGATTGCCACGTTTCATTGGATGATCGTGCGGCCGGGCTGCTGGCTCCGATGGAGTCAGATCGCACCGCAGCTCTATCGCGTCGGTGTCGCGAGCGTGCCCGTCGTCGCGATCGTCGGTGTGTTCATCGGGATGATTCTGGCGCTCGAAGGCTACGTGCAGTTTGCCGCGATCGGTCAGGAAGACCGCATGGGCGGCGTGATCAACGCTGCGGTGACGAAGCAGATCGGGCCGGTGCTCGCGGCCGTCATGGTCGCTGGACGTGTCGGCGGTGCGCTCGCCGCTGAACTCGGTTCCATGAAGGTCACGGAGCAGCTCGATGCGATGCGCGTGATGGCCGCGGACCCGATTCGCACGCTGGTCGCTCCGCGCGTTGCCGCCTGCGTCCTGATGACTCCGCTCCTCACCATCTACTCCGACGTCCTCGGATCCTGGGGGGCGTGGCTCATCTGTGTCCACGTGCATGGCATTTCGAGTCCCGACTACTGGCACTTCACCGGACTGTTTGTGACGTGGTGGGACCCGATCACCGGAATTGCAAAAAGTGCGGTGTTCGGGCTCTGCATCGGATTGATCAGCTGCTACAAGGGTTTTCACTGCGGTGCGGGGGCGACGGGCGTCGGCCGGGCGGCGACGGCGAGTTTCGTTGCGAGCTTCATCGCGATCATCATCACGAACCTGGTGCTGGCGCAGTTCCTCGGCAAGCTGCAGACGTGGCTCGATCCCAACAGTCAGAGCAACCTGCTGTCGTGAGCTTCGAAATCCCCGCGAAGGAGTCTGCGTAATGTCATTGCGACCGTTGCCGTTGATCGTCTTCATGCTCGCGCTGGCGTCGCTTGCCCCCCTGGCCGGATGGCAGGCACGACCGGCGGCCAGCAAGGCCATCGACCGCTATGACCCCAAGCTGTATGACGTGAAGTTTGAAGTGACGATCGCCGCGTTCCCGAGCACGACCGATCCAGCGGTCACGTTGCAGGAGACGCCGATCGCGTTACCCATGATTCTGGACGGCCCGTTCAGCAGGGTCGATCCAAAGACGATGCAGCCCGAACTGTGGCTGGAAAATCATCGCGACGCGCAGCTCTCCGATCGCGCCCGCATCGAAGAGAAGCAGGAACTCGGCATGTCGTTCGCCGTGATTCCAGTGCAGTCCTTCAACGGCTCCGTGCTGCGCTGGAACGTGCAGTGGCGCATGCAGAGCTGGTCGTGCCGGGTCGACGAGTCCATGCTCGCCCGCTGCACCTGGCCACGGGAGTGGCCCGAGGAGGTGCGCTCAGCGCTCGAGCCGCAGAAGGGCATCGAAAGCAACGAACCGTTCGCCAAGGCGATCGTCGCGCAGGCCCTCGGTGATCAGGTGCGGTCCACGGCGCCGTGGTTTGCCACGAAGGAGATTCTGCGCACGGTCACGACGGGATTCCGCAGCGTCAGCTCCGATGCACTCGAACGCCGCGCCGGGGGCCGGGTCGTCGGGCTCAAGATGGACGGAGCGCGTTTCAGCGTCGAACGCGAATTCGGAACGCAGCATGATCTTGTGGCGACGTGCGTGGCGGCGCTCCGCGCCGCCGGCATTCCGGCCCGCCCCGTGGTCGGCATCAGCGAAGAACGTTCGAGGGCCGCAGCCGGCGGCCGCAAGCGCACGATTCTCATCAGCTGGGGCGAGGTGTACATGCCCGAACTCGGCTGGGTTCCGTTCGATCCGATGCGCCTGCGTGGCAGCGCCGTGCGATCGTTGAAGGTCGGAGATGCATGGCCGGGCGTCGGCACCATGAAGGACCTCAACGAGTGGATTCCTATCGCCTGGTGCTTCGCGCCAAATGCGTATGTCAGTCCGCCGTTCGCATCCGTCTGGGGCTGGCGGCCCACCGGGCGCACGATGGCGAGTTCATTCGAAGCAACCATCGGCCTGCAGGTCATTTCACGCGGCAAGGGCATCGACGATCCGCAGTGACGGTCTTCCCCTCCATGCCGACATGACCTCTGATGCCGTTGAAGGCATCAGAGGTCAGCGTGGTCGAGGCGGAGTGCATGGTGTCGCTGCAAAAGCCGCACTCAGGAGATCAGCCGGTCAGCGGTGTCCGACCGTCAACGGTTCCTGTTGCCCATGGCCCGGGCGCGAGCAGCGGCGCTGGCACTGCCCGAATTCGACTTCTTCGTCGCCGAGGCGGAACTCTTCTTTGCCGGCAACGCCTTGCGGATGGCTTTCTTCGCCGGCTGACTGTCGAGCACCACGCGTTCACTGCTGGAGCCGCCGAGCACCACCACGCTGGACGATGCTCCGCTCCTGGCGCCGGGTTTCGCAGCGCCGTTGCTGCTGGGCGTGACGACTGCAGGCGCGCGGTCGGGCTTCGTGACTGTCGCTCCGCCGCCGGTCGCGGCGGACGGCGGCATCGGCGGTGCGGCAGGCTCGCCCTGCACCATCATCGCACTCTGATCGGCAGGTGCGCCAGCCGGCGCCGCCGGCATCGCTTCCGCCATCTGTTGGTTGCTGCACGCGACGAAGTTTGCAACATCGCCACCCAGCACCAGATTGCTCGTGATGATCACGATGTCACCGTCCGTCAGCTTGAACATGTGACGGAGACCGAACGCCTCGCTGACTGCAGCGGTCGCCATGTTCGGGAACGGTGCCCCGAAGAGATTTGCGGTCTCCGCGGTGCCTGAACCGGTCGAACCCATGTTGAACGGTCCGTGGAACAGCTTCGGACCCATCGCTCCGTCAGCCAACGCAGCAAAGACTGCGTTACCGCCGGGAGTCGACACCGCGCCGCCGTTGGCGCTGGTGATGATCTTGATCGTGCACGCGCCGCCCATCTTCGACGAAGACTGAATGAAGGGACAGATCGGCGCCTCGAACGTGACGTCGTACTCCGCCGATTCACTCGACTTGTTGTTCACCGTCGCGTTGCCGGTCAGCTTCGCGTTGCCGTTGGGATCGAGATCGGCTACGTATTCCCATGAGGCTTCCCACGCACCGCTCGGATCGACCGAGGATCCGGAGAAGTGCACCGTTCCGTTCGCGCCGGCGGAGTTCGCGAAGCTCTGCACCGAGTGCACTGGGCCGCCGTTCACCCGAATGGTGAAGGTGCCGACAGGCATCGACTGACCGAGTGCCGGCGTCGCGAAGCCGATCGTGGCGGCGAGTCCGGCCAGCACTGTGGCGAGTCTCGTGGCTGGAGCGAACCCGAGCCCCCGCTTGCTTCCGTTGATGTCGTGTAACTGACGCATGGTGTCTCCTTCGAACGCTTGACCACAGTTCGCTTCGCCGCAGCGTTGGACGTAAGGCTGCACAGACCGAGCAAACTCCTGCTTCAACCGAACGTCGGATTCGATCGAAGGAAAGCAAGTAGCTGGGTCGTACCGGGGCGTGGTGTTTGCGCAAGCGGCGGGAGCCAGTCGATTTGGCGAAGCGCTGCCGGTGGCGCGGGCGCGGCCGAGAACCATTTTGTCGCGTCCGCGACGATTGGCCGGGTTCATTCCACGACAACGGCCGGCGATGCCGATCATCTCTCCATGACTGTCCAGGATCCCTCGTCAGCAAACGCCTCAGCTGGACCAGCGCCGCAGCAGCACGGTTCCGTCCCCAGGCTGCGCCTGAGCGAATCGCAGCTCACCCCGGCGGAGACGGCGATCGAGGTGCTGCGCGAAGTCCGCTGCAAGGCGCTTGCGATGTACGGCCCCTGCATGGCGGCATCCCTGACGGTGATTCACGTGATGGCCCGCCGGGAGGTCGAGACCGCGCCCTGGTCGTGGAGCGAGAAGGCCCGCGTGCTCGCGGAGCTCTCACGACTGATGGGATCTGCTGCGGCCTGAGCGAGGCATGGTCGATCCGACGATCGCAAGCCGAATCCGATAGCCTGTGCCCGATAGGCTATTGACGGTCCTGTTTCCATCCACCGAGGAGATCACCCGTGCGTCAGACGTTCGCGATAGTTGCTGTGCTGGCGCTTTCCGCATCGGCCCTCGCACAGGAGACCGTCCCGGCGCCCGCAGCTTCACAGCCCGGCAGCGCATCACAAGCCGGCAGCCTCGGCATCGGATCGAAAGCACCCGCTCTCGCTGTCGAAGCGTGGGTCAAGGGGCAGCCCGTCGAATCGTTTGAGGCAGGACGGATCTATGTGATTGAAATCTGGGCGACATGGTGCGCTCCGTGCATCGCGGGCATTGGCCACCTGACCGGTGTGCAGCGCGAGTACAAGGATCACGGCGTTCAGATCATCGGACTCACGTCTGCGGACCCGAAGAACATGCGCGCGGCGGTCGAAAGTTTCGTGGCGGTGCGCGGCGACGGGATGGGATACACGGTCGCGTGGGATGCAGGACGGACGACGTATGAACGGTACATGATCGCGTCGCGTCACCCGGGCATTCCTGCATGCTTCGTGGTCGGGAAGGACGGGACAATCGAGTACATCGGACATCCGCAGAACCTCGACCTCGTGATTCCCAAGCTCGTCGACGGCACATGGGATCGCAGCGCCGGCCCCACCGACGTGCTTGCCGCGCAGGCAATGCAGGCGGAGGTCCGACTGGTCGGAAAGTCGGACCCCAAGGCGGCGCTGGTGCAGTTCGCCGAAGTGGAGTCTCGCTGGCCGTTGTTCGCGAAGCAGTTCCTGCCGTACAAGGCCTCGCTGCAGCGAAGCGCCGGAGATCTCGATGGATCGAAGGCCTCGCTCGCGCGCGTGGTGGAAGTCGCGCTGGAGCGACACGACTTTCTGACCTTGCGAGGCTTGGCGGCGCAGTCGCTCGGCCGCAAAGCTGAGCCCGGTTCGCTCGACGAGGCATTGTCGCTCGCCACCGCAGCAGCGAAGACATCAAACGAGCGCGACGCGGCATCGATGCGCATTCTGGCAAAGATCCATCAGGCGCGCGGCGATCTCGACAAGGCGATCGAGGCGATGAAAAAGTCCGTGGAAACCGCAGGCCCGGATCTCGCCGCGCGGATGGAGCGCGAGCTGCGCGAGTTGATGAAGTGAGGGGCGCGACGAAGGAAGAAGTATGAAGTGTGAAGTTTGAAGTGCCGAAGACGCATTCGCACTCGGGTGGACTTCTTCCTTCTTCCTTCTTCCTTCATCCTTCTTCCTTCCTCCATCGCGGCCCAGTTCACTGGTCCGATGTCAAAAAGCCCGCGCCTGTCCGGATGAGCGTGACGAGGCGCGGGCGTGAAAATGGCTCGAAGATGTGCGGCGCCGAGAACTCGTGGTCAATCAGTTCGGACTGTCGACCTTGCGAAGTGCGAGGATGCGCGGGCGGTCGCCCGGCTTCTGCACGTTGCTGCGGTCGACGATCATCACGTAGCGGCTGTCGTCGGCGATGAACTCCGGATTCGTGGCGTCCCACCGGCCTGACACCGGATCCTGACGCACGGCCTTCAGGCGGAAGTACACCGTGAAGACATCGCTGCGCGTCGTGACCAGATTGGAAATGCCGGAGAAGAGCAGATTGCGTTCTTCAACATCACCGGCAACGCGATCGGGAATCGTCAACCCTCCCACCGTCGGATTCGGATTCACGGTGTTGCGGCCGTTGTTCACATCGGTCGCGATGCGGTACGCCATGCCGTTGTGGTACTCGTACTGACTGTTGCCAAGCGTCGTCGTACTGGTGCGGTACGGATCCAGTCCGGCGAATTCCATGCTGAAGCTGTTTTTGACCTTCCAGTCTTCAATCGGCGCAGCCGTCTCATTCATTGTGCGCTGCAGCAGCAGCAGCTCGCCGATCGAGACGATGCCCCGGTCGCCACGCATGCCCTGCGCCATGACCGTGCTGCCTTGGATGATCGGGCCGAGGAAGCCCGGAGTGCTCGCGATGTCGTCCTGCACCAGGCCACGATCTACGTAGTGCGGCAGCGTGTCCTGAGGAGCGACGAACGGATCAATCATTCCCGAGACCCGCAGTGTTGTCCGGTCGCGATAACGCATGAAACTGTCGACGATGCGTGTGAACGGGTTGATGTCGAACGGAATCGGGACTTGCGGCGCCATGACGGTCGAGGATCCGAAGTCCGTATCGTTACTCGCGAGCCGCGTCATATGCGGCAGTGTGCGCATCGACTCGGGCAGCGCTGTATTGAGGTTCACGAGCCCCGGCGTCATCGCACCGGCGTAGCCCGCGGCATTGCGCGGCCGGCGCAGTTCCGCTTCATCGAGCTCGAACACCGAGATGGTTCCGTCGCCGTCAATATCAAGCCGCTTCGCGCCACGGTCATCGCATACGACCGCGTCGAAGATCGCGACGCCTGCGGGCAGCGCCGGGACATACGGCGCGCTCGGCGGCGTGCCGAGCACGCTGGTCGGACCGTCGGTCGGTCCACTCTCGTTGCCGGGCGAGATTGAAGGATCGAGGAACGGCGTGATGCGCAGTCGATTCACGAATGCACCGCGTCCTGCCGGCTGATCAGTCGCGTCCTCTTCCTGCAGCATGATCTCGCCGAAGGTCTTCTCTGTCGTGGGATCGCTGAAGCCGGTCGAGATGTCGATCACCGGTCCCCAGCAGAAGACATTCAGCAGCTCGCCGATCTGCGTGAAGTCGGCGTCCTTGTGCAGCATCTGGAGCGGTGCACGGAACGCGGTGAAGTCCTTCGCCTTCACCCAGTCATTCTGCTGCCAGCCCTTGTCGCCGATCACCACACCGGCGGGGAAATTGCCGTTGGCATCCGCGTACGGGAATCCCATGCCATAGACGTTGTCGGCGATGCCGGCCTGCTGCCGCACGGCGCACGGGAAGAACGTCGGTTTGCCACGTCGCTCTTCGCCGAAAATGCTGCGGTAGCTGTAGTTGATCCAGAGGTCCGGCCCGTCGGGATCCTGACCGAACGCGTACGTGTCACCCTTGAACGTCACGCTTCCGCCGTTGCTGGCGCTGCCGTCCACCGTCTGCTTGGGAAGAACTGGTGCACCGGGCAGACTGAAGACGTAGCGCGGGTTGCTCTCGTTGACGCGCACGATGCCGTCGCCCGTCGTATTGCCGGTGGGCCAGGTGTCCCACGTCCAGGCGCGGCTTGCACGGCACCACGCGACGAAATAGTCATCGGTGCCGATGCGGATGCCGTCCATGAAGTTGCGGGCGGGCGGATTGCCCGGGAGGTACTCGAAGCCCTTCTTCGGAGGGAAGTGCTGTGCATCGGTGAACAGCCGCGAGACAGACTCAGCAAACTCGTTCGACGGGACGCCGCTGACGCGATTGTCAAAGCGGTCGACCACCACGTCAGCCGGCAGGGTCGCCCCGAGTCCGGCCTGCGGGAGGATGCGCCATACGAGTTCGACGGATTCGCCGTTGGGGTCGTTGAAGTCACCCACCGGATTGTCAGCGGGCGACGGAATCGGAGTGGAGAGCCACGCCGAGCTCGCATTGAAGAGCTGCGTCTGCTGAATCGGTTCGGCATCTGGACTGAATACTTCCGTCTTCTCGATGTCGAGGAAGTCGAGCCACGTCGCAGTCTGGTTGAACGTGCCCGGCGGCGTCTCGATGTTGGACTCCTGGATCGCGTACACGATCGCAGTGGTCGGCCCCAGCTCGGTCGCCGCACCGAGGGTCGTGGTCGGCGGGAACGCGAACGTCCTTCCAAAGACCTTGATGCGGAATCCAAACAGGCTGATCGGCGTGCTGTGCGGGTTCGCGACCTGGACAGCAACGACGGCGCCGGGCTTCGAACTGGAATCGACGAAGTGCTCCCCTCCGCCGAGGAAGATCTGCGGGACGTCGTACGGGCCGGTGATGCCAGGGACCACCCCGACCATTGCGGGATCGATCGCGCTCTTCGGATACACGAGCGCGAAGAACACCTCCATGATGAACGGGTGCTTCTCCTGGCCGATGTAGCGCCAGTCCGGCTCGATCGGATCCTGAACACCGAGCGCCGGATGCAGTGGCGTGTCGATGTGTGGCAGCCCCGACGCGAGCTGGAGAGGCTCGTCGCGCCACTGATCAATGTTCGCCGTCATGCTCGCAGCCATCTGCCGCGTCTTGTCGTACTGAGCGCGCTGATAGGCGATCGCCTGGTTTCCCGCGAGCGCAAGGTACGACTGATAGGCGGTGCCGCCGCCGGACAGCGGCCACGACCGGGTCAGCGACCGCTCAAGCAGGTTCTGAAGATCCGCGCGCCATTCGCGCCGATTCGTCTCGATCACCGCCGCCGTGATTGCGGACAAGGAGCCGGCAAGAGGCACATCCATCGCACGGCGCAGATCAATCCGCTTCGTCTGCCGCACATATGCCGCGTAGTCGAGCTCGCCGGCGACCGGGTTCTCGATCGTCGTGATGTCACCGTCGGTGTCGGCGGTCAAGCCGTCACGGTTGTAGTCGATGCGCGGATCAGGATAGGGCGACGGCCACAGCCACGCAGGCAGGAGGTCGTTGCGGGCGCCGCTGATCGTGGTGATCTTGCGGCGGTTATCGAGCAGCAGCGCGCGAGCGCTCAACTGCTGCAGCCCCTCGTTCGTCTCGGCACGCTGCGGATTGGAGCGCAGGAACGAGAACACATTGTCCTGCGTGTTCAGCGCCCGTTCGAGGCGCGAAAGCACCCACGGGGTGTTCTGGCCGTGATAGGCGCGCAGCTCGAGTTCTTCGCCAATGCCGAACGGCGTGAGCGCCGACGCCGGCAGATCACGGCGAAGCGCGCCGCTCTTGAAGTAGCGCTGCCGCTCGATTGCGGAGTAGAACTCGGCCTGTTCGGCTGCGGGATAGCTGAAGTCGGCGATGAAGTTGTTCGGGTCTGCGGCACCAATCGCATCCTTCATCCCGATCGCTTGGAGAAATGTCAGGCTGTCGGTGTTGAAATCGCCAAAGCGGTCCTGCGACCAGCCGATCACGACCGGCGCATACAGCGGATTCGGCCCCGACATGTCAGCCGGCAGAAACAAGGTCGGTATGCCCGCATTGATGCTGTCGTAGTTGTTCGCGGGATTGTCGAAGAAGCCGACCTGCAAGCCGGTGGTGTTCGAGATGCCGACGAGTGCGACGTCCGACGGGTTGTACCCGACGGTGTTGCGCTGATTGAAACGGCTCGCGACGTTCAGGTTCACGAGCGACGAGTTGTCGACCACCGACACCGCGACGAGATAGCGGAGCGAGCGCTCCACCGTCTGCGGCGCGAGGAACCAGAATGCATCCGTGAAGCCGTCACCGTCGGTGTCGGCGAACGTGCTGGACACCGCGTAGCGCAGGTCGAATGGCAGATCCGCGAGCCGGAAGAAATTCGGCAGACAGTTGTTGGTCGCGTAGTTCGTCAGATAGCTCGAACCGGCGTTCGGCGCCGCGAACCACGCATCGCGGCGAGTTCGGAACTCCTCCGCGTTGCTGACACCGTTCGGCGGAAAGTTCGGGAGCCACTGCTCGTACGGCATGCCGAGCGCCATCGGGTTGCCGATGCTCTCGTCGGTCACGAAGAGCGTGTTCGGAAGAATGTCCGAAATGTCTTTCGCGACGCGGAAGCCGTTGTTCGACGCCGCGAGCCACGAGAGATGCGCCCAGTGCGAGAACGAGTCGGGGATACCGTCGTTGTTCGAATCAATGCGCACGGGCTCCGTCGAACGCAGGAGGCGGTTGTCGCCGAAGCCTGGATTGCCGTAGGGATTCCAGTCGCCGATCGGCAGGTTGTTGGCGCCGAGGATCGATCCGTTTGGTTCGCCGGGACCGCGGGGCAAGAGCGTGGCGTTCGGCGCGACCGTCGACAGAAAGTCCGGCCAGTTTGTCCACGGACGGGTCTCGTACGGCGCGAAGTTGTACGCGAAGTCCGGCAGCAGATCGGGCTCGTCTCTGTTGCCGTCGCGGTCGAAGTCGAACCAGTCCCTGGCGTCACGATCGATACCGAAGAGGCGTGCGGTCGGCTCGATGTTGAGGCGCGCAAAGAAGTTCGTCACCGTGCGGATCGACGTGTCATTCGGGTCGCTGCGATAGCCCGCAGTATTGTACAGCGCGTCCGGATCAATCGGCTGCGGAAAGATCGCGTCCGCAAGCATCATGCTGAGATCGTCGCTGACGGCCTCGGCGCGAGTGTCGCGCTGCGTCGCCTGCTGCTGGGCGCTCGACACATTCCGTCCCGCCTGCGTGCGCGAAATGAACGCGGTCGCGATGATCACGAGCAGCACGAGGATCGCCGTCACGAGGATCAGCGCGTTGCCGCGCCGACGCTGCGGCGGAGAGGAATGCATACGACGGGTGTGACTGCGAACTACTGGCCGAACTACTGGCATGGGTGAAACCCTTCTGCTGGTCGGTGGGCGCGTATGGAAATGCAGACTCTGACGCGCGGGACTCAACGACGGGGAAGCTCGACAACAAACTGGAACGTGCGCCCCTCGGGGAAGCGCTGCTGGGAATCATGCAGAGTGAACGTGAACCGCAAAGCGGTGGGCCACGGTGTGTAGCCGGCTGCCGGATCGGGACCGATCTGGTTGGTGGCCGAGTTGAACGGCAGCGATCGCGTGCTGTTGAAGCCGAACACCGCCTCGTACACACGAACACCGAATTGGGCGTTGAACAGCGGATATCCGACCAGCTCCGCCGGACCGGAAGTGACGAACGGACCCTCGATGTTCGACGGGTAGATCGGGAGGCCGACACATCCCAACTCGCCGACGCAGTCGCCGTCATAGACCTTGACTCGGTGCGGCACCGCCGTCTCATCCGAATTCAGCGGAAACACGCCGCGGTCCGCATCGGGCATGCCGAACCACGGATGCTCACCGTTGTCGTTGACGACGAAGCCGACCCACTCGTCACCGCTGGCGGGCTGCGCCGGAGTCGGGTCGACCGTGCTGCCGTCTTCAGCCGACTCCCGTCCGGTCCGGTCAGCCCACGTCCATTCGACGATGAAGGAAGAGCAGCCGGGCGCCAGCGTCGGTGTCGTCAGCATCTGATCAATGCGGTCTGTGCTGCCCGACGGCGGCACCTTCTCGGCGCGCGGAAAGCGCAGGGGATTCGGACTCGCCGATGTCCCGCCCGGCACTTCAAGCGACCGGAGGATCTGCGTCCGCTGATCGAACCAGTTCCAGTTGGTGTCACCGAAATTCGTCACCGTCTGGCGGATCTTGTCGAGCGTGCTCGCGGCGATGTCAACGCGCGACGAAAACGGACCGGAGTCGTACGTGTTTAAGCCGGCCGTGCTGGCCGTCGTCAACCAGATGCTGAGGGCCGAGTTCTTGGGATCGGACGTGCGGTTGTTGAATCGAAGGAAGCCGTTCGTTCCGTCGTCGGCAAGCAGCAGCGCCTGCCGCGCGAGGATCCACTCGCGTGCCGGGGGCTGCGTCGCGAGCACTACTTGGCCGTTCGCGCCGGTCGACCAGTTCACCGTGGTCACGCCCCACTCACCGAGATTCGGCACCTCAAACGTCCATGGGCAGATCGGAGCGCCGTTCTCCTTTCCGCCGAGATACGCGTCCATTCCGGGCTTGGCGTTGCGCAGCTGAATCGCATGGCCGTAGTACACGCGCGCCGCCATCGCCTGCTTGTTCGGCCAGTAGTAATCACCAGGATCGCCAGTGAAATCATCACTGCCCGCATAGACCGTCGAGTGCTGCTGCCCGTCGACGAAGAAGACGAGCCGATCACAGCGCAGCTTCGCGTTGGCCGGCTGCGCCGAGTTCAGCAGCGGCCCCGATGGCGCATTGACATCGTTGCGGACTTCCACGTTCTGAATCGCCACAAAGCCCTGGGCGCTCAGCCGCGCGAGGTCGGCGCGGATCTGCCGCTCCATCGTCTGCGCCGTCTGCATGATGTCGGCGTTCGCTTCGCCGGCACCCGTGACTTTGCTCACGGTGCCGAAGATCCGCGCCGTCGCGATGATGACGACGATCAGGATCGCGACCGCGACCATCAGTTCCGTCAGCGTGAACGCGCGGGCGCGCGGGCCGCGCTGAGCATTCGGAGCATGCTGATCATGCGGCATGGACGTGTGTCGCATCAGAGTTCCTCCACCGTCATGTAGATCGGGGCGATCGTCGTGCCGGCGCTGTCGCGGATCGGCATGAACCACACCTGGACCGCGCCTTCACTGTCGATCCGTGAACCGTTGACGCCAGGCCCCGCGCCGTAGACGGCGGACGGCTGCATTGCGGGCACCGGCCGAGCGAGCTTCACGGGACCGTCAGCCGGCACCCGACGTCCGGACAGGACGCGGTGAATGTTGTTGTTCTGATCGAGGATCCACTGCCCCGGCACCTGCCACATGAAGCGCGGCTTCGTGAGGTCAAAGTTGGCGGGGTTGGTGGTCGACGCAGTCAACGGAACGTCGGTCGGATCGATCGTTGAGTTCCACTCATCGATCGGGGGCGCGACCCACGGATCCCCGGCGTCGCACTTGAAGATGTACGGCAATGGCGATCGTTCGACTTCCTGCGGGCAATCCTGCGCGTCGCCGGCAGGATCCGCCGGACGCACCGAATAAAGCACGGGCTGGCCGCCCGGAAAGCTCACGCGGTAGACAAACACGGCCACCTGCACGCGCCCCTGGAAGCGGCGGAACATGCAGTCCCAGACGTACTGCGGCCTGTCGGTGCCGGTGAAGTAGTCCGTCCCCATCGGCCAGTAGCGTTCACGCTGCTTGATGAAGACAGCGGGCTCGGGCTTGGCGCGCAGCCAGTCGGCAGCGGCGGTGTTATTTAAGATCGCGTAGCGCGCGGGGTTGTACGGAATCCCGTAGAGAACCGGCGAATTCGTGGGCCAGCCGTCATTCATCTCCGTCGCCATGCTGAGCGATGAGAACGGCGGAAGGCTGAACTCCCGGCGCGAGTACTGCTGACTGAAGATGTCAATCGCGCCCTCGTCCTGCGCCGTGGCGTTGTCGTCAAAGATGAAGCCGGGGCGCATCCACGGCCAGTCGGACTGAATCGTGCCCACGATCTCGTCTGCGCGACCACCTCCATTGGGACCGACGGAGTACCCGCCCGTGAAGGGATTGAAGTCGGAGAACGCGCCGAAATCGCTCTGGTGCAGGCGCGACCGGATCAACGCCATCGCGCTCTCGGCCACCATCGGTCCCAGCGTGTCGTCATTGCTCTGCCGCTGCAACGTGATCCCTGCGGGGAAAATCGAAGCGACAGAAATGACGCCGATGCCGAGGATGAAGATCGCCAGCAGCAGTTCGGCGAGCGAAAAGCCGCGGCGATTCGTCCGCGCGACTCGAGCTCGTTTCACGGGTGGAGCATGTCGACCGTCATTCATGTGGTGCGTTGCAATCACTGCTGGACCTCCGCGACGCCGGTGAACCGGTTGAAGTGAATGCGCTGGCTGTTGGTCGTGATGAAGCCCTGCGGGCCGAAGAGCTCGGTCTTCATGTTGACATCGTTGGACCAGTCGAGCGTCTTCGACTCCCGCGCCTGGCGGTCGTCGTAGACGGCGAGGAACGGAACGAGCGTCAGATTGCACTCGTCTTCGACGTGGTCCTGCATCCAATAGCGCTCGAACTGGCCGTTGGCGCACTGGGAATCTTGTTCCACATCCTGCGGATCGCCGTCCGGCGTGAGGTCATCCAGATTGAAATCAACAAACGATTTCGAGTCACCTGCGCTCGATGCGGGATTGCGCGTGACCATCGAGCCGTCCGGCGCAAACATCACGGCGATCATGCGGCTGTACAGATGCGGCTCCTGGCAGCCCTGCATGATCAGCGGCATCTCGCCCTGCGACACCCAGACACCGTCGTCGTTGTCTTCGAACAGCGGACCCGCAACCTTGATGCCGACAGGAAGACGAACGAGCCGCGTCTTACCTGAGGTCGTGACGATGAATCGATCGGCGACGTCGAACTGCCCCGGCGCGCCGGCGAAGAAGATGACCCCCTTCTTCGTCCACTCCGCGATGATCACCTCGGTCTGCTGCGGCTTCTGCTTGTTGTTGATGTCCCAGATCGGTCGGAACACGACAACAACCAGCTTGTTCTCGCGGATCGCGATCGCCCGCGCCGACTGCAGCGTATTCGTGACCACGTTGACCGCGGCGCTGACGCGCGAGCTCTTGCTCATGCGCTGCACGGAGATGATGGTGAGGACGCTGAGGACGCCGAGAATTCCTACCACGACGAGCAGCTCGATGAGCGTGAACGCCGCGCGACGGACGCGTGTGGAAGCATGCATTCGATTTGCAGATGAACGCATCATTGCCCTTCCTGTCCGTACGAATAGATGTTGTCGCGCCGCTCGTCGGCCGTCGTCGAAGCGATGTCGACAAACCGGCCGTCGGGCCCCGCCGACACAAACATCACCTGCCGGTTGCGGCAGATGCCGAAGCCCGTGACAGTCGGATTTCCGTTGATGTTGTCTTCTGACGCGGAGCGCAGCGTTCCGTCGAGATCCGGATCGCCCAGATCGCCCGAACTCCACTCACGACCGGGAAACACGGCGACAATCGGAGTGCCCCACGCATCCGTGACGTGCTTGAGCGCCGACATGCCGAGGCCCGCGAGCTTGACATTCTTGAAGTTGTCGACGGGGAGCTTCGCGAGGATCTCGCGGACCTGCTGCTGCTTGGAGATCGTTTCGAGCAGCCAAACGGTGCGCTGATCTGGCAACGAATTGTTGAACGGGGGCGCGAGCCCCCCTTCACCCGTAAGAGCCGGGTTGAACGGAACATCCCAGTTCCCCGTGTCACCCGCTGATCCTGGAAACGTCACGCGCCGATCAACCTGCCGCTCCCATTCCTGCATGGCGGTGTCGAGCTGCGTGAGGACACTCTTCGTCACGCGCTCTTCGCTCTTGCCGAGGACAGGCACCATGACGGCGAGCACGAGCGAGACGAGGATGATGATGATCGCAACGACGATCATGAGCTCCAGCAGGCTGAAGCCGCGGGACGCTCGATCAAGCCGAGGCAGAGGCAGTAACTGTGCGTTGTGCTGATTCACTGTCCGACCTCGACGATGTTGTCGGCATTGAAATCGTCGGCGTCCCGCCGGTGCATCCTGTCCCACGCCTTGTCGGGGCCGCGCGAGAAGATCGCGTAGCTCGCGGTCTTCAAACGACCGAGCGTCGAGCCGTCGTTGTTGTCATCTTCGATGCCGACGAGATCCTCGCCCGGCTTGAACTCGAACGGACGCAACGCAAAGATGTCGCCGAGGTCGCGAGCGCGGTTCGAGCCGCCGGAAGTCAGCAGCGCAGGCTCGCGTCCCTTCAGGTCCGCGAGCGGGTACGCGCGCCGGTAGTAGGTGATCGGACTGCCCCAGTAGTCAAGGAACACCTTCGGCATCGCATCGAAGTTGGGATCCTCACCGGGACGAGCGACCACGGGGTTGCCGTTGCTGTCGAAGCTCTTGATCGCGCCGAGACTGTCAGAGTCATTCAACTGCAGGTACGGGCCGAAGACCTTGCCGTGCAGCACGGCACCGTTCACTGTTGCGGGAGTGAACCCGCCGGTGATTTCGAGCGGATTCCGTGCGTTCAGCGATCCGAGATTCGGCTGCCCCGAACGCGGATTCAAGAGCGATCCCCACACACCGTCGTCGCCAGGATGGCGGAAGCCCGCGAGCGGTTCGCGCGCGCCAGGAGTGCCGGCCGGTGCCGGGTCAAACGCGCCGTGACCGTCTTGGGAACGATTGCCGTATCCGATCAAGTACTCGGGGAGCGACGTGAACGAATACCAGTTCTGGAGGTTCTGCTTCGCGGCGGAGGTGGGCTGGCCGTTCGCGCCGATCTGCCAGGTCGGAGGCCCCTCGAGATCCCTGGTGTTGCCGTTGGGATTCCCCGGGGTCACGATGGGAACTTCGCTCAACCGCCTGCCCAGAACCGGCGGCAGGTACCCGACATCCGTCTGAAACGCCGTGAGCGCGTTCGACACCGATGTCATGAAGAACTGCGTCTGCGTGGACTGGGCGCGCTTGCCCGCGAGGGCCAGCGCCGTGATCAGCGTTCCCAGGAGCGCCAGAATGATCCCGATAACAACAACGAGCTCGACGATCGAGAAGCCTCGGCATCCGCAGGTGGATCGGTCGGGAGAAGTCATGCGATGCACTCCGATGGAAGGTCAGACCTTCGCGGACGAAACACTTTCGATCATGGCAACGAGCGGAAGGAAGAGCGCGAGCACGATGCCGCCGACGATGGTGCCGAGCACGACGACCATCATGGGTTCGAGCAGGGAGAGCAGCGCGGCGACTGCGACGTCGACTTCTTCGTCGTAGTTGTCGGCGATCTTCATGAGCATGACGTCTAGGTCGCCCGTCTCCTCACCGACGTCGATCATGTTCACGACGATGGCGTCGCACACCTTCGACTCGCGGAGCGGATTCGCGAACGTGTCGCCTTCGCGGATCGAGTCGTGCACTTTGCCGAGCGCCCGTTCGAACACGAAGTTGCCCGACGTGTCCTTGGTGATGTTGATCGCTTCGAGAATCGGCACACCGGCGCTGATCAGCGTTCCGAGCGTGCGCGTGAAGCGGGCGATCGAAGTCTTCTTGATCAGCGGGCCGATGATCGGCAGCTTGACGCGGATGATGTCGGTCCACGCCCGCCCTGCGGCTGTTTTTCGTATCAGCTTGAAGAAGAAGAAAATGATGAATGGCGCCGCCAGGATCCAGATCGCTCCGGGGACAGCCTGATCTTTGGACGACTGCCCCGCGACCCACTTGCTGGTGGTGACGAGGAAGATCGTGATCTTCGGCAGCTGCACGTCGAAGTCGTCGAAGATCTCCTGGAACTTCGGGATGACGAAGTACATGATGCCGGTCACGATCAGGATGGCGATCGTGATGACGACGATTGGATAGATGAGCGCGCCCTTGATGCGGCGGCGGAGGCGCTGGCCTTTTTCCATGAAGTCGGCGAGCCGCTGCAGAATGACGTCGAGCACACCGCCGATCTCGCCGGCGTTCACCATCTTGCAATAGAGACGGTCGAACGCTTTGGGATGCTTCGCCAACGCGTCTGAGAGCGTCGCACCGCTTTCGACGTCTTCACAGACACCGCCGAGAATCGTCTTCATGAGGCCGGGCCGCTGCTGCTGCTCGAGAATCTGCAGCGAGCGAAGGAGCGGCAGACCGGCGTCCTGCAGCGTCGACAGCTGACGCGTGAACATCGTCATCTTCTTGAGGCTGACACCGCCGAAGGCGATGTTCAGACTCCCCTTCTTCTTCTTCTTCAGCGCCTCGCGCGGCGCCGCTCCCTTGGCGTCACCGCCGCCGCCCTTGACCTTTTGCTCACGGACAGACGTCGGGAAGAACCCCTGCGTGCGAATGCGCTTGATTGCGTCTTCGCTGGTGTCGGCCTCAATGGTCCCCTTCTGCGACTTTCCAGAAGAGTTCATTGCTTCGTAGGCATAGGTCGGCATGACGTGAGCTCGCGGAGGGAAGAGGAATGAATCGGAACGGAGGAAGAAAAGCGTGAAGAGACAGTCGTCAGTCTTCGACGATTGTTTCGCGAACGATTTCATCGATGGTCGTCTGACCTTCGAACACCGAGAGCAGGCCGCTTTCGCGGAGTGTCCGCATGCCGCGCTTGCGGGCCTCGCTTCGGAGGACGGTGGTTGATGCCTGCTGGATCACCAGCTCGCGCACGTCGTCGTCGAGCTGCATGATTTCAAAGATGGCGAGACGGCCGCGATAGCCTGACCGGTTGCACTTGTCGCAGCCACGGCCGCGGAAGAACGTGCGGTTCTGCACGTCGGCGGGTCGCAGCGACAGTTCCATGAGCTGCTCCTCGGTCGGCACGTACTGCTCCTTGCAGTGCACGCAGATCCGGCGCACGAGCCGCTGCGCGACGATCGCCTCCACCGTTGCTGTGAGCAGAAATGATTCGACGCCGAGATCGACAAGACGCAGAATCGAGGACGGCGCGTCGTTGGTGTGCAGCGTCGTGAACACCAGGTGGCCGGTGAGCGACGCCTGAATCGCAATCTGAGCGGTTTCGAGATCGCGGATTTCACCGACCAGAATGATGTCCGGATCCTGACGCAAGAACGACCGCAGCAGGCGGCCGAACGTCAGTTCCTGATCGGTGTTCACCTGGCACTGGATGAGGCCGTCAATGTCGTACTCGACCGGATCTTCCGCCGTGAGGATTTTGACGTCGGGCTCGTTCAGTTCGTTCAGCGCCGCGTAGAGCGTCGTGGTCTTGCCGGAGCCGGTCGGTCCGGTGACGACGATGATGCCGTTGGGCTTGTTGATGATCGTCCGCATCGTGCCGAGGTCGTCGTCGCGGAGACCGATGCGGTCCAGCGAGAGCTGCACGTTGGACCGGTCAAGAACACGGAGCACCACCGACTCGCCGAACATCGTCGGCAGCACCGCGACGCGAAGATCGATCGGCGTGCCGCCAATGTGCAGTTCGATGCGGCCGTCCTGCGGAAGCCGCCGTTCGGCGATGTTCAGTTTCGCCATGACCTTGACGCGGCTGACAATCGGAAGAGCCAGCTGCTTCGGCGGCGGGATCATCTCGTAGAGCACGCCGTCGATGCGGTAGCGCATCTTGAACTCGGACTCGAACGGCTCAAAGTGAATGTCTGACGCCTTGTCGCGGATCGCCTGCATGAGCACGGCGTTCAGCAGCTGCACGACCTTGTTGTCGCTCGCCGCGCTCTCCAGGCTGCTGAGGTCGATGGAGTCGCCGCGGTTGGCGACGGCGTTGATCGCATCGCTCTGCGCCGCCTCGGCGTAGATCGCCTGCATCGACGTGGTCTTGTTCGCAAACTTTGCGCGGAGGAGTTCGTCCACCTCAGAGGCCGGCGAGACAACGGCCGTGACCTTGAACCCCATGAGCATCCGGAGGTCATCCACCGCCTTGAAGTTGGCGGGGTCCTTGAGCGCGATCGTGAGTCGGCGGGTCTGCGGATCGAATTCGATCGGCACCACGCCGTAGGTATTGGCTGTCTCGGCAGGCATCGCGTTAAGCGCCGCTTCCGAAATCGCCATGTCCTTGATGTGGACCCATCGCATGCCCTGCTGGCCGGCGAGCGCCTCGAGCACGTCCTCGGGCTGAATGTGACCGAGCCCCACGAGGAGCTGTCCGATCGGTTCTCCCTTGCGCGGTCCTTGCTGCAGCGCCAGTGCCTCATGCACCTGCTCCCGTGTCACCTTGCCGAGCTTGGTCAGCACGCGACCGAAGCGCCGGCCTTTCAGCTCGTCAGGGTTGATGCCCTCGGGTTTGGCGCCGTCAGAGTTCATTCGAGTCATGCGGTGATGCCCGGAAGTAGAAGGAGTAGCTGCAGGAGTGAGCGAAGGTAAGGGGTCGGAGCCGACCGACGGTGATGACTCGGAAGCACGGACGTCGCCGCCGGCCGGCCCGACACCCCCACACAATGGCATCATCCGCCCGATGCGGTCATTCGCGCGCATCGGACTTCGAAGTTTTCGTAAGGACATCTGGATTAGTCCGCAAGCTTGACGGTCAAGAGAACGCGGCCGGACCCTTGGAGGGGCTGGAGACAGTCGCCTCTGGCTGCCACACCCGAGCGGCCGATCCAACCGCGCTCAGGCCGCCGGCTCGTCGGACTTTTCGTCGAGTTCGGGGCGACCGACTTGGCCGCCGGAGCGGTGCACCTTCTCGGTGAGGTCGCCCGGATCCTTGCTCTTGTCGATCATCTCTTCCGCCGAAATGATCCCCTTGCTGTACAGCGACCAGAGGTGGTCGTCGAGCAGCTGCATGCCGAACTTGCGCCCCGTCTGGATCGCCGAGTCGATGCGGAACGTCTTGTTCTCGCGGATGAGGTTCGAGATCGCGGGCGTGATAACCAGAAACTCGTACGCCGCGACCCGCCCCGGCTTGTCGACGCGGGCGAGCAGCTGCTGGCTCAGGACCGCGATCATCGAGGTCGACAGCTGGACGCGGACCTGGGCCTGCTGGTTTGTGGGGAAGGCGTCGATGATGCGGGTGATCGTGCCGGCGGCCCCGGTGGTGTGGAGGGTTGCGAACACCAAGTGGCCCGTTTCGGCGGCACGGATGGCGGCCTCGATGGTTTCGAGGTCGCGCATTTCGCCGACCAGAATCACGTCGGGGTCGGAACGCAGCACGCGTCGCAACGCTTCGGTGAAACTCGGAACGTCTGCACCGACCTCACGCTGATTGACGACCGACTTCTTGTGATAGTGGTAGTACTCGATCGGATCCTCGACCGTCACGATGTGCCGTTCGAGGTTCTCGTTGATGTAGTCCACCATGGTCGCGAGCGAGGTCGACTTTCCCGATCCCGTTGGTCCGGTGACCACGAAGAGACCGCGGGGGCGCCGGAGCAGATCCTTGACGATCGGCGGCAAGCCGATCTGCTCAAAGCTCAGCAGCTTGTTCGGAATGAGTCGCAGAACCATCGAGATGGCGCTGCGCTGGCGGAACACTGACACACGAAAGCGGGCCGCGTCGCCGTACGCAAAGCCGAAGTCTGTGCCGCCGGCTTCAGCGATCTCCTGCTGATTCTTTTCCGGCGTGATCGACTTCATCAGGGTGACGAGGTCGTCCTTCTCCATCGTCTTCGTCTGCAGGCTGCGCAGGCGCCCGTGCAGACGGACGGTCGGCGGCCGCCCTTCGCTCAAGTGCAAGTCGCTCGCGCCCTGACGGACGACGGTTTCAAGGAGACGGTCGATCTGGATGGTTGACATGGCCGGTTCCGAAAGATTGCGCTATACCGCGATGGCTGGCGGCGTGATTACTGGCGGCGAGAGACGCGGATGAAGTCTGGTGACGTGCGAACCCGCTCCGCGGAAGCGCGTGGTTCAGGTCGTGATCTCGTTGGGATTGAAGCCTTCGATCTGAGCAAACTTGGCGACTTCGTCGGGGGTCGTGACACCCTTGAGGATTTTGATCTTGCCGTCGCCGAGCAGGCTGCGCATGCCGTTGCGGAGCGCCGCCTGCCGGATACGCCCCACGGAGGCCCGATTGAACGCGAGTTCGCGGATCTCCGAGTTCATCACCATCATCTCGAAGATCGCCTTGCGGCCTCGATATCCGGCGCCGCCGCACGCATCGCAGCCGACCGGCTTGCAAATGTTGCCGGCGAGGGCTTCGTCGTCCGTGATGTTCACGAGCCGGAGCACGCGCCGGTCGGGGCTGGGGTCGCGGACCTTGCACTTGTCGCAGAGGATCCGGATGAGCCGCTGCGCCATGATCGCCTGAATGGCGCTCGCGACGAGGAACGGCTTGACGCCCATGTCGACGAGACGGGTGATCGCGGACGGCGCGTCGTTGGTATGCAATGTCGAAAACACCAGGTGGCCGGTGAGTGATGCCTGAATGGCGATGTCCGCGACTTCACGATCACGAATTTAGCCGATGAGCACGATGTTGGGCGCCTGACGCAGCATCGACCGGAGGATCGCACCGAACGTCAGGCCGATCGCCTCGCGCACCTGGACCTGATTGATGCCGTTGAAGTTGTATTCGACGGGATCTTCCGCGGTGATGATCTTCTTGTCGGGACGGTTCAGGATGTCGAGCGCCGAGTACAGCGTTGTGGTCTTGCCCGAACCGGTCGGACCGGTGACGAGAAAGATGCCGTTAGGCCGACGGATGATGCGGTTGAAGCCGTCCAGCTGATCAGCCTCGAAGCCGAGATTGACGAGACCGATGCGGACTGAATCCGGTCGAAGGATACGCAGCACGATGCTTTCGCCGTGATACGCGGGGCACGCCGACACACGGAAGTCGATCGCGGTGCCGTCCACCATCAATTTGATGCGGCCGTCCTGCGGAATACGCCGTTCCGAAATGTTGACGCCTGCCATGAGCTTGAGGCGGGCGAGCACCGGTGCCTGCATCTTCTTCGGGAGCGTGTCCCGGACGTGACACACGCCGTCGATGCGATAGCGCACCACAACGCCGTCCTTCTTTGGCTCAATGTGAATGTCGCTCGCCCTGCCGCGCACCGCTTCGATGATGATGCGCTGGCACAGACGGATGATCGGCGCCTCTTCGGCGTCCTGGTCGATCGAGCTGTCGACGGATCGATCGACTGACTTGTCCATCGACCGGTCAACAGACTTGTCGATCGAATCGGTCACCAGCGACGACGTCGAGAGCTGCGACTTCGCGGCGCCGCCCGCGCCATCCACAAACTTCTTGATCTGGGTCCGGCTCGCCAGCACCGTGTCAACTTCACAGTTGAGCCGGAACCGCAGCAGGTCCAGCAGCTCGAGATCCATCGGATCATGGACGACCAGTTTGAGGCGTCCCGCGGTCTTCGAGACGGGGAGCACGTAGTGCTTCTTGACGATCTCGTCCGGAACGAGCTTCATGTCGATGCGGCTGGAAAACTCCGGCCGTTCGAGATTGAAGTACTCCATGCCGTACTGCTCGGCGAGCGCCTTCGTAAGGTCCTCTTCCTTCACCAGCCCACTGTCCATGAGCAGCTCGCCCAGCCGCTTGCCCGAACCTTTGCTCTGGCTGAGAGTGCTCTCGAGCTGTGCCGGCGTGATGACTCCCGCCTCAATCAGCAACTCGCCAAGTTTCTTGCGGATCTTTCGAGCCAACGACGCCTCCGAAACGCTGAATTCTGAACCACCCCGAAGCGGTGCGAACCACCTCAGGGTGTTCGTGTCGGCCGACGCGGCGGCCGAGCCTTGTAGTATCGTCGGCCTCGCGGTCAGCCGCAATCCGGCCTGAACCGCCCTCTTCGCACTGACCCTTCGTATTCCGCGCTCGAACGGTTGCAGCCGGACCGACCCCCGATCCACTGCGGGCGCACGCCCATGCCAACTCCCATGCACATGCTCGTCACAGCCGGCCCGACCTATGAGGCCATCGATGCCGTGCGCTTCATAGGCAATCGCTCGTCCGGACGCATGGGCATCGCCATCGCCAACGCGGCTGCCGCGCGCGGCCATGATGTGACGCTCCTGCTGGGGCCCGTGGAATCGCCGATCAACTCAGGGTCCGGAAGCTCGTTCGCCGCAGCTCCTGCCGTCATGCTGATCGAGCGCTTTCGTACCGCGGACGATCTCCGTCGGCTCTTGATCGCCCACTATCCGGGGACAGATGCTTTCGTCATGGCCGCAGCTGTCGCGGATTTCCGCCCGCGAGCGCCGCGCGAAGGGCACAAGATCGAACGGGGAGGCCCGCTCACGATCGAACTTGAGCCGGTTCCCGATCTCCTTGCCGAAACCGACAGCTGGACCCAAACCCGCATGGCCCCCCCGCTTCGCATCGGATTCGCACTCGAAGAACGGGCCCGTCTCGACGAGCGGGCCGTGGCCAAGCTCGCCCGGAAATCGCTCGATGCGATTGTCGCCAACCCGCTGGAGACCATGGACGACCCGAATATAGAAGCCCAGCTGTTTGTCAGCGACGGCACTGTCCAACGGCCGCCCTCGTGGCCCGCACCGATTCCCAAGGAGGAATGTGCCGCATGGCTGGTTGTCCGACTCGAGGACCTGGCTGCGCGGCGAGGTGCACGCCCACACGCCCGATAGCCGATACTGCCCACGCCGGCATTCCCCGGCGCGGAGGCCTCGATGCAGATCGGAATGCTTGGACTCGGTCGGATGGGCGGCGGCATGGTCCGTCGGCTGATGAAGAACGGCCATCAATGCGTTGTCTATGACGTGCATCCGGAAGCCGTCGCCGCGCTGGTGAAGGAAGGTGCGGTGGGCGCCACCTCCGCCGCAGACTTCATGAAGAAGCTGACGAAGCCGCGGGCTGCGTGGATGATGATTCCAGTCGCCTTCGTCGACAAGACCATCGCTGATCTCGTCCAGTATGCCGAGCCCGGCGACATTCTTATCGACGGCGGCAATTCCTATTACAAAGATGATCTGCGCCGCGCCACGGAGCTGGCCCAGCGCCAACTCCACTATGTCGATGTCGGCGTGTCGGGCGGCGTGTGGGGCGCCGAGCGCGGCTTCTGTCAGATGATCGGCGGTGAGCCGGACACGATTGCGCGACTGGAGCCGATCTTCCGCGCGCTCGCCCCTGCTTACGAGACCGCGCCGCCCACGCCCGGGCGCGAAGCGTCGAAGAGCACCGCCGAGCATGGCTACCTGCACTGCGGGCCATGCGGCGCCGGACACTTTGTCAAGATGGTCCACAACGGCATCGAATACGCGTTGATGGCTTCATACGCCGAAGGGCTGAACATCTTGAAGCACGCCAACGCCGGCCTCAAGAGCCGGACGATCGATGCGGAGACGACTCCGCTGCGCAATCCCGAGGAGTTTCAGTACAACTTCAACGTCGGCGACATCACCGAGCTCTGGCGGCGCGGGAGTGTCGTCGGTTCGTGGCTGCTCGATCTGACGGCGCAGGTTCTCACGGACGATCCGGAGCTGGCGAAGTTCACAGGGCGCGTCAGCGACTCCGGCGAAGGGCGATGGACAGTGCTGGCGGCGATTGAAGAGGGCGTCCCGGCGCACGTGCTGAGCGCGGCGCTTTTCGATCGATTCGAAAGCCGTGGCGCGGCGGACTTCGCCAACAAAGTGCTCAGCGCCCAGCGCTTCATGTTCGGTGGGCATCACGAGAAGAAGGCCTGAGTGGCTGGCGCTCCACCTGCTGAGCTACATGTGCGTGCTGCGCGGCCGGAGGACGTGCCTTTGATCCTCGGTCTCATCCGCGCACTCGCCCTGTACGAGCGGGCGCCGCACGAGGTGGTCGCAACCGAAGCAGCATTGCATCAGCATCTCTTCGGCAACGGCATCGGTCGAGGTCCAACGGCGGAGTGCCTCATCGGAGAATTGAACGGTGTGCCGCGCGGATTCGCCGTGTTCTGTCACAACTTCTCGACGTGGCTTGCAAAGCCGGGCATCTGGCTCGAAGACCTGTTCGTCGAGCCAGAGGCACGCGGACACCATCTCGGAGAGACGCTGCTGCGCACGCTCGCGAAGATCGCGGTCGATCGCGGATGTGGCCGCATGGAATGGTCAGTGCTCGATTGGAACACGCCCGCACTCGGCTTCTACCGGTCGCTTGGGGCCAAGGCTCTGAACGAGTGGACGACGCATCGCGTGAGCGGCGACGCGCTGATTGCGCTCGCAACCCCGACACACTCTGCATGACGCATCTCCAACACACCCTCGCGCCAGCACGCATCTGCGGCCCGGGACACAGCTTTCCGATCGGCGCCACGCTGGTGCGCGGAGGCGCCAACTTCAGCGTCTATGCCAAGCACGCCGAGCGCATGGAGCTGCTGCTCTTCAACGCAGCCGACGACGCGGCGCCTGCAGAAATCATCACGCTCGATCGCGCGATGCATCGCACGTATCACTACTGGCACATTTTTGTGCCGCGCATCGCCGCGGGGCAGCGATATGGCTGGCGCGCGGATGGTCCGCATGATCCTCAGAACGGACTTCTGTTCGACGAGCACAAGCTGCTCCTGGATCCGTACGCTCGAGCGATTGATGTGCCGAAAGCATTCTCGCGCGCGGCCGCGTCGGCGCCCGGTGACAACGTCGGCAGCGCCATGAAGTCCGTCGTGGTGGATCCCGATCGCTACGACTGGGAAGGCGATGAGCCTCCGCGCACGCCGTTCTCCAAGACGGTCATCTATGAGCTGCACGTGCGCGGCTTCACTCGTCACCCCAGTTCGAAGGTGGGAGCGGGCAACGAGGGCACATTTGCGGGACTGATGGAGAAGATCCCGTATCTCTCCGATCTCGGCGTCACGGCCGTGGAGTTGATGCCGATCTTCGCATTCGATCCGCTGGATGCTCCGGCGGGACTCACGAACTACTGGGGCTATTCGCCGATCTCCTTTTTCGCACTCCACCCGCAGTATTCGGCGCGGTGGAACGCGACACGAAATCCGCTCGCAGCGCTCGATGAATTCCGTGACCTCGTCAAGGCGCTGCACCGCGCTGGCATCGAAGTCCTCCTCGACGTCGTCTACAACCACTCGGCCGAAGGTGGTACCGAGGGGCCGACCTACTCGTTCCGGGGCCTTTCGAATCGCGG
Organism: Phycisphaerae bacterium; assembly: GCA_034439815.1. Taxonomy (GTDB): domain Bacteria; phylum Planctomycetota; class Phycisphaerae; order Phycisphaerales; family SM1A02; genus JAEUIT01. Next base: position 45,384 of record JAWXBD010000084.1, read on the forward strand.
CTACTACCTGCTCGATCCGGTCGACCGCGGAGTGTTTCGTGATTACACCGGCTGCGGCAACACGCTGCGCGCCGCCCACCCGATGGTGCGCCGCATGATCCTCGACAGCCTGCGATGGTGGGTGCGCGACATGCATGTCGACGGCTTCCGCTTTGATCTCGCGTCAATTCTTTCGCGCGACGAAACTGGGCTGCCTGTTGCCAATCCGCCGACGCTGTGGGACATCGAGAACGACCCGGTGCTCTGCAACGTCAAGCTCATCGCGGAAGCGTGGGACGCGGTCGGGCTGTACCAAGTCGGTTCGTTCGTCGGCGACAGCTGGAAGGAATGGAACGGACGGTTCCGCGACGACGTGCGCAAGTTTGTGCATGGCGAGAGTGACAGCGTGCGCTCGCTGCCGCCGCGGCTCATCGCGAGTCCCGACATTTATCAGCATGACTCGCGCGAGCCGGAGCAGAGCGTCAATTTTGTGACGTGCCACGACGGCTTCACGCTGAACGATCTCGTCAGCTACGAAACGAAACATAACGAGGCGAACGGCCAGAACAATCGTGACGGCACGGATTGGAACCACGCGCGCAACCACGGCGTTGAAGGTCCCACGTCCGATGCGACGATCGAGGCGATCCGCCATCGCCAGGTGAAGAACTTCCTCGCGCTCAACCTGCTGTCGCTCGGCACGCCGATGCTTCTCATGGGCGATGAAGCCAGGCGCACGCAGCGCGGCAACAACAACGCATGGTGCCAGGACAATGACGTGAGCTGGTTTGACTGGGGGTTGGTGCACGAGCACGCGGACCTCGTTCATTTCGTCCGCTCACTCATCCGCGCCAGAACCTCGAGCCCGCATCCGATTTCGGTCGGCACGACGCTGCAGGAAGTGCTGAGCAATGCGGAGCTGCAGTGGCACGGCGTGCGGCTGGGCTTTCCCGACTGGAGCCCGCAGTCACGTTCGCTGGCGATGGAAGCGCAGCGCAAGCGCGCGGGCCTGCGCGTCTGGATGGCGATGAATGCGTACGAAGAACCGCTCGCGTTCGAGGTGCCCCCGTCAAAGCTCGGATGGCGACGACGACTCGATACGTCGCTCCCATCGCCCGCCGACATCACGGAGGGAGCTGCCATGGTGCCGCTTGCAGGCGACCGTTACGTGGTTGCGGCGCACTCGATTGCGATCTTCGTGAGCAGTCCCATGGAGGAACCCGGGACGGGTTCCGCGCGGACCGATCCGGCCGGCGCGATCGACGCCGAGTGATGTGTGCTCGTCGACGCGTTTCGTCATAGCATCCGCCAGTGGAGGCCCCGTGGCGGAATCGGCAGACGCAGCGGACTTAAAATCCGCAGCCCTTAAAAGGGCGTGTGGGTTCGAGTCCCACCGGGGCCATTGCAGTGTGTGCCGCCGGCGCGGTCCCTCGACTGCTGCATCCTCATCGAATTCGGGCTTCTCCCTCGCGCCGCTGCAACGCTGGCACGGTCAGAATTCGTTATCGCCGTCATGCATCCCATGTTGATGTCGGCGCCGATGTGATTCACGAACTAAGAAGGAGCACAGGATGGCCGCAAAGAAGAAGGCGACGACTCGACGCGCCAGCACGGGGGACACGCGCCGCTCCAACGCTCCGCCGCCGAAACAAGAGCCCGGTTCGACCAATGACGCAAGCAGTCGCCCGCAACAGTTTGCTGACTACGACGACCGTCGCGGTTCCCGAGGATTGAATGCGCAGCCCGAGCAGCAGCACGATGCACGAGATCAGCGGGACGACCAAAGCAACGGCCGTTCTGACAAGCCACCTGCGATGAGCGATGGCGGGAGCGGGGACGGCTCGCGCATCGTCCGCCGCGACCCTGAAGTAGAGTCCCGCTCCGGTGGCGCGCGCGGGTCAACTCAGAACAACGGGAAAGCGGGCTCTGCGAAGGCGTCGCCACCGAAAGCCTCGAAGGGCCGAGCTGGCGCAAAGACTTCAACGCCCGAATCGAAAAAGATGCGCATCAGCCGATCGACGGCCTGACAGCGCCGCGGCAAGGATGTCGGTTGCGATCACACTGAACGTGATCCCATTACCGCCGTAGGCGAACGCGCCATAGATCGGCACGCCCGGATCGGGTCGGCCGATGTACGGAAGTCCGTCCGAGCTGCTCCCGAACACACCAGCCCACGCGTCCACGCGCTGCAGCGCGATCTGCGGAAACATCACGGCAAATCGTCGAGTGAGCTCCATGACCTTCGCACGAAACAACGATTCGTCGCAGTGGGCAGTGGCTGAAGGATCGTCACCGCCGCCCATCATCACGCGATTGTCGAGCGTAGTGCGGAGATAGACGTACGGTCGCGCGGACTCCCAGATGACTGCGCGGTCGGGCCATCCAGCGAGTGATTCCAATGGATCGCTCACGAAGACCCAGGTGCTCGCCAGGCTTCCGAGCCGCTCATCGTGCATGGCGTGCGACTCATAGCCTGACGCATATACGACCGAGTCCGCTCGAACGACGTGCCCGCCGTCCGTCTGCAGCTCGACGTGTCCATCGCCGTTCACCGCATGACTCACGACACGAGCCGTGTGGGCGCGCAAGCCCCGTTCGCCCGCGCGGCGGAGCAGCTCCAGCGTCAGACTGTACGTGTTGATTTCGCCGGCGACTGGCGATCGAAGCGCGAGCGGCGCCTCGAACGAATATCCGTGGTCCCGCAGTTCTCGCGACGTCAGCCGCTCGGCCGGAAGGCCAAGCCGCTCTCGGGTCGACACCTCCCGCTCCAGCAGAGCGACGTCGCGTTCATCGCTCGCCAGGTACACACTGGAACGACGGGCGAACTCGCAGCTGCTTGCCCCACTGCCGCTGAAGTGATCCGCAAGCGCTTCGAGCTGTCCGATTGCGTCGACCCCGAGCTCATACACACGACGCGCTCCGTCGGCACCGACCGTCCCCTCAAGCTCGAAGAAATGCGTATCGGATTCAGGCAGCAGCAGCCCCGTGCTTGCCAGGCTGCTGCCACTGCCAAAGTCCCGCGAGTCGAGCAGCATCGCGTCGACGCCGATGTCACACAGTCGATCGACCAGCAGCGCACCGGTGATTCCGCCTCCGATGACTGCAACGCCGCATCGATCGTTGCGCGCGAGCGGAGGTGCCGCGATTGGTGTCGGATGTTGACGCTCAAACCAGATCGGACGGCCGGTGTGCAGATCCATCGAGACCTCTCTTCTCGTGCGCTTCGAACGCGCTCGCAGCGCGGCTGATGCAGAAGCCTGAATTGACACGTTGGAACCGTGGAAGTGCTGTTCTTACATCGACAGCTTCAGTCCACGGCATACATTCACCGCGGCGTTGGATCACACTCACGCCATACAAAGGAGATCACTATGAATCGATTGGTTCGCGGCGGGGCCGCAGGCTTCGCAGCCTGGAAATGGGGCGGCGGCATCATCGGCACCATCGTCATTTTCCTGATTGTGTTCTATCTGCTCGGTCGCCTGTGAGATCAGCGTGAGGGCCGGTACGGTCCCAGTCGCTGGTTCAAAAAAGAACCGCCCCTTCCCGCAACACGAGATGCGTTGCGGGAAGGGGGCGGACGAACGGCGTTCAGAACACATTCTCCCCTCAGAGCACGTGTCCGCGCCGCTCACCGAAGCACTCGCAATCAGCCGTCGACCGCCGCGACATTCACGACTGACTCGGCAATATCCGTCAGCATCCGATCGGTGTTCCGCTCTTCGTCGAGAGTTGCCGAAAGAATTTCGACGGCGTCGGAATAGCCCAGCTGCGTGGCGAACGCCCGTGCGCATCCGTATGCCGCCATCTCGTAATGCTCGATGCGCTGAGCGCAGCAGATGAGGCCGGCGTCCTTCACGTCGTCGGGCGCATCCTGCGCGATCATTTCCTCGCTCTCTTTCACGAGGCCTTCCATCGCTGCACACTTCACCCCGGACGGGCTGAATTCCAGCGACTCGAAGATGCGCTCGATGCGCCGCACGTGTTCTTCCGTCTCGACGAGGTGCTGCTCGAACGCACCTTTCAATTCGATGTAGTTCGCGGCCCGCGCCATCTTCGGCAGTGCCTTCACGAGCTGCTTCTCGGCGCTGTAAATGTCCTTCAGCTCATGGACGAGCAGCGACTTCAGATCTTCTATTTTCATGCCCTTTGCTGTCATGGCTCGTTCACCTCGATTCAGATTCGAGTATCCGAAATACATCGGGGCAGCGCAGTCGGGCAGCTGCCCGAAACGCACCGCGTGCAGTGCGCGCAGTGCGCGCATCAGTCTCGCCACTTGTCGATCACGACACCGTCGCGCAACTGAATCACCGTCACGGACTGCTTCACGGTTGGCTCGTCTTTGCCTCCGGTCGAGAACACATCGACGATGGCGCCCTGCTGTTCAAGCGGCAGGTAGGACCATCGCCAGATTTCAGTTCCGTCGTCGAGCTTCGCCTGCACATCCGGTTCTCCAAACACCGCGACGAGCCAGTCCGCGCGCGTGCTGTTCAATCGAACTCGCTCCAGCAGCTTCTCAGAGACGTAGGTGCCGGTGTACTTGGTCGACGGGCCCGTCATGTTCATCGTGATCTCGACGGGACCGTCCAAACGGAACGAGCCTTCGAGTTTCATCGTGCTGTCAAGCTGCAGCGGCTTAGACGAGCATGCAGCGCACGCCGCGCATGCAGAGATCAGAACCACAATCTGGTTTATTCTCATGACGCACTTTCTTGAAATCGTTGCGTTGCGAGCGGCGCTCAGATGGTTCGTGCCACTCAGGAACTCAAGCTGACGCGACCTTGAAATCCGGATCAAGAAGGAACTCGCCTGCAGCTACGCGCCGGATCGCCGAGACGATCGTCTGCACGTCTGCGTGCTTGGAGAGGTAGCCCCACGCTCCCGCTTCAATCGCACGGTCAACAAGATCCGTGCGTGTGTGGCCGCTGAACATGAGCACCTTGACGCAGGGACAGGCCGCAGTCAGTTCGGCGAGCGCATCGAGCGGGTCACGACCGGGCATGTCGATGTCCAGCAACACAACATCCGGTTGCGATGCAAGGACGTCATCAAGCAGATTGTCGGCAGCTTCCAATGGCACAAGCCACTCGAATCCGCCGGACAGATTCAGCTTCAGCCCAAGCGCATCGACAACCAGCGGGTTGTCATCAACGCATAGAACTCGGATAGGCACCGGAGTCGGTTCCGACATTTGCTTGGACACCTCGGACCACATGATTTGAGCTGCTCGATCGGGTTGCGCCGCCTCCGTCCGTCTCGCGCTCGTCGCGCGAATGCCCTTCGGAAGGATCTTCTGTGGATGGTCCATCCGCGGACCAGTTCTCGCCATCATGATCATGGTCCGGACCATCGTCTCCGCTATCGCCGCCATCGTCATCTTGCTCGGACGCATCGATCACGGCGGCACGAAGCGCCGTGCGGATGGATGCGGGGGTCAAGCGGTCATGGAATTGAATCGAGAGCCATCCCTTCAGCGCATCGGGCGGATCCCCGAATAGCAGAAGCGACCGTCGATGTGCGTGATCGGGTCCGAGGAACTCTCGCGCGGCTTCCGGAGAAATCGTCGCGGCATCGGTCGCCCAGACGAGAGCTGCATCACTATCGAGCCCGTCGGAGGACACGGGGGCGCCTGCTTCGAGGCGCTCGACTTCGGCCCCCAGCGCGGTAGCGACAGATACCGCATAGTGAGCCAGACGAAGGTCCGAAAACGCGATCACCACTTTCACGGAGTGGACGGCGGGCGGCTCGAGACTCCGTTCACTCGTGCCCGCAGCGAGGAACGTGAGTGTGAAGGTCGCGCCGTGGTCCGGGACGGACTCGATCTCAATCGTTCCACGGCTCTGCTGCATGATGCTGTGGACGAGCGACAATCCGAGACCCGTCGAGAGAGAGCGCACCTTACTCGTAAAGAACGGCTCCAGGCAGCGCGCCTTGACTTCCGCCGTCATGCCCGAGCCGTTGTCAGTGACGCCGAGCCGCACCGTATTGGGCTCATGTCCGTGAACGGCCCAGAGACGAACCCTCCCGTCCGGTCGTCCCCGCACCGCATCGCCCGCATTCTGGACGAGATTGAACACCGCCTGCGTGAGTCGATGACGTGACACGTACAGCGGCGGCAATCCTGCTTCCAGTGTCCTCTCCAGCTCCACGCCCCGAGGCAGCGCATTCTTGAGGAAGGACTCGATGTCGCGCCACCATCCATCAAGCTCGGTCACTTCGGTCGCGCTGGTTTGATCTGGGTCGAGCGAGAGCAGTCGTAAGCCATCGGCAAGGCGCTGCAGATACTCCGCGCATTTGCCGATCGCCTGCACATCATCCTTGAGCGACGGCGGGATTCCCTTGATCTCCATCGACTCGATGCGCAGACGGACAGGCAGCAGGAGGTTTCCCATGTCATGGCCGAGGCCATCCGACAGCGTGCCAAGCGCCGCCATCCGTTCAGAGAACCGAAGCCTCTGATGCGTTTCTTCCAGCGCTGATGTGCGCGCAACGACGAGCTCTTCGAGTCGGCTTCGATAGCCGTCACTTTCCTGCTCGGCGCGCTTCCGGTCGGTCGCATCCTGGATGACCGCGACCACGCGCTTTCGTTGTCCTTCCGATGTAGCAACTACCGTCGCGGTCGTCATTCCCCAGACGGAGGTGCCGTCATCGTGGCGATACCGATGTTCGGCCCGATACTCTTCCGCGTTCCCGTCGACGAGACGACGAAACATCGACTCCGCGGCGGGACGTTCTTCCTCGTCGAGCACATCGAAGATCGTGATCGCGCCGAGTGCGGCGGCGGTGCGCCCGAGCATCTCCACGAGGCGACGATTGGCGCGCTCGATAGCACCGGTCTCGGGGTGGAGCTGCGCGATGCCAACGCCGGCACTCTCAAAGCTTGCTCGGAGTTCCTCTCCATGCGTCCGTAGCGTCCGTTCGGCGTGCCGGAGCGGGGTGATGTCGACGAAGATGCCCACGCAGCCGCGCGGCTGTCCCGAGCCGCCCAGCAGCGGCGCCGCAAACTCGTACAGGGTCCGGACCGAGCCGTCTGCACGATGAAGTTCGACCTCGATCGGACCGACCGCGCTCACTTCTTTCGAGGCGCGCTGCATTGGAAGCTCGTCGCCGCGCAGTTCGCGCCCTTCACACATGACCCGAAAGGGAAGTTCCGCGCCACCGCTCCCGGACAACGACGCATTGGTGCCCCGCGCGATACCGAGCATCGCCGCGCCCGCGGGGTTCATCGCAACATCGTTGCACTCCGCATCGAGCGCCACGGCGATCCCGATCGGAGCGGTGTCCAAAATGGCCTGCAGCTCTTCGACCCGCTGTGCGAGCCGTGTATTGAGCAGATCGATCTGGCGCTCCGCAGCGCGCCAGCGCATGAATTGACCGATCTCGAGACTCAATGACCGCAGCATCACGACGACTGCCGGATCCTCTTGAAAAGGTGCCGCCCGCCGAAACTCCATCACTGCAACGGGCGCAGCTTCGTCCGGGCTGCCGACCGTCGAAGCGACGATTGGCACAGCGATCGCGGACCTGACTCCCGATGCAGTGTTCGGCGACAAGTCACTCGACGCGTCGTACGTGGGATGGCCCGTGCGCAGCGCGCGACTGACTGGATCGGATTCAGCGAAGCCGGAGGTTCGCGCTTCTGCTATGCGTGCGTCCAAAAACGTCCGCAGCGCGTTCGAGCGTGCGGTCGGCAGCACACCAATCAGAACGGACGATGATTCGAGCACGCGGCGACGTCCCGATTCGCGTTCCTCGCTCAACTGCCACATCACGGCGATCTCGGCACCGAGCTGCTCACCCAACGCGTGCATCACCCCTTCGACCGCGCGCGGCCCGGTACTCGCGCCCACCATGGTCTGAGCCACGGCCAGTTCGAGTATGCGGTGTTCATGAAGTGCCGCACTCCTCCCCCGTGCGCGCACCAGCTGATCGATCAATACCGAGACCACCACTCCTTGGACGACAAACAACCCCATGCGCACGAGGTGCTCGGTCCCTAGCGAGGACCATGCGAACTCGGGGGAAAAGAAGAGCTGCACGCCGATCACAGTGCATGCCGTCGCGAGCACGCCCGGTCCCCATCCGCCGAACCACGCCGCAAGCGCAACAGCGAGCAGCGCGCTCAGGTAGGGGGCACGGCCGACTTCGACGATCGGGGCAAGCGCGCCGCGCAGAGCCAACATGATCACCGCGGCGACAAGAGCGACCGAGTACCGAGCAAGGAGAGAGTTCCGCAGCAGACCGAGGGCATTTGTCATGACGATTGCCAGGCAGATCGTGCGAGCATCACGCGATCCCTTGCGCCTTTCAGGAAGGCAACTGACGCTTGCGCCACTGCACGCGCGGATGTCCCCCCGCGACAATCATCCGCCGGCAATCACTTGCGCTAGGCATGAATCGCACCGCGGAACTGTCAGGCCTCCACAACCCCTTCGACGATGGCGAATCGGGTCAGTTCCGCCCGGTCATGAATGTCGAGCTTCTTCATGATCGACGTGTGCTGTGCGTCGATGGTCTTGAGACTGCGGCAGAACTCACGTGCAATCTGCGCCCGTGACATTCCACGTCCGACCAGGCGCAACACCTCCAGCTCTCGCGGCGAAAGCATGCTGAGGCGGCTTCGCCCCTTTTCGCTGCCCGAACCGCGCGTGACGCCCGCGCGACTGCCGTCGCGCAGCCGGCCCGCGACTTCATCGCTCAAGGCCAAGCGTCCGGACATCGCACGACGGATGCCCTCGAAGATTGCGACAGGCGTGTCCGACTTGCTGAAGTAGCCGGAGGCGCCGCGTTCGAGGGCGACGTCGATGTAACGATCGCGAACGTGTGCGGATAGAATCACCACTTCGACGTCAGGAAGCGCTCGCTTCAGATCGACGAGGCGCTCGAGCGGATCGGACCCCGGCATGCCGAGATCGAGCAGCACGACATCCGCGCGACACTCTTTCGCTTTCGTCACGAGGTCATCAGCAGTGGGGAGACGACCAACGTACTCAAGGTCCGGCTCAAGCGACATGCGCGCTGCGAGCCCTTCAATGAGAAACTCGTGATCGTCGACGCATAGAACACGGATTCGAGGAATGAGGCTCATGCTCGCCAGTGTAATGGGCGTACATGCAAACACACGAAGGAAATGAGGTGAACTAGCGGTCTGCACGCGGGGGAAGGCGATTCGGGCGGTCGCCTGATCGCGAGCCTGGCCCGTTGTCATTAGTGTTTCGTCGTTCCAAACCAAAGGAGAAACTAGAAATGACCAAAGCAGATCCTGTCGTCGACCTCGAAACATTGAAAGCTGATCTCACCGCGCTGCGCGACGACGTCGGCTCGCTCAGCAGTCAGTTTCTGAAGCAGGGATCCAAGACATTCCGCGCGGCACGTTCAGCCGTGGAGGACAAAGTCACGACTGCCACAGAGAGCGTTGAGGCTTTCGTCGAAGAGCGTCCCCTCACTACGGTGATTATCGCCTTCGGCGCCGGCATGCTGGCAGCGACACTGCTGCGCCGCAGCTGATTGGGGATAGCTGGGCCCAACGTGTCCCGCAATTGGGCCCCCAAACTGGGGGCCCCCCAACGGGCGGACCAAGTCGGGGGCCCGCACGAACCCGCAAAACACGAGCCCCAAAGGGGGGACGGAACCACTTATGGCTTTCTTTGTCAATCTTCTGCTGCGTGCCGCGAATCTCGTTGAGGCAGAAGGGCGCGTGGCGCGGCAAGCCATCGGCGAACTGATGACTGGCTGCGCGATGCTTGGGGCAGCGGCTGCCCTCGGCGCTTTAACGATCGCAGCGTTGGCCGCTGCCCTCTTCGCGGCACTTGCCGAAGTGATGTCCAGGGCCGCTGCGCTGGCGATTGTGGGCGGCCTGCTGGCCATCGCGACCGCAATCATTGCGATGATGGGTTTGCGGCTGGTGCAATCCCCCCGATGGCGGGGTCGACGGTGAGTATCGGGCGCCGGGGTCGGAGCGGGGAAGTCCGCGAACTACTCCAATGCTGACTCGACCTCGCTCCGACGCGGCGCGCCTCGTGCGCTTGCTGACGTTCGTCACAATCGTCGCGGTGCTCTATCTGGGGCGCGCAATTCTTATCCCGGTCGCGCTCTCGGTGCTCGTTGCGTTCATCCTTACGCCGGTGGTCAAGCAAATTCAACGCGGCCCGGTGCCACGATGGCTCGCGGTTACTGTGACCGTGGTCGCTTCGATCGGCATCGTCGCGTTCGTGGGCTGGATCGTCGCAGTTCAGACACTGGACTTGGCCGAGAATCTGCCGCAGTACCGGGGGCAGATTCGGGAGAAGACGCAATCGCTGGTCGGCGATACGGACAGCTGGATGTTCCGGGCCCGACGCGGTCTCGCTGAAGTCCATGAGCAGGTCCGCGACGCAACCGCGACGCTCGGAGACCCGGCCGACGAGAAGCCGGCGATCGAGAGCGCGCCGTTTGTTGTGTCCGTCCCGCAGGACGAGTCCGGACCGATCAGCTCGCTCGTAGCAACGCTGCTGACCGTCGTGAACCCGCTTTTGGCCGCGGGCATCGTTCTGGTCTTCACGAGCTTCATTCTCGTGAAGAGCGAGGACCTGCGCGATCGGGCGCTGGCGCTCATGGGTGCCGATCAGCTGCGGGTATCGACGCAGGTGATGGACGACGCAGCCGAGAATTTGAGCCGGTTTCTGTTTGCGCAGCTGATCATCAACGCCGCTTTCGCGCTGCTCTTCGGAGTAGGGCTGTTCGTGATCGGTGTGCCAAATGCGTTCCTGTTCGGCGCGATGGCCATACCTCTTCGATTTGTGCCCATCGTCGGACCCTGGATTCTCGCGGCGCTGCCGGTACTGCTCGCACTCATCGTGCTCAAAGGCTGGTGGCCGCCGTTCGCAACGCTCGCGCTGTTCATGGTCTTGGAGCTGGCGACGCTGTACGTGGTTGAACCGTGGGCATATGGAAAGCGCACGGGTCTCTCAACTCCTGCCGTGCTTCTCGCGCTGGTCTTCTGGACGTGGCTCTGGGGCGGCGCCGGCCTCGTCCTTGCAATGCCGATCACGTTGTGCATCGCCGTCTTCGGGCGACATGTGCGGAGTCTTCCCTGGCTCTCGATCTTGCTCGACGACCTGCCGGCGCTGCCGCCGTCTTCACGGGTGTACCAGCGGCTGCTCGCCCTCGACATCGATGAGGCGGTCGCTGTCGCGAAGACGGAGCAGGTCGCTCATGGCGTCGCGCACGCCTTCGATGAAGTCATCGTCCCCGCGCTCGCGATGATCGAACACGACCGTCAAACTGAACTGGTGACGCCGGAGCAGACGCGATTCGCGATCGACGGCGTAGGAGAAATTGTCGCGGCGCTGATGGACTCCACTTCGGAGGTCATCGGGCCGCATCCCCACCCGGATTCGGCGCTCGCGCCACCGAAGATCCTCTGCGTCCCGGCGCGATCTGATGCAGACGGCATCAGCGCAAAGATGCTCGCGCACGTCGTTCGCACGCGCGGCGGAACGGCGACCGCATTGCCGGCGAGCAGTTCATTGTCGGATCGACTGAGCAGCGTGCAGGAAAGCGACGCGGAAGTCGTCTGCGTGTGTGCGATGCCTCCCTGGGCAGAGTCGCACGCGAAATTCATGGCGCAGCGCATCGCGGGAGCCGTGCGAGGAAAACGCGTGATCCTTGGCATCTGGAGTACGCGTGTGTCTGACGCAGCGATGAAAGGGACGATCGCGACCGCACCGTCGCGCATCGCGACGACGCTTGATGCTGCGGCGAATGCCGCAATGGCGCCCGCTCCGCGCGCGTCGTGAAACGCACTCCCGCGTCGCGCCGCTCTTCGGTTTGGGGCAACTGCCCGTGCGTCGCGCTGGCACGCATGAGCGATGCTCCGTACAACCGATGGGCAGAGGATCGCCCACGTTCTCGATCGCTCGAATTCAGAAAGCCCAGTCCGGATCAACTCGCCCGCTGACGCTTGAACTGAATTTGCATCGGTCATCACGACAGCACTCACTGGAGGCATTCATCCATGAATTCTCGAAACCCTTCATCACCAAATACCCCCCCGCGTGACACGAATCCTGCGAACCGCGATCCGCTCGACGGCAAGCCCGGCGCGCACCCCGTTGGCACCGGCGTAGGAGCGGTAGCGGGCGGTCTGACCGGCGCCGGGGTCGGCGTGGCTGTGGGCGGACCGATTGGCGGTGCGATCGGCGCGGCAGCAGGCGCGATCGCAGGTGGCTACGGCGGCAAGGCGGCCGCCGAAGAGATCGACCCGACCGCCGAGGATGCGTACTGGCGCGAGACCTATCGCAGCCGCCCCTACTACGACCAGAACACGACGTACGACACGTTCGCCCCGGCGTATCGCCTGGGCTGGGAGTCGCGCACGAAGAAGCCCGAGTGGAAGGACCGCGACTTTGATCACGTCGAGAACGACCTGCAATCGGAATGGTCGAAGATGAAATCGAGCACCTCGCTCTCCTGGGACAAGGCGAAGCTTGCTGTTCGCGACGCGTGGGATCGCCTCTCGATGCAGCGTGCGGAAAATGAAGGCATGTCGACCGCGCGCACCGATCAGAATCGTCCCGGTCGCTGATATCTCTCGTCATTGTTCCTCGCAGAATCCGCCTCTCATCTGCGAGATAAACAGCGGGCTGGCGCGCTGCGCCGGCCCGCTGTACTTTTTGACGCCTCGAGCGCTGGGATGCGCGACGCTCAGTCGACGCGCATGCCGAGCGTGGCGGCGAGGAACGCGTACACGTCCGTCGCCTCTTCAATGCGCTTGCTCGTCGGCTTCCCGGCGCCGTGTCCAGCGCGTTTCTCGATGCGGATCAGGATCGGATTGCCGCAGTGCGGCACCTCCGCTTGAGCCGCTTGCATGGCCGCCGCAAATTTGAAGCTGTGCGCCGGGTACACGCGGTCGTCATGATCACCCGTCGTGATCAGCGTCGGCGGATAGCACACGCCCTTCTTGATGTTGTGATACGGCGAGAAGCTGTGCAGCACTTTGAAGTCGTCCGCATTGTCGGAGCTGCCGTAGTCGCCGACCCAGCCCCAGCCGATGGTGAACTTCTGAAACCGGAGCATGTCCAGAACGCCGACGGCGGGGAGACACGCACCCCAGAGGTCGGGCCGTTGCGTCATGCACGCGCCCACGAGCAGTCCGCCGTTGCTCCCACCCTGCACGGCAAGCTTCCGGTTGCTCGTATACCTGTTCGCGATCAGCCACTCGCCGCACGCGATGCAGTCATCGAATGTGTTCTGCTTCGTCAGGCGCATTCCGCCCTGATGCCATTCCTCGCCGTACTCGCCACCACCGCGCAGATTGGCCTCGACCCACACGCCGCCGAGCTCAAGCCATCCGCACTGCACCGGTGAGAAGTCCGGCGTGAGCGGAATGTTGAAGCCGCCGTATCCGTAGAGGATCGTCGGGTTCTCACCGTTGAGCCGCAAGCCCTTGCGATGTGTGATGAACATCGGCACCTTCGTGCCGTCCTTGCTGGTGGCGAAGACCTGCTTCGTGACATACCGGTCGCCATCAAACGCGACCTTCGGTTGCTTGAACACCGTGCTTTTCGCGGAGGCCAGGTCGTAGCGATAAATCGACGGCGGCAGTGTAAAACTGCTCGTGACAAAGAAGGTTTCGGAGTCCGTCCGCTTGCCTCCGAAGCCGGACGCGGTGCAGATGCCGGGGAGCGGCACTTCGCCCTCGACGGCACCGTTCAAAGCATGGACGCGCACGAGGCTGCGTGCGTCATGCAGGTAATTGCAGAAGATCTGATCGCCCACCATCGACGCAGAGACCAGCGCGTCCTCCGTCTGCGGAATGACCTCGCGCCAGTTCGACCGCGCGGGCTTCGTCACGTCGACCGCCCAGACGCGTCCGCGCGGCGCGTCGAGATTGCTCCGGATGTAGAACGTCGTTCCGTCGTTGCCGATGAACGAGTACTTCGCATCGAACGCATCAAACAACGCGACGGTCGGCGAACCGGGCACCGACAGATCGCGATACGAGAGTGCGTTGTTGATCGAGTCGCCGCTCTCGATTCCGATGATCAGCCATCGCCCGTCGTCGCTGACTCCTGCACCGAGATACCAGCGCGGCTGGTCCTGGCGCTCGAAGATCAGTTCGTCGGCATCCTGCGGTGTGCCGATCTTGTGGTAGTAGATCTTGTGATATTCATTGATGGCCTTGAGCTTGTCCCCATCCGTCGGCGCATCGAATCGACTGTAGTAAAAGCCCGATCCGTCCTTGGCCCAGTTGGCGCTGGAAAACTTCACCCATCGAATCTCGTCGTCCAGATCCTTTCCAGTCTCGACGTCGCGCACCCGAATCACGTTCCAGTCAGAGCCTGCCTCCGCAATTGAGCACGCGACAAGTTTTCCGTCGTCGCTCACGGAAACGCCGCCGAGCGCCACCGTGCCGTCTGCGGACATCGTGTTGGGATCGATGAGCACGCGCGGGGCACCGTTGAGTGAGTCAGCAACGTAGACCACGCTCTGATTCTGCAGACCGTCGTTGCGGCTGTAGATGTAGCGATTGCCGGCCTTCTCAGGCAGTCCGAAGCGCTCGTAATTCCAGAGCTTCTCAAGCTTCGCTTTGATCGCGGCTCGTTCAGGGATCGCATCGAGATAGCCGCGCGCCAGCGCCTCTTCCTCATCGATCCAACGGTTGGTCTCGTCGCTGTACTCTTCGAGCCACCGATACGGGTCGCTCACGGTCGTCCCGTGATAGACATCCGTGACCTCAACGGTCTTGGCCGGCGGGTAGTTCAGCCGGGCAAGCGGCGCCTTCTGCGAAGCGGTCGTGCCGCACGCGGCCAGCGCTGCGATCCCGATCAGGCACGAAAGACGGCCGATACCACAACGTAACGTTGCCATAAGTGAAAAAGCTCCCACGCGATGCCACTCGCGAGCCGAGCGGCGGCTCACAAGGGCATCGGGACGCGGAGTGTACGGTGATGATCAGAGGCCGTTGCACGGAAACGTGGCTCCGCCCCTTCGAACCCCATATGATCGGCCGGCATCAAACAAGACCGACGCGGGGGGCGTCTCCGACAATCATCCACCTCCCACGAGATTCTGCATGTCCATACGCTCGCTGACCCATGTCCTCGCTCCTGCCGCCGCGGCGCTCGCGGCAGTATGCGCGCTCCTCGGTGCATCGCACATGCTTGCATCCGACGGACCGCAGACGAACCAAGTGACGAACCAAGTCGCGCCTGCCCCCTTCAGCGCCGCTTCACGCGCAGTTCCCATGGCCACCACTTCTACACCCAAGCACCTCTATTCCAAGTCCGGGTACGACATCACTCCGTGGCCGCGCGCCAAGGTCGTCGAAGCGGCGAAGTCGCTCCCGCCCGACGTCCAGCACATCCTGCTCGAAGCCGGGACCGAGCCAGCGTTTTGCGGCTTGTTCACCGACAACAAGGAAGACGGCATCTATGTGTGCGCGATCGGCGGGCTGCCGAATTTCAAGAGTGAGCACAAGTTCACATCGAGCTCAGGGTGGGCGAGCTTCCACACACCCTTCGATCCCGCGCACGTCATCGAGCGAGAAGACTCGAGCCACGGCATGCGGCGGGTCGAGATTCTCGACGCACGCACCGGGGCGCATCTCGGCCATGTCTTCGACGACGGTCCGAAGCCGACGGGGCGCCGCTATTGCCTGAACAGCGGCGCGCTGCGCTTCATTTCCAAAGGTGCCGCGCTGCCGGCGGAGTCGCAGCCGGTGAAGGCCGAGGCCGCATACTTCGGCGGCGGCTGCTTCTGGGGAGTGGAAGATGCGTTCGCCGCGATCGACGGCGTGATGGATGCGGAAAGCGGATTCGCCGGCGGAAGCAGCGACAAAGCGACGTATCAGGAGGTCTGCCGCGGCACCACGGGTCATGCCGAGATCGTCAAGATCACGTTCGATCCGGCGGTGGTCCCGTATCGCGATCTCGTGAAGCAGTTCTTCCGCATCCACGATCCGACCACCATGAATCGTCAGGGACCGGACGTGGGAGATCAGTATCGCTCGGCGATCTTCACCGCCAGCGACGCGCAGCGGGCGACGGCGTTGGAGATCATCGACAAGCTGGGCCAGCTCGACGCGTTCAAGACGAAGAAGGTCGTCACACAGGTGGCGCCGATTCAAAATTACATCAAGGCCGAAGAGTACCACCAGGACTATCACCGCAAGAACGGCGGTCAGTGCCACATGCGGGGCTTCCAGGGCGAGCTGCCATTCTGAAGTGCGTGCTGGGGCTGTGCGCCGCGCTCGCTGCTGCCGCCGCATGCGGCTGCGCGCAGACCTATCAGTACCGGCAGATCGTGATGGGTGTCGAGGCGGAGCTTTCGATTGTCGCGCCCGATGAACCGACGGCGCGGACTGCAGGCGCTGCAGCGTTTTCCCGGCTGGCGACGCTTGAACAGTGCATGAGCGACTACCGCGCCACGAGCGAGTTGCGGCGGCTGTGCGCCACCCACGACGAACCGGTCGCGGTGAGTGACGACCTGCTGCGCGTCCTTTTGATTGCGGCGGTCATGCACAGGCGGACTCGAGGCGCGTTTGACGTGAGCGTCGGACCGCTGACGCTACTCTGGCGTGAGGCACGGCGCGATGGCGTACGTCCCGAGCTGCGCGCGCTTGCAGACGCGCGCCGACGCTGCGGAGCAGACGCGATCCTCATCGATCCGGAGGCGCGCACGGTGACCTTGACCAAATCGGACATGCGCATCGATCTCGGCGGCATCGGAAAGGGCTTTGCGGCGCAGGAAGCGGTGCGCACGCTCGCGGAGCACGGCTGCCCTCAGTCACTCGTGGCTATTGCCGGTGACATCGCGGCGGGTGATCCACCACCGAGACGCACGGGATGGCGCGTCGCGCTCGAAGGATTCGACGTCGAACCGGTCGTGGTCCAGCTGGTGCGCGCCAGCATTTCAACGAGCGGTGACGCGGAGCAGTCGTTGATCATCGACGGTGAGCGGTACTCGCACCTGCTTGATCCGCGCACGGGCATGGGCACGCGATCACGGGTCCAAGCCACTGTCATCGGACCAGATGGCGCCACGGTCGACGCGCTGTCCAGCGCGCTTGCGGTGCAGGACATCGATGGCGCGCATGCGCTGACGGAACAGTTTCCCGAGTACGCCGCGCGTCTCGCGCAACAGCGACCGGACGGCACGTGGCGCATCGAGCAGACTGTGAACTGGCCCTCAGCGAACTGGCCCTCGGTTCAGGCTGCTTCACGGCGCTGAACATCGACACCGAGTCCGTAGCGCGCAATTAGCCGCGTCAGTGTCGCCGTGTCGATGTCATTGAGCTTGGGAAAGGAGACCGCGCAGCTGTGACGATTGGCCCCGACGCGGCGCGTCCGGACAATCGTGGCCTGGCACGCGATCGAGGACTTGCCGTCACCGACGGAGAAGTGAATCAGGTTGCTCGACGGCGCCGTGCGGAGCATGACGAGCGCACCTCGCTCTGAGAGATTGACGAGCTTGCCGAGGTTGCAGACCAGTGGTCCACCCACGAGAAACCGCGACGCTCGTCGGCTGTCGACCACTTCCAGAACCTGCTCCTGCGGCTTCCGTCCGTGCCGGGTCAAATCATCGTTTCGCATGCGCGTTCTATCGGCGAACGTGCGGCGCCACATCAGCTGCCGTCCGCTGCGCAGTCGGCTCAGCCCCTACAGATGGACCTTTCGGCAACGCGCTCAGAGCTTCGTCCGACCAGGCAATGCCACCGGGGCCACGGGACGCTCACCGAACTCGATGGACTCGGGCATGAGACGGTCCTCGCTCGCCATCGCCTGTTCCCACGTTACTTCCTGGCCCGAGTACGCGGCCATCCGACCCATGATCGCCGTCATCGTGCTCTCAGCGATCTGCACCATGTCGTTGACGTGACGGCCCGTGCGGATCGCATCCTGCAGATCGCGATGTTCCTCGACGTACGGATTCGGATCGGCGCCTTCGAACTGCCACGCCTTCTTCCCGGTGATGCGCGCATACCCCGGACGCAGCGATGCGACGCCCTCGGTGCCGCTGAGGATCTCCTCGACTTTGGAGGCGGTGCCATCCTGCTGCCGGCACATGGAAAGCGCGAATACGTCGCCGTATTCCGGCGCGCCGCTCCAGATGTACTCGAGCCCGAAGTGATCAAAGATGTGCCCGAACTTGGGGTCGGTGCGCACCTGCCGGCCGCCGACACCGTTGACGCGCATCGGGTGACCGCGGAACGCCCAGCACAGCACGTCAAGCTGATGCACGTGCTGCTCGACAATGTGATCCCCCGAAAGCCAGCTGTGATAGAGCCAGTTGCGGACCTGGTTCTCAACATCGCTGCGACCGGACTGCGGTTCGACGTTCCAAAGCCCGCCTTGATTCCAGTAGCAGCGGGCCGCCACGATCTGCCCGATGTCGCCCGCGTGAATGCGCTGCATCGCCTCGCGATAATTCACCTGGCGGCGGCGCTGGGTTCCGGCGACCACGCAGAGCTTCTTCGCATCCGCGACCTTCGCTGCATCGAGCACCATGCGGATCCCGTGCCCGTCGACCGCGCACGGTTTCTCCATGAAGACATGCTTGCCCGCGTTGACCGCGGCCGCGACATGCAACGGCCGAAAGCCGGGGGCTGTGGCACAGATCACGATATCGACGTCCGCCTTCAGAACTTCCTTGTACGCATCGAAGCCCACGAAGCACATCGCGTCGTCGACGGTGGCTCGGGCTGCATCATGTTCCTTCAATCCGTTCTTCGCGCTGTCGAGGCGATCTTGAAACAGATCGGCCAGCGCGACGATGCGCACATCCTGACCTGCCGTCAGCGCGTCCACCGCCGCACCCGTGCCGCGCCCGCCGCAGCCGATGACGCCGACGCGCAGCGTGTCCGCGCGTGGCTGCGAGAAAATGCTGCTCGCCAGTGACGATGCCGCGAACGGCGCCAGCGCGGCTGCGGCGATCGTGGCGCGACGGGTCGAATCAAACGGGACGCTTGGTCGTGACGTCATGGAAAAATCCTCGCTGGGTCGCACTGATGGGCTGTTCTCAGACAAATCTGTATTTTCCAGGCATCGGCACCACCGGCGCCGGCGGTTCGGCCTTCATGTCATACGACGGCGGAACGAGATGCTGCGTCGACTTTAACATCTGCTCCCACGTCAGCGTCTGGCCCGAATAGCACGCTTCGCGGCCGGCGATCGCCATCAGTGTGCTCTGCGCCATGAAGTGGCCGTCGTTCAGCACCGCGCCCGCGCGGATTGCCGCGAACAGTTCATTGTGCTCCTGCTGGTACATGTCGGACGTCGGACCGCTGTACGTCCACGGCGTCGCGCCTTCGATGCGCGTCTCCTGCGGGGCCCAGCCATTGATGAAGCATGTTCCCTGCTCGCACGCCACCCAGTCCTTGTTCTCGTTCGAGCAGTGATGCTGCTGCCTCGTGGTCAGAAACGCGCGGGCGCCGTCCGCATACTCATAGATCACTGCGAAATGGTCGTAGGCATTGCCGTGCTCCGCGCCTTCGCGCATCGCGCGGCCGCCGAGTGTCGTCACACGGACGGGAGGCAGGTTGTTCATCGCCCAGTTGATCTTGTCGATCGAGTGGCACGCCTGCTCGACGATGTGGTCACCGCCAAGCCAGAGAAAGTGCGGCCAGTTCCGCAGCTGGAACTCCATGTCCGTCCAGCCCGGCTCGCGCGTGCGCGTCCAGATGGGACTCGTGTGGTAGGTGGCATGCACGGAGCGCACACGTCCGATGTCACCCGCAAGAATTTTTCCATACACCGCGCGCTCAGGAAGCGAGTAGCGCCAGCAGAAGCCGCTCATCAGCGACGTGCCCTGCTCCTTCGCGGTCTTCGCGCTCTCAATCACCATGCGCACGCCGGTGGCATCGACCGCCATCGGCTTCTCGCAGAACACGTGCTTCTTCGCCTTCACTGCGGCTGCGAGCTGCATGGGCCGGAAGTGCGGCGGCGTGCAGAGCAGGACGACATCGACTCCGCTCGCAATCAGCCGGTCAGCGCAATCGAATCCGGAAAACTGCCGTTCAGCCGGCACATCAAGCCGCTCGGCGTACGCCGATGCTGCCATGCTTCCGTCCGGCTGTTCCGATGCGTCGCGCAGTCCTCGAAGACAGCCGTCGATCTTGTCGGCGAACATGTCGCCGATCGCCCACAGCACCGCGCCCTTGTCAGCGTCGAGCGCCTGACGAACAGCGCCGGAGCCCCGACCGCCGCAGCCGACCAGGCCGACCCGGATCCGGTCATCGGCGCGCACCGATCCCCATACCGCCGGAACGGTCATCAGCGATCCTCCGACGGAAGCCATGGTCCCGAACGCCGCGGCGGAACTCTTCACGAACACACGCCGCGTCACCGCGTCGCCAGTCAGACTTTCGATGGTCATTGTTCGTCCTTGACATCACACACGACGCGGAATCCGACGAAGCCGCCGTCGGCGAGCCACCATTTGCTTTTTGGAAACTGCGGATCGCTGGCGTTCCAGTCCGCTGAGTACGGCACGATCGACGAACAGCCGAGCGCGTCGGCCGCTTCCTTGAATGTCCCGCCGAGCGTGACGCCCTTGCCCGTCTCGTCGGTGCACCATTCGCTTGCGTTGCCGTAGAGATCGTGACATCCGAGCGCATCGGCTTTGCTTGATCCAAGCTCGTGCGTCTTGCCTTCGGCATTCTCGCGACACCATGCGAACGTCGTGATTGATGCCTTCGGCACAGCAGCCAGTTCGCATGCAGCCTGCCATTCCTGGACGGTCGGCAGGCGATACGGCCTCCCTGTCTTGATCGCAAGCCACTCGCAGTAGCGCTTTGCGGCGAGATAGCTGGTGCTGATCGCCGGATATCCCGCGTGACCGAAGCCGCGGTCCATCGAGATGTACGGCTTGCTCGGCCGCGTGACTGCATCGGCTTCGAGGGTGCTTCCCTTCGGCTGCTGCTGATCGAATCCAAAGACGAACGTGTCGAAGAGCTCCCAGCTCGTCTCGAACTTGGCGATGTAGAACGGCTTTGAACCGCCCTTCGGAACGACCGGCACCATGTCGACACGGAGCGTCGTTCCGGCGAGATCGTCGTGAAACGCCTTCAGATGGAGAGCCGGTTTCGTAGCAACCTTGTCGTCGGCCGCGGCCATCGCGATCGCCGCGAAGACAATGCACGCAGCGATCGACCGCCGACGATTCACCTCACGCATGCGACGGCTCCATGCCTCGTGGACGTTCGACTCTGGCGACTGCCGAGATCAATTCCAAGCGCCGAGGAGCACCGCGAGATCCTGTGCATCCACGATGCCGTCCTGGTTGAAGTCCGCGGATCCGGCCGCGCCCCATTGTCCAAGCAGGATCGCGAGATCCGCGCCGTTGACTGCGCCGTTGCCGTCCAGATCACCGACCACGCCTGCCGGACAGTCGAGGAACGAGACGGCGAAGTCATCGACGCCGGCCTCGATGAGCGATCCAGCTCCTTCATCGCGGGCGACCCATCGGATGTACACGTTGTCAGTAGGTGCAAGGAAGTCTGCGACGCTGAACGAACGCTTCACCCAGGCACCCGCGTTCTCGGTCACCATCTCGAGCGTCACCCACGTCAGGCCGCCGTCATTGGTGATCTCGACCGGCATCGAATCGTTGTTCGGATTGCCGCCCTGATTGTTGGAGTACCAACGCCAGTAGCTCACGACTGCGTCCGGAGTCGCGGCGAGGAAGAGCTGAGGCGAAATCAGCGTGGTCTTGCCGTTGTCGACGTCGTTGTCGCCGGCCGATCCGCCGATCGGGCCTTGGCCCGTCACCCAGCACTTCGTCGTCACTGGTGTGTGGTCGTCCTCAGGCTGGGCACTCGTTCCGTTTGGATCGACGTTCGTCCAAACGCCGCTCGTGGCGTTGTCGCCGGACACACCGACGGTCCATCCGGCCGGTGATTCCATGTCGTACGAAACGAGCACTGCTTCGCCCACGGCGGCGACCGCTTCGATGCCGCCGGGCGGATCCGTCGTGACACTGCCGTTTGTTCCGGTGACCTCGAACAGATACGTGAACTCGGTCGTGCATTCAATTGCCGGGAACGTCGCGCGATACAGACCGCGTCCAAGCGGCGCAAGCGGATAGGCCATCGGCGGCGCGGCACCGATCTTGATCAGCAGCTGTTCGCTGCCGGGCACGATTGTGCTGTTTTCGAGCGCTTCGATCTGCACGTCGAGCGTCTGTCCCCCGAGCGGATTGATGAACGTCGGCTGCCCTTGCGGATAGGAGAATGCCGCGGCTGGCGGCTCGATCTTCCAGACGAACAGTCCGCGCTGAATGTCGCTGCCGAGCACGGTGCCCGATGGAAGGAATGGATAGTTCGACCACAGACCGGCGTATCCGGTCGTGTCCGACTCGGGGTAGGTGTCGAACCACGCGATTCGCTCGGGATTCGTCTGATCAGTCACGTCGAAGATCTGAATGCCGGTCTTGTAGTTCGAGCAGTAGAGCGTGTCGTCACGCACGTATAAATTGTGATCAACGCTCGGCAGCCCGGTCGTGTAGGTCCCGGCGAAAAACGGGGCCGACAGGTTTTCGACGTTGATGATGCGTCCGACCGAATTCAGTCCGAAGTCCTGCTCATCAATCTCGTCATTGATGTAAATGTGCCTTTGATCTTTCGAGATCCATGCCTGGTGACAGAACGACGCCTGCGGGTACGTCGCGTGCGAGAGGTTCTGGAGCTTCGTCTTGTTCGTCACATCGATGATGTCGACGCCGGTGTTCGAAAATCCGCCGTTCAGTCCGCCGCATGCAAAGAAGATCTCTTTGCCCGCGTACGGCCCCTGCGTGTAGGAATGGACGAAGCCGTCGTGCGTGTACTTGTCGGCCCACTGCGCGACGAAGAGCGGCTGCGCCGGATTCGGATTGAGGTCATAGATGCGCACGCCGTTGCCGCCTCCGCCCATGCGGTACAGGTAGCCAGTCGTTTCATTGATGATCATCGTGTGCGTGCGCTCATCACCGCCCGTCAGGACCGAAGGGAGCTGGGTGATCACGCCGCTGTCGATGCCCGCGACGTCAAACACCTGGATGCCGCCGCCGCCCTCGCTCACGGAATAGCAATAGTGTTGATAGGTCTTCACGTTGCGCCACAGGCTCGCCGGACCGGGAATGAAATCGACGATCTGTGAAGCGCCGGGATCGGTGACTTCGACGAACGCAGTGCCGTTCGAAACGCCGAGAATTGCGTACTCCCGACCGGTCTGACTCACATAGCCCCAGCAGTCGCTGGAACTCGTGTTCGTCTGTCCGGGTTCGTTGAAGTTGTTGAACGGGAACCAGGCCTTGAGTGTCACGCCGCTCGCCGCGAACGTCGTTCCCGCCACGCCACCATCCGCTTCGCGCCAGATCGGTCCGTAGAACGGCCGCAGCGGCTCGCTCGCCTTGGGATCATCTTCATGCGCGCCAGCGATTGGGGTGAGGACCGAGAACGTCGCCAGGAGCGCGAGACACCCGACTGCCGCGGCCAGCAGTCTGGCGCGAACAGCGCCCGGTGCGACCCAAAGCACTGTCAGGTTCGTTGCGGTACGTGAGCAGATCGGGGACTGGGACCGGCAATTCTGGGCGAGCTTCGACATATGGATCGGTCTCTCGAATGAGCAGTGACATCAGACACGGTCCCCCGTGAACCCGGTTCGAGTGTAACCGCCGATTCCGCTGACCCAAACGGCGAGTGCGCGGGAGCGTCCGAAATTCCGCGCGCCTCTGCCCTGCCAGGTGTCACGACCCGAACTGCCGGGTCGGCTTCTTCATGAGCTCCTCCGGCGGGCCGACTCCATGCAGCGAGGCGAGGAACGCGACGAGATCGCGGATCTCATCCTCGGAAAGGTCGAGCGGCGACAGCACGGTCTCAGCATGATGATCGAGCTGCACCGCACCTTCGAGTGTCGAGTAGTACATGACGACCTGTTCGAGCGTGTTGAACTGGCCGGCGTGCATGTACGGCGGGGTTCGCGCCACGCCCCGGAGCGACGGCGTCTTGAAGCGTCCCCAGTTCTCAGGTGAATTCACCAGCGCGTCGGTGATCAGCCCGCGCTCGGATTCGGGCCCGTCGCTATACATCCCGCTCGAATTGAAGATGTCGGCCTTCAGCCGTGCGATGCCGTCGTACCGCCCCGGGTCACGCGGGAGACCGCCGCCCAACGGCGGAACGCCGATGTTGTGAAACTCCTGATCGCTGAAGGTCGGACCACTGTGGCAGCGAATGCAGCCGGCCGAGCCGATGAAGAGCTTTAAGCCACGCAGCTCCGACGCGGAGAGCGGACTCATCGAGGCACTGCCGTCCTCAGTCAGCCCCCGCACGAAGCGATCGAACGCCGCCCCCCCGTCGTCGAGGAGTTCCGCGTACGCCGCCAACGCCTTGCCGACGTTGGCGTACACGCGATTCACCGTGTTGCGGCTCGATTCCGTCATGTCCATCCATGCGACATGCAGCGGATCCTGCGGATACTCCGGGACGGGTCGTGCGGCGGCCGGAAGGCTGAACCCACTGCGGCGCGTGTTCTGGATCGGCGGAATCTTGCCGAAGACGTTTTCGTACGCGGCGCGGAGCATGGCGTCGGAAACGAGCAGCCGCACCACGGAAACGCGATCACCGGCCATCTCCTCCGATGCCTCGATGGGCTGCAGCGCCTGCTGCCACATCGAATCACTTCGACCGCCCCAGCCGAACCACCGGTTGTGCGCAGCGTTCAGCATCGTCGGCGTGTTTCGCGTGCCGCGACCCGCCGCTTCCGCGACTGGAAAGCTGTCGGCGAACCAACGAACCGGGTCATGGCACGAAGCGCACGAAAATTTTCCGCTGCCCGAGAGGCGGGGTTCGAAGAAGAGCGTCTGGCCGAGCCAGGCGGCTCGAGGCGTAAGGCTGACGTGATTCGTCGGATCCTGCCGCAGCGCGGGGAGCGGTCCGAGACTGCGGACGATGGCTATCTCTTCCGGTGAGAACGGCACCTCAAGCGGCATCGGTTCGACGAGCGGCTGGCTATGCGTCCGCGCGAGTGATCCGCTCGGTCCGCCGCGGGCGATCATCACCGGATCAAACATGACAAGCAGGACGCCGACCCCGAGTCCAAGGAGCGCGAGCGGGAGCGCCAGCAGATGCAGACGCCGTTCTGCAGAGGCCCGCTTCGCACCGCCGCCGGGAGCATCGGTCGACGCGTCGACCTGCCCGCCGATCTGCCCCCGAAAATGGAACATGCGCCGCTTCACGTCGGACCCACCTTGACCTCCGTCGTCGTCTGGGCCCGCTCGGTCAGCCCGCCGCGCGTGACGTCAAAGAACAGTTCCCAGCGCCCCGCCATGTGAAACAGCATGCCGTTGGCGCGATAGGCTCCGGGACGGACTCGTTCGATGGTGGGACGCACGTTCATGCCGTGGCCGTGATGCGGCATCGCAGCGTCCACGGCGACCAAGTCCGGAGCAACATCGAGCACGGTCGCGCAGCTGGCGTCGGTGAACACCTCGAACGCGATGACGAACCGGTCCGCAGTGGGAATCGGATGCGGCACGGTGCTCCATCGCACGGTGAATCCTCCCGTCGCCGGGCTGGCTTCGCCCACTGCGCCCACTGCGCCCACTGGGACTGCGCCGCCGGACGCATCCCCCGCACTGCTCACCGTGCGAACACGCTCAACGGGGGGCGCAGCAACGGGACGCGCAACTGGCTCGGCCGCCGCGACAGGAGCGAACGTCGGCGGAGCACTCGGCGGTGATGCGGTCGGCGGGTCGGGCTCGCAGGCCCACAGCGCCAACACCACGAAGAGCCCCAACGACGCGAGCGTCGTCAGCCTGCCGGGCAGTCCAGATCTCGATGACGTGCGTTTCATGCTTCAGCGTTTCGGACGACGCAGCGTTCGTGCAACACTCACGACTCTCCGCGCTCTCGTGGCCGAGTGTACGCGCGACCGAGTCCGAAAGTCATGATCCATCCGGTCGCTTCGCCGCCGTCTGAGAACACCTGGGCTCGGTGATTCCCTCGATCGATCACGACGAATCGCGTTCGGTTCTTCGCTTCGGCCAGAACGCCGCCGCCCACGTCCGGCGCGAGGAGCGCAACGCCGTCCGGCATCCAGAAGTCACCGTCGCTCACCCCGCGTCGTCCTGTCGCCCGGATCGGCACCAGGGATCTGTCCACGGTCACCACGCGATCGGCGCCGATATCGGTCACCACGAATCGGTCGCCCGCCTCGACTGCTCCGATCCGCGCGACTGCGGACGGGCGGACAAACGGCTGGTCCTCGGTACCCCTTGATCGTCGCACCACCGTGCCGTCGGCGGCGATCTCCACCAGCTCGCCAAGCTCCGGCAACGTCGTCACAAAGCTGCCGTCCTTCATCACCGCGAGCGAGGTCGCGCCGCGCAGCCCGGTCGCCATCGCGCGGCGCGGAGCGAGCGACGAACCGAACTCGATGAGAAATCCCGCGTGTCTGTCGATCGCCCACACGCTTGTACCGACGCGCGCCAGGCCACCGATCTCGAGCACAACATCCGACGCCGGGGCGCCAGCCAGGGCCCGCACCGCAGCGCTCCATGCACGCATGTCGAAGGACCGCACGAGACGCGGCATGAACGCATCGAGCTTGAGCGGCGCCGCGCGGTCGCGCGCCAGGCCGAACAGCGTGAGCCTTTGATTGCCGGCATCAGCGACCCAGATCTGCTGCGTCTCCGCATCGACCGTGAGCGCGGTCACCCGACCGAGCGCGTCAAGCTTGCGTCCATGGCCGCCGAACGTCGCGACATGGATCGGTGTCGGCTGCCGCAGGTCAAACACAAACACACTCGCCGACTCCGGTTCTTCGAGGATCAGCAGATCACCATCGCTCGCGACCGCACCGCCGAAGTGACTCTGAATCCCTGAAAAGGAAGGCATCGGCGCAGGCAGCGCATCGGTAGCGGACTGCGTGAAGCGCTGAAGCCTCCGTTCAAGCGGCTCGGCCACCCACATGCTCGCGCCGTCAGCGGCCAGCGCGATGGAACGCGGGTAATGAATCTTCCCCTCGCCTTCGCGCGGAACGACCGCGTGCATGCCCCACTGGCCGACGAACGTGCCGTCGAATCGATGAATCGCCACACGGTGATTGAGTTCGTCCGCGACAAAAAGGCACTCGTCGGTGACGGCGAGTCCGCTCGGCACATTGAAGAGACCGGGAAACGCGCCCCGCTCGCCGAATCGGCGAATGAGTGTTCCCATCGCATCCACCTGCAGAATTGCGTGCGCGTCTTCGTCACTGATGAAGACCGATCCATCGGGCGCCGCCACAATGCCGCCGGGCCGCTGCAGATCCATTTCGATGCGCCGTTGCACGGTGAGGTCGGGGCCGAAGACGACGACAGCGCGCCCGCCGCGATCGGCGACCCAGAGTTCGTCAGCCCCGCGCCACGTCGCCGCGACCGGATCGAGCAGGTCAACACTCGACAGTGCCCGCCACGGCGTTCCGGTCGCGTCAAAGACGGCGATCCGCCGCGCGCTCACGATCGCAAGGCGACCGTCGGCCGCGAACGCGAGCGCGCCCGGCGCAGGATCGTTCTCGCTCAACGCGACCATCCACGGTCCGCCGTCACCGCCGGCCCGCGTGTCGATGCGCAGCTGCTCTTCGCCGTTCGCGTTCAGGATCCGCACCCGGCGCGCATCGCGTTCCAGCACGGCGACCCGGCCGTCGACCGCCGTCGCGATGCAAGTCGGCAGCTCGAAGCCATCAAACTGTCGATCAAATGTTCCAAAGACCGGGCACACCTCGGTGCGCTCGGCCGCGGCCGCGCGCGGGAACGCGGCGATGATCAGCAGCGCGCATCCCCAGATGTAAACACGGACAACAGCGGCGGTCCGCGCGCGAAGGATTGCAGCCATGGCCGCACGATAGGGCGTAGGAAGCAACCGTCAAATTGCTCGCAAAAGCACGACCCCGGACTCGATCGAGTCCGAGGTCGCGGTCGTGATGTCGACGCACTCTGGGGAGTGGTCAGTTGATATTGATGGAGACGGCATCCGGCTTCTTGGGCTGAGGCTGCGGAACGGTGACCGTGAGGACGCCGTCCTTCAGCACCGCCGTGATGCCTTCGTCGGTCACGCCCTCCGGCATGCGGATCGCCCGTTCCCAGCTCGCCGTTCGCCGTTCCCGGCGGAACCAGACCCGTTCGGTCTGCTCAGCAGCCGGTCCCGCGCTCGATGCGGGGGCGGCTGCGGTGCCGGGGGTTGCCGTGCCCCGGCTTGCGGTAATTGTCAGGACGCTCGCGCCGGACGTGCCGCGCATCGAGATGGCAACCTGTTCCTTCTGAAAGCCGGGCAGCGATGCCTTGATGACGAACGCTCCGTTTTCCTGATAGACGTCGACGGGAAGGGTGAGGCTGACCGGTGCGTTCGAAGTGTTCGCCGACGGCTCGGCGTCTCGAGCGCCATAGGCGCGGAAAGCAAACGCTCGGCTTGCAGCGGACGGATAGCACGAATGTGTTGAGCAGCGCATGGCAATATCTCCTTCGCGAGTGATGAGAGTTCGAGTGATGAGTGAGTGGTCCCGCCCCGACAACGCCTGCTGTCGAAGCGAGTGACCCCCAATTGCACTGGCCATGCCAGCGCGAGTTTCGCGCCGCGCGCAGCCCCGGACCGCGTTCAGCACCGCATCAGCGGGGGCCGCACGGGAAACAAGCTGACATCGCAATCGTGCGCCCGACAGCGCCTGCCGAGTCGGCAGCCCAGCGCCGCTATGGCGCCTGCGGCGCTGTCGGCTTCACGTCGGGGTTCCGTTTCATCATCGCGTAGATGATGCCCTGCGCGACGACCGACTCGGCGACGAGCCGCCCGACCCGCTCGCTCGCGTGGCGAAGGTCCCGGAACTTGCCGCTGTCGAGTTCATCCTCGAAGTCCTTGAGGCTGTTCTCGATCGCGAGCATCACGTAGGCGATGACAGCCCATTCCGGGCGCGTCTGCGGCCAGTATTCGCTCCCCTGCACGATTGCCACCGGGACCGTGAATCGCCACCCGCCATCGGTCTCGATCATCGACACCGCCTGCCACAGCGGTTCGTCGTCCCATGTGACGGATGCGGTGCCGTCCGTCAGATCCTCGGCTTTCAGCCGATCGCGCTGCGTCGTGAAGTACATGAACGGATCAGTCATGATCTGGCTCAGCCACTCGCCGACGTCGCGGCGTTCCGACGTCTGGGCGCTGATCAGCTTCTCCGCCGCGGCCGCCTCCTTCGCAACCTGCTCCGGCCACCGTTCCTTCAGCTTGAGCGACACGCGCCACAGGCGGCCGAGCATGTCGCCCAGCTTCGATTTGACGTCGCCGATGGCACTCGCCTCCGTGACGCCGTCATCGAACGTGACCTCCCGCGCCTCCAGCTCGATCAGCGTCGGCAGAAGATCGGCCCGGCCGTCCGCGACCATCTTTTCCATTGCGTCGAGCGTCCGTTCGGGCGTGCTCGTGTCGTACGCCGGGTCGGAGCAGCCGATCAGCATTTGGCTCGCGAGCAGCACCGCGACGCACTTGCCCCAGAGGATGTGCCGACGCGTGGTCCCGCTCATAGAACGACCCTCCCCGAAAATCACCCGCTGCGACGATTGCCGACGCACTCTACCGTTCACACGCGCGCACGTCGCACCCTACACTTGCCGCCATGCGTCTCATCGTCAACGGACAGGAGCAGGACTTCGAGACAGAGGGCACCGGTCTCACGGTCGCGGACCTGCTGGATCGGCTCCAGACGACGCGTGGCGCCGCCGCGGTTGAGGTCAACCGCACACTTGTCCCCCGCCGCAGTCATCCCGAGCGCCGGCTCGAAGACGGCGATCAGGTCGAAATCGTCTCGCTCGTCGGAGGCGGCTGACTCCCGCTTCTGCCCCACCCATGCTCCCGCTCACTCCCGCTATCACGTCGCCGTCTCCCATCCCGCCGCTTGCTGTCGGGCCGTTCGTGCTCAAGAGCCGACTCGTCGTCGGCACGGGCAAGTATCGCGACTATCCGACCATGCAGGCGGCGGTCGAGGCGAGCGGCGCCGACGTCGTGACCGTTGCCGTGCGCCGCGAACGCCTCGTCGACGCGGCGGGCCGATCGATCCTCGAGTTCCTCGATCTCGGACGCCTCACGATTCTCCCGAACACCGCCGGCTGCTTCACGGCGGACGATGCCATCCGCGTCGCCCGCCTCGGCCGCGAACTGCTCGAGCAGATCGGCAATGCCGGGGCCGCGTGGGTCAAACTCGAAGTGCTCGGTGACCGCAAGACGCTGCTGCCCGACCCGCTCGGAACGCTCGAAGCGTGCAAGGAGCTCGTCCGCGACGGGTTCACCGTGCTTTGCTATTCGAGCGACGATCCGATCATCGCAGTACGGCTGCGCGACGCGGGCGCGGCGAGCGTCATGCCGGCGGGCAGCCCGATCGGGTCCGGCCGCGGCATCGCGAATCCGAGCGCCATCGCGATCATCCTCGAGCTGCTCAAAGATCCGCAGCACGGCGGCGATGCCAGCTACCCCGTGATCGTCGATGCAGGCGTCGGCACGCCGAGCGATGTCACGCTCGCGATGGAACTCGGCTCGGACGGCGTGCTGCTGAACACCGGCATTGCGCACGCCCAGGAACCTGTCGCGATGGCCCACGCGATGCGCATGGCGTGCGACGCCGGCTACCTCGGGGCGCGCGCCGGCCGCATTCCGATGAAGAAGTACGCGACAGCGTCGAGCCCGTGGGAAGGCGTCATTTCATACATTCCGGGCGAGTGATGGCCCGCGAATCCGGCCAATCGGCCGGGGTGCAATTTTGACGGGCCCGTACGCTCTGCGGATGCGCGTCACACCCACGACCCCTCAGATCCGCGCCGCGTTTGATGCAGTGCGCCACAGCCCCGCGTTTGCGGAAAGCAGCAAGCTCTTCGATGGCGGACGCCTTCCTGTCGAAATGACTCAGGCGATGAGTCTGCGGCCGGAACTGCTCCAGGCATTCGGTGCCATGAGCGAAGCGGTCTATCCCGGTGGCGTGGTCGAGCGGCGCGTGAAGGAACTCATCATTCTCGAAGCATCGCGCACGAATCAGTGCCAGTTCTGCACGGCGTCACACGTGTCGATCGCGCAGATGCTCGGCATCGGCGACGAAAGCGGCGATCCGCTTCGTCTGCTTGACCGCCCTGAACTCATGAACGACCGCGAGCGCCTCGCGGTCGACTACACGCGTGCAGCGCAGCGCGACGCGAACCGGATTCCTGCCCAGCTGTTCGATGATCTTCGCGCGCACTACACCGAACCGGAGATCGTCGAGCTCACGGCGATGATCGGTCTCATCACGATGCTGAACATGTTCAACAATTGCCTGCAGGTGACGTACCGCGGCGAGTATGCGCAAAGCTGATTGCGCTACAACCAAGGCCAGCCAAACCCGCAGCGGACGATTGAATCACTCGCGCACTTGAAGGAGAACGATGACGAGAGGTCGGCGTCGTCAGGACGGCCCGATCGGTATCGAGGATCGACGACACAGGGAAAGCCCGGTCCAAACCTGCGCGCCAAAGCGCGTCACAGAGAGTGGGCACCCGATTTCGCAGAGTCAGAGAGTCGCCCGGCGAATCACACGGCGCACCGCCGCACGCCGGAAAGCACGAATAGAAGACTGATTCGTACGATCCGACCGAATCGACTTGACGGAGCTGGCCTCATAGAAGTGCTAATGCGCGACGCGCCTCCCGAGCAAGCGCGAGAGCTCGCGCACGGCGGCATCAACCGTTGCCGCATCTTTGGCTTCGAGATTGAGGCGCAGCAGCGGTTCGGTGTTGGACATCCGCACATTGCACCACCACGAGCCGTTGTCGAGACTCACGCCATCCAGCGTCGTGACCTTCGCCTTCGGATACGCCTTGCGGAGCGCGGCAATCGCGCCTTCCTTGTCCTCATTCTCGAAGTTGATCTCGCCTGACTGCATGTAACGGCGCGTCGGCGCGATCAGCGCGCTCAAGGGCGACGTCGCGCGTGCAAGCGCGCTGACGACGGCCACGAACGCGCGGGCACCGGAGTCCGTCGCAAACATGTCCTGAAAATAAAAGTGCCCGCTGAGTTCGCCGCCGATCGGCGCAGAGGTTTCAGCAAGCTTCGCCTTCATGAACACGTGGCCGACGCGGCTCTCGACCGGAACACCGCCGCATTCACGAATGATCTCCGGCACGCTGCGGCTCGAGCGCAGGTCGTAGACCACGCTGGCGCCGGGCGCCTTGGCCAGCACGTCGCGGGCCAGCATCGCAAGGAGCAGATCGCAGCCGATGGGCACGGCGTTCTCGTCGACGATGACGCAGCGATCGGCGTCGCCATCGAAACACACGCCGAAGTCCGCCTTCTGTCGCAGTACCGTCTCGCGCAACTGCGCGAGGTTCGCTTCGACGAGCGGATTCGGCTCGTGCACGAACTCGCCGCTGGAGTTGTCGAAGTTGATCTCCGTGATCTTCAGACCGGGGACGCCGCCGAACAGCTTCGGCACCATCGTGCCCGCCATGCCGTTGCTCGCGTCGATGACGATGCGCAGCGTCCGCTTCCCTTCGAGGATGGCCGGATCAACGAAGCGCAGCACATGCTCGCGGTACGGCTTCCACAGATCCCGCGCTTCCATGCGGCCGCCGCGCGGGACGAGCTTCTCGCGCTCGACCAGCGCCGCCAGCCGCTTGATCTCGTCCAGTCCCGTGTCGCCCCCGACCGGCTTGGCTGCGATCTTTGAGATCTTGAACCCGTTGTAGTTGCTCGGATTGTGCGAGGCCGTCACCTGCACCCCGCCGGCACAGCCGAGGTGGTTGATCGCGAAGTACACCATCGGCGTGTCGCAGAGGCCAAGCTCGATCACGTGGCCGCCAAAGTCGCGCATTCCCTGGGTGAGCGCCTCCGTGAGCGCGGGGGAACTCTTCCGCATGTCCCGCCCCACCGCGATGTGCTTCATCATCGGGTCGTCGTATCCGGCTGCCACCGCCTGCCCGATCAGGTACTCGGCGATGGCGTAGCCGATCTGCCAAGCGATCTTCTCGTTCAGGGGCTTCGGATAGGTCGCGCGAACGTCGTAGGCCTTGAAGACTTTTCCGAGCATGAGTGTTGGTTTTCGAGGGAGGCCAATGGCGGGAAAGCCGGAAATCTAGCGGAAGACGGTCCCGCACACACCCCCTCCGCCTCCCGCAGCCATCTGGTATCCTCCTCAGATCCTCCAATGACGACTGCGGCAACGGGTGCCGCAACGGCGTGCGGGGGACCTGCGATAGCTCTCTGGTGGTGCTGTTGCGGGGTGTCTCGTGATCCGTCACTCAGAAGCGCCCTCGGGACGCTGCGGGCTCGCACGACTTCGGCTCAACGCCGCTGGCCGTGAGGGCTACCACCACCGCCGCGTCGGTGTCGCTGCAAAGGAAGTCTCCCCATGTCATCGCTCGTCACAGAACTCGTCGAAAGCGGCATCCACTTCGGCCAGCGCCGAAGCAACTGGAACCCGCGCATGCAGCCGTATATTTTTACGGTTCGCAACGGCATTCATATCATCGACATCAAGGAGACCGTCAAAGGTCTTCTCCTCGCGAAGAAGTTCATTTCGAAACTCGTCGCTGACGGCAAGGATGTCCTCTTCGTCGGCACCAAGCGCCAGGCGCAAGCCGCGCTCGAGCAGTACGCGGGCGGCGTGAAGATGCCGTTCGTCACGGAACGCTGGCTCGGCGGCACGCTCACGAACTTCCGCACGATCCGCGACCGGCTGAAGCGCCTCGAAGAGCTCGAGCGGCTCATCGAGGGCGGCGAGATGAAGAACTACTCGAAGAAGATGGAATCGCAGCTCACGCGCGAGCAGAAGAAGATCTTCCGCAACCTGAACGGCATCCGCACGATGGGCCGTCTTCCCGGCGCCGTGATCGTCATCGATACGAACCGCGAGAAGAACGCCTTGCTCGAAGCGAAGAATCTCGGCATTCCGACGATCTGCCTGATCGACACCGACGGCGATCCTGAACTCGCGGACATTCCGATCCCGGGCAACGA
>JAWXBD010000085.1:0-14716 GCA_034439815.1 Phycisphaerae bacterium
GCGCCGTGTTGGCGAAGCGCTCCGGGGACGGTAGCGAGGCCAGGCCGTCCGGCCCGACGTGGAGGGAATGCTGAGCGAGAGTCGTTTCCATTTCCAGGGACGATGTTTACGCGAACCGGGGCCGGCGAAACTTCCCGGGATTCAAAAACAGACACTCAGCGGGCGTTCTGCGTCTGCCAGTTCCCCGCCGATCTTCCCAACTGTCTTTGTCCGGCAATCGCGCGAGCAGGCTGTTGGGGAACCGCCGGGCGTCGGGCACGACACCGACCACCTCGACGCCACCGATGCGTCGAAAAGAGACCAGATGCGACTCCGTGACTTTGCCAAAACCGATGACAGCGACTGTCCCAAGTCGTGACCACATGATGCCCAGCTCCTCCGACACGCTCAATTAAGCGGCTTTCGAACAACGAGCGACGCATCAACAATTGTCTCCGACGTCAACCGAATGAGCTGGATGAGCAACCTGTCTCGGCGTGCAGTCAGGGCAGCCACGCTCAGGCCGTCGGTCTCAACCTCGACGCCGCGTGCGATGGCGTCAACGAGTTCCGGAGTCAGTTGCTCCACTCGCTGCAGGTCCTGCCACATCCGCTGATGCGCGGGACCAAGATGATGGAGGTAACCACGGATGCCTTTGTCTTGCGCCCCAAGATGAAAGGTCAGGAAAGGCCCGGCAAGGGCCCAGCGCAGGCCCGGCCCCATGGAGATACCCCGATCGATATCGGCCACCTCGGCAACGCCTTCCCTCACGAGCCAGACCGCCTCCTGGAACAACGCCGCCTGGAGGCGATTCACAACGTGCCCCGGTACTTCCTTGCGCAACCGAAGGACCGTCTTGCCGAGTCGCTCGAAGAACGCGACACACCAGCTCACAACCTCAGCACGCGTGTCGCGGCCACCAACGACTTCCACTAAGGGAATTATGTGTGGCGGATTGAATGGGTGAGCCACTACAAAGCGGTCGGCCGTATCGAGCCCTTGCTGCAGGTCACTGAGTACGAGGCTTGACGTGCTGGAGGCAACCACGACCGCCGGCAGTACCAACTCATCGAGCGTGGCGAACAGCTGTCGCTTCAGTCCGAAGTCATCTGGCGCACACTCCTGGATGAACGGCGCATCGACCACTGCAGCGGAAAGCGTTGCATCAAACGACCATTGGTCACGTCGAGCGCCCGCAACCAAGCCCAGCGCCTCGAGTGTCGGCCACGCATCTTCAATGTAGCGAGCAACGAAAGCAGCGCGTGCAGGCTCCGGATCATAGACCGAGACCGACAGACCGCGGCTAAGAAAGAACGCCGTCCAGCTGGCACCAATCGCACCTGCACCGATGACGGCAACGTGCCCTACGGCATCAACCGAGGGCATGGCTAAGCTCTTCGCGCCGAACAGATCGAAGACCGAAAGCAGAAAACTTCACAGGTCACCTCAGAAATTGAAAATGATATGTCGCTTCATCGACGTGGCGAATGAGGGTCAATGTGTCGAACACGAGTCTCGACGTTAGCGTTGACAGCGTGCTGCTCTCCACGCGTAAGCGCTGTTTCCGGCACCCTGCGGATCACTCCGCATAGCACCGGGATTGCGTAGGCGCTGGCATGCTCGAAGTTTCCCTGCACTATGTCATCTGCAATGTCGAGGCAGAGGGTGCCAAACCGAAATCCAGCCAGCGAACTTGAAGTTCGCCGCGGCACATTGGTCACACTCATGGCCGACCGCGCCTCGCGAACCAGATAACGATGCCCAAGGCCGCCCAGAACCCGAGAAGCTTCCATTCAAGCGGAATCCCAACATTCTGCTTATCAAACAGGGGCTGGAGAATAGCCACTCCCACCATCGCGCTGGCTCCAGCCAAGGCGAGCCAGATTGTGACCGCTCCACCCGGCGCAACGAACATCGGTCGCTTCTTCTCTGATCGCCTACGCTTGATCAGCACCGCTATGCAAAGAATCATGCTGAGACCAAGGCACGTTGAGACCATGTTGACGATCGGCAGGATCGCGGCGCGCCCAAGGGCAATGCCGATGACGGAGCAGATCGTCACAAACACAACTGCAACACGCGGCGTTCCCGACGCACCCTGCAGCTTCGCAAACGACGCCGGAATCAGTCCATGCCGAGCCTGCGCGAACAGCAGGCGCGTGGCGAGCCACGCTACAGCGTTCCAGGTCTTCGCTATTGAAATGATTGCCGCGACAAGCACCAGCGTGCCAAGGACCCCGGACTTCGTCAGGCTCGCGAAGGCCACAACAGCGGGCAGGTCCGTACCGACCACTTGCCGCCACGGTGCCGCGGAGGCAGCGGACAGGACGATGCTGCAGTAGAACAACGCCGCGACGCCAATGCCGCCAACAATCGCCCAGACAGCATCTCGGACAGAAACGCTGCTACGGCGTTCCTCGATGGCGTGCAGCGCCGTCTGCCAGCCGTTGAGGAAGAAAGCGCACATTGAAAACACCCAAATAGCGCCGCCTACCCAGCTCGCGCCATTTTTACCCGAAAAAATAGGCTCCAGATTTGCAAGGTGACCGAAGCTCGCGCCGGAAATGACCAAGACAAGACTCGCCAGGATAAAGACAAACGTCACTATGTTCTGAAAAGAGATGGCGGCGGCGGCACCCCGATAGTGAAGAGCACCGATCAGCACTGCCCCTCCACAACCCACGATGAGTGCGTCCCAGGTCACCGCCGCGCCATTCACAGCGTACGCGGCTTCTGTGCCAATCTCTGGCACCAGGGTGCGAAGTAGCCAAGAAAAAACAGTCGCCTCGAAGGTGCAGACGGCGATGCCATAGAGCGTCAGAAACCACCCGACGAGGAATCCTGGGCCCGGACCGAGCGTCTCGAGTACGTACAGAAACTCTCCGCCCGCCGCAGATGAGCGCGAGGCCAACTCACCATAGCAGACAGCAATCATGGCCATGACCGCCAGGCCGGCGAGGAAACCTATAACCACGCCTCCCGGTCCTGCCGAATTCAGCCAGTCGCCGAGGAGAACGACCCAGCCCGACCCGACTACCGTTCCGAACGACAAAGTGAAGAAGCCGAAGCGTCCGATCGTTGGCGCCAACCCTCGGGGGGCTGTGGCCGAAGTTTCATCAGACGTCTGCATGATACTTAAGGTTTCCGAGTTGCCGTTCTCTGCCGCTGAAGGGCAAGTACAGTCAGTCCCGATAGCTGCGGTCAAGCCGGTCGAGTTTGGCCATGAGGCCCGGCCACTCCCGGGTCCCATCGTTGTCGACCCGCGTCATGGTCCAGTACGCCTCCCGGAGTTCGCGGGCCTGCTTGGGACTCGGCATTGTGCGCGGCAAGCCGGTCTGAATGGCGTCGAGTTGCAACTGGCATGCGAGCTCAAGGCGATGGAGCGTAAATAATGCCTGCTGGATAGTCCGGCCACCAACCAGGAAGCCATGATTGCGCATGATCAGCGCTTCCGCGCCGTTCCGGGAGGCTGCGCCGATATGAACACATGACTCCTCGGCGGTGACATCAGTCGTCTCAAATGGCAGATACCGCACCAGGCCGTGGTACATGATGCCCCACTGCGACATCGGCTCGAGCTCCAGATCGACAGCCGACAGCGCGATCCCGTAGCGTGGGTGGGCGTGAATGCATGCATTGAACGTCGGTCGGGCATCGAGCACGGTCTTTGTGAAGTTAATGGCATCGATGTCAACGCCGACGAATTTCTCGAGTTCGGGTTCGACGTCAAGGCTTCGCTTGTGCAAGCCCGACGCTCCGGCGAGTTCCGGTGAGAGGCCATAACCGCCAACTATTACGTGTCGCGGCTCGGACGGAATGCGTGCGCTAACAAAGCCGTCCGTGAAATCTGACAACCCGTACAGATGTATAAGTCGATAGCAGGCTGCGACCTGCAGCCGGACCGCCGCTTCGGTGACGTTCGACGTCTGGGAACTTGGCTCGGCATTCATTCCTGTTGGGCTCCTCAAGCTTTCCTGGAGCAATAGCGATTCGAAGAATGGCGACCGTCTGCAGCGCACTGCGCCAACTCCTCGACCATCCTAGTGCATCAACTCGCGTCTCTGACCATGGGCCGGGGACTCGACCGGCTCGAGTCGTCGAAGTGCCAGACCACGCACGTCATTCGTGCTGTACGTGAGCGAGATGATGCGCGGCCCGATGCGATCGAATCGCACGATCCCCTCCATCACGAAGATGGCCGCATCACCCGTTTGGTGTGACTCGAAGACATCGGCAAGCGCCCTATCGAGATGCGGATGGTCTGAGCTTCGCGTGCCGGCGCCGATCGTCAGTTCCAGGGCGCCGCGGGTGTCGAGGTAAACGTCATGGACAACACCGTCGAGCGGCGGTAAGTCGTCGATGTAGAAGCCCGTCGTGCCCGCCCCTTCGGTGCCGCGAATGGCGATACTGCGGCTCTCCCTCACTCCCTGCCCGTTCGAAAAAGAGAAGCTTAGATTGGGGACCTTTAGGGCGTAATCCATGAAATTCTCAATGCCAGCTTGGTCGATCATTCGGCTGCTGATCACCGCGATGCTTATGGGACATCGAGCAGATTCTCTGAGCGCTTTGTTGCCGTAACAATAACTTCCTCGATCACGCCGGTCGATTGCTCGGCCGCACCGGCCGCAGCGCCACCTGCGAACAGCAACAGCGTCACCGGCAGACGAAGACTTCGCGACACAATACCCCGCCTCCGTGGCGATGCCCCGCGTTCGGTTTCTTACGCATGACGCCACCCTGTCATTGATGAGGCAAGAAAGGTGAGAAATTTCCCATTGCCGATTTGCGATCACAAATATATAATGACGGCGCTTCAAGGTTGCGTCAACTCGAACGTAGAGATCGGTGAGGCTGCGCATGCGCCGTTGAGGCCTTCAGATCAAGGCGATCAAGACTGGTCCGAGGTGTGGCGAAGGTTGTGCAAGTCCAAGCATCCGCAGCCGGGCATCAGTCGCAAGAGAAACTGTTAGGACGATGCCGTCGCAGAGTTTTCTTTGGCCGGTTGCAGAAAGAGTGGATCGAAGAACGCGTTTGCAAGAAACGCGAGGTCGAGATGAACGACATGTCCGCCTTCCTCGATTCGCTATTGGCATCCCGCATACCGTTAACAGACATTTTGGTGGTATGAAATCCGATGCACACAAACTTCCTGACGCTCCGCATCCGCCGATTGGCGCGGCGCTGCTGCAGAGCAGTGATCTTGCGCCCTCTGCAAACTCAATCCAGCGCACGTTTGGACGGACTGATTTGGACATTGGCTCGATGATTCGGCATACGCACCATCGCGCTGCGCTACAGAGCTACCGCATATGAGCACCTATTCCATGCGATCGTGGGCGCTCGCATGGCTGGTGGCAGGCTGCAGCTTGCAGTGCCTCGC
Source organism: Phycisphaerae bacterium (assembly GCA_034439815.1). Taxonomy (GTDB): domain Bacteria; phylum Planctomycetota; class Phycisphaerae; order Phycisphaerales; family SM1A02; genus JAEUIT01. The sequence goes on from JAWXBD010000085.1 coordinate 5,360, forward strand.
GGGAGTGGCCGCACGACCAGGTGCGTTCGAGCCCCCTCCCACGCGATTCGGCGTCGAGATCATGAAGGATGTCTGGATTCCGATGCGGGACGGCCTCCGCGCCTCCGCGGACATCTACCGGCCCAGTGGCGTCCAGGGCCCGCTGCCGGTCATTCTGATCCGCACGCCCTACAGCAAGGATCTCGGGCCTCCCGAGGCGGCGAAGTTCTTCGCGGGCCACGGCTTTGCCGTGGTCGTCGCGGATTTTCGCGGGCGATATAAGTCAGAGGGTTTGTACCGCTTCAATCGCGGTCACCGTGACGATGGGTACGACGTGTTCGAGTGGATCGTGGCGCAACCGTGGAGCTCCGGAAAAATCGGCACCTACGGCTGCTCGTATCTGGGGGAGGTGCAGCTGTATCAGGCGCCGTCGCGCCCACCCGGACTGACAGCGATGATCCCGCAAGCCTCGGGCTCGGCTACCGGCTCGGCGGGCGGCTATTTCCACAACGCCCAGGATCTTGGAGGCGGCGCATGGGGACTCGAGCTCGCATTTGACTGGTGGTATCGAGCCGGCATGCAGCTGTTCTACGGCCCGCGTCAAGCCGTGGACGCCGAGCCTACACGGGCCGCGCAGGTCGCGACGCTGTACAGCGTCGCGCCGCGAATTCCGGCGATCGACTACGGCCCCGTGCTGGCGACGCTGCCCATCGTCGACATGATGAAGCGAGTCACCACGCCACCCAACGAGTGGGAGCAGTTCGTGCGGCACAACCTGGACCTCACCGATCCCTGGTGGAAGCAGTTCGACTACGTGAGCGACGACACGCGAATCGATGTTCCGACGCTGTTCATCGAGAGCTGGAACGACTTCACCGCCGGTGCCGGACTGTACCTTAGGAATCATTTCGAGAAGACGGCGCCGAGTCGGGTCGCGCGTGACAATCAATACATCATCGTGGCGCCCGGACCGCACTGTACGTCCGAAAAGATGACCGAACAGCAGTACCTAGGCGACCAGTTTGCGGGCGACTCGCGCTTTGGCCACATGAGCATCTATCTCGAGTGGTTCAGGTATTGGCTCGCCGGCGAGCGCAACGGCATCTTGCAAATGCCTAAGGTGCAGTACTACTTGCTCGGGAAGAACCAATGGAAAGCCGCTAACTCCTGGCCGGTTCCAGGGACTCGCCTCGAGTCTTACTATCTTTCTGGAGGCGGTTCGGCCAACAGTCATTTCGGTGACGGCTCACTGTCTCGCAAGGCTGTGGCCGGAAAGGCGGTCGCTGACAGCTATCTCTACGATCCAGACGCGCCGGCTCCATCGCTGGGCACGAACGATTACAAGAACTCCAAGCCCGTCGCCGATCAGCGCCCGCTTAGCGCGCGCGCGGACGTGCTCGTGTACACCTCAGCGCCACTCGATACCGGCTTCGAGATGACCGGAGAGATCGAGGTCGTGCTGTACGTCGCGTCCTCGGCCAAAGACACGGACTTCATCGTCAAGCTGGTCGACGTCCAGCCGGACGGCACGGCGCTCAATGTACGCGAGAACGCCTTGCGCGCCCGGTATCGCGCCGGCCGCGACAAGCCAATGCAGCTCATGGCCCCGAATCAAATTTACGAGATTCGCTTCAAGCTCGGGGCATACAGCCTCTACTTTGGCAAGGGTCACCGCGTCCGGCTGCAGATCACTAGCTCAAGCTTCCCCCGCTACGACAGAAATCTCAATACGGGCGGAAACAATTTCGATGAGACGCGTGGAGTGATCGCACGCAATCGGATCTATCACGGCGCGGCATATCCTTCGCGGGTCATCCTGCCCGTAGTGCACGATTGACCGTGAGACTTCAGCCTTCCGCGGAGACTCTCCTGGATCGCAGTGTTGCCATCCTGGGTGCCGGGTCAATCGCAGTCGACTGGGCTGCATAGACTGACATCAAACCTGGACCAAAAGAAACGGTCCGGTCACATGGACGTGGTCGAGCCGTATTGTCCGACGTTTATCGAGGTTAGCAAACCACTGCTGAACGCGGTAAACGCGCCTGATGTGCGGTTGCATCAAGATCACCGATGGCACGATTTTGGGTGCCACGACTATCAGTGCGCCCGGCTCGACCAAGCACGCGACCGCCAAGCGCAACCCCGAGGTGCACCATGCGGCCAACGTAGCGGATACGCTCGCTCTACCGCATCTGTTGCACGGCAAGGAGACGCGATCTGATTGACCAGGCGTATCGCGGGTGGAAGTGGGCGATGCTCACGGCCGCGCCGCGAGCTCGGGATTTCACCAACGAGCGCTATTCTGCGACACTACGAAGAATGAGACGATCAAGGCTGGCCACAGCACCCAGTCGCGCGTGCGCTCCAAGGTCGAGCATGTGCTCGTGGTCATCAAAGGGATCGTCGGGATCGATACGGTACGCGTCCGCGCGCTCGCCAAGAATCCGCACCGGCTCGAAGTGACCGCCGCATCCCACGCGCCGAAGCGGAATGCACCTCAGCGGCGAACGAGAACCGCGACACCGGTCTCTCATACGGCAACTTCGCATTCGTTCCCATGGTCATCAACCGTTTCTCAAAGTTTTCGCAGAGTGCGGGCAGGCTCGCTGACGGACCTCTGTAGAGCGGCATCCAACCCGCGAGTATCAACATGATCCAACATGGTTCGTTTCACGTAGTGATGGTACTTTCTTCAAAAGATAGAAATCGCGGCGCGGCAGTAAGGGCGCGGAACTCATGATTAACCGAATCTAATCACCCAGCAGCGCTCGAATAGTGGTCGACGGACGGCCAATTCTGAATTTCGGCGGGGCGTGTTACCTGGGCTTGGCTGGCGATCCGACTCTGCTCGCCGCCTCTGCGCACGCGCTGCGCTCGCAGGGACCCACCGCGCAAATCCCTCGACACTACGGGTTCGGGATCGCGCCAACCTGGACGTCGAAGCGACGGACGCACAGTACTTCGGCACGGATGCCGCGATGTACTTCGCCACAGGTTATTTGTTTGGCTTGATTGGCATGGCCGGCTTGGCGGCACACTTTGACGCCGTGTTCCTGGACAAAAGCGCGCATTACAACTTGCGCGATGGTGCCCGCGCCGCCGGGAAGCCGGTGCACTCGTTTAAACACCTCAGCGCGAGCGACTTGGCGCGTGCGCTGCGACGCGAGGTACGCGGCGGCGTGCGGCCGCTGGTCGCGACCGACGGCATGTTCTCAACCTTTGGTTCAGTTCCACCACTCGCCGAGTACGCACGACTGCTCGCACCGCTCGGCGGCTGGTTGTTAGTCGACGAATCACACTCGTTTAGCGCGTTAGGGCCGACCGGCCGCGGGGCTGCAGAACACCATGCGGTCAGCGGCGAGCGCGTTCTCATCGGAGGTTCGTTAGGCAAGGGATTGGGCGCATACGGCGGGCTCGCCGTCGGTGCCGCGGGGGTTATCGCTGAGTTGTGGCAGTCGCCACCGGCGCGGGGTGCCGCATCGGGGATGTCCTGTGGGGCCGCGATGGCGGCCGCCAGTATGCGTTTACTGCGCCAACAACCCGAACGACTGGTGAAGCTGCGGCGCAATACGCTGCAACTCAAGACCGGCATTCGCACATTGGGGATTGATGCCAACGATACCGAGGCACCCGTCGCAGCCCTTGTTTCCGGCACCGCCGCCGAGATGCAGGCCGTACAGCAAAGTCTGATGGCGGAGGGGATTTACGTTATCTATTCGACCTATGTCGGTGCCGGCCCGCATGGCGCACTTCGCTGCGCGGCGTTTGCCGATCACGACCCTGCGGACATTGATCGCTTAATCGGGGCACTACGTAGCCGACTCTAGGCCGCACGTATTCGGTTCAAAACAACGTTTAGTTGCTGCTCCGCAGTCGTCATCGAGCAGGTACTTTCGGCGCGCATCGTGACAACGCACAACAAGATTTCTAGCGCGCGCCAACTGGCCGGCCCGCTTCTTTATGGTCCAAGTTTGATGACAGTTTACAGCGCCCTTTGATAAAGCACAGATTGCCGAGGCGAGAGGGCTAGCCCTCTCGCCTCGGGCGCCGGCGGGCGGTATCCCCGCGCTCTGTGCGGTCGAACTCGGTTGTAGTGCTGTCGCCATTGCTCGATCACCACGCCGAAGCCGTTCTCCCACGGACTGCCCGGCTCGATGTACAGCGTCTTCGCGCCCACCTTGGACTGCCAGCTGTGCAGGCATTTGGCGATCATCTCGGGGCCATTGTCGTTGCGGATGTAACTCTGGATGCCGCGCTCGATCATCACATCGGCGAAGATGTCGATCACGCCGTGCGATCAGATACGCCGCGCCTGCACGACGGTCAACACTTCCTTGGTGAATCCATCGATAAGCGTCAGGTTCTTGATCGGCCGGCTGCGGCTCCAAGACTGTCAGGTTTAACGCTCCGACGGCACGTATGGGCGGCGTTCGACCGCTGATCGCAACCATTCGGCGACCAGCACTCCATCGTAGACTGGACGGCCGGTCGCGCGCTGAATCGCGGCGGAGAACGGCGGCAGGTCACTACACTGCAGGACGATTCCGCCGATGTCCGGATCCCGCTCGACTACTTCTGCCAGATGGCGCGTTACCTGCGCCTCCAGTGCGGATGCGTCCAGTCGCGGCTGCCGATCTAAGATGGCCGCGAACGCAGGCAAACTCCAAGCCTCCTCAACGACGAGACGATCGTGGATTGCGGCCGTGATGCCGCAGGCCGCCTGCAGCGCCGGCGTATAGGCACGTCGCGCCGCAAAGTACACGAGCAGTCGCTGCATTTCCGGCAACAACGACACGAGGAACGGCACTTGAACGAGGACTGACAGGCACACAGGCACCTCAACCGCAGCGCGCACCTGAGCCTGAAAGTGTGCGAAGGACCCGCAGGCGCCAACCAGCGCGCGAGCTCCCTGGTCGACGAGTTCTCGAGCGGCCGCCACGATTGGCATGGCGAGTGCCGCATCGCCAGCGAATAGCCGCGCCGGGTCGACTCCGCGAACGACGCCATACAGCGGAGCGAAGCTATAGCTGGCCGCGTGTTGCATGTTGCCGGGGATCAGCGGGTGATGGCTGTCGATACACAGGATCCCTACAGAGAAGCCGGCCATGTGTCGACGCGGGTTCCAGTGCTGGATCATGGGCGAATCGCCGTCATTTGGCATAGATGGACCCCCTCGACGCTGGTGAAGAGCGATGCCGCACGCAATCGCGATTGACGCTCGAACTCGCGGGTCGCCCGAGCAACGCCAGGTCGCGCGTAATTTCCTCCCGGAAAAGCCCGAGCACTGCAGCGACGCCCGCTTGGCCCCCTGCCGCCAATCCGTAGAGGTAAGGACGCCCAATCGAGACGGCGGTCGCACCGAGAGCCAGCGCCTTGATAACGTCCGTGCCGCGGCGTATCCCCCCTTCCACGATAAGTTCGAAAGATTCGCCGACCGCCGCTCGCGCGGCGGCGACGCAATCGATGGCCGCCGGTGCCGTATCGAGTTGCCGCCCACCGTGGTTGGAGAGGATGACAGCATCGGCGCCCAGCGCCTGGGCTCGTCTTACGTCATCGGGATGCAGCAGTCCCTTGACCGCCAGCGGGCCTTGCCATTCCCCGCGCAGCCATTCCAGGTCGCTCCACGTCACGGTGCGGTCGAACTGCCCATTGACGTATTCGATGATGCTGGTCGCGCCTGCCCGCAATGCGTCGACGCGACCGACCACGTTTTGCAGCACAAAGTGGGGATTCGCCAAGTATCGCAGCGACCAGGAGGGATGGGCCACGAAACTCAGCCACGACCTGAAGCCAAGCCGCGGCGGAATTGTCATCCCGGTCCGCCGATCGCGCTCGCGATTGCCGGCAAGCGGGGTATCGACGGTTACGGCCAATGCGTGGTAGCCGGCGGCGACGCAACGGCGTACGAGCTCGCGCGTCAGCTCGCGGTCGCGAAAGATATACAGCTGAAACAGTCGGGGACCGCCGATCGCCGCAACGTCCTCAAGACTCGTCGTGGCCAAAGTCGACAAACTGTACAGCAGGCCGGCAGCCGCGGCGGCGCGCGCGACCCCCAGTTCGCGCTCATGATGGAACAGACGTGTCATGCCGGTCGCCGACAACATAACCGGCAGGCTGAGCTCGCAGCCGAGAAGCCGCGTCCGAGTCACGATTTGACCGATGTCGACCAGCGGACGCGGCCACAGCTCGTAGTCCGCGAACGCCTCTTCGTTGCGTCGCATGGTACGTTCGTCGTCCGCCCCGCCTTCGAGATACTGGAGAATCGGCTGCGGCAAGCGCCGCGACGCGCGCCTTCGCCAGTCTGCGACGTTCGTGGTCACGAGGCGTCAGCGAACCCACGGCGTCGCGAGCGCAGCAACGGCGTGCTCGAATACTTCGCGGCCGCGGGCCCATACGAGCCGTTTCCAGTCGTCGCGCTCCGGGTAGAACAACGCGCGGTACCGGGCGCGTACGGCACGCCCATGCGCCGAAAGCGGATCGCCGTAGTTGAAGACCCAGCTCGCCTCGCGCAGAAGATCAAAAATGCCGGTCACGTTCTCCGTGCCGTACTCCAGAGCAAACGACGTGACGTCCGCAGCGAGATTGCCGCAAACCACGTCATACGGCGAACCGGGGTGTGCCGGGATGATGGGATCGGCGCCGAGATAGAGCAGGTCGGCGCCGAACCAGTTGGAGAGCCGCCGCGCAGTTGGCGAAGTCGGCGGTTCGCAACAAACGACCACGCCCTCGCCGTACTCTCCGTAACCCGTGTGCAGGTCGAAGTTCAGCACCCGCTTCGCCGACGTTAACTGGTGCCGGACGATGTCATCGCAGGTTCGCTTCGACCAGCTAGGGTCGCGGCCATGGAACGTGAGCCCGCTGGGATGGTCGTGCTGGCCGCGTCGCGCGACGCCGATCCACGCGCCGGCTCCATGCTCGGCGTCATACGCAGTGAGGCGTCGGTCGGCCGCTTCGCGCGCCCCCGTACTCCAGGCCACCGGACAGATCGCCTCTGCGAGCGAATCGTACTCGGCATTCGGACGATAGGGGGGATCGCAATAGAGAAGATTGCGGAAGATGTCGATGTTGTCCTCGTTCTCCCGCCTGTCCCATGCGCAACCCCAAGGGTTTATCATGTGGACGAACACCACGGCGAGTGTGGGCGGTAGCGAGAACTCCGATAATACGTCGAGCAACCCTGTCTGCACGCCGGCGCCGCAATAGCCTTCGATACCATGCGTCCCGGAAATCAGCACAAGCACGTCTGGCGCGTCGCGAGCGCCGACACGCGCGACCAGCGTTTGCAGCAACTCCCCTGCCGGGCCGTGTCGCGGATGAACGAACGATTGGACGGCCGCACCACGCAGTTGGCAGGCGTTCAGGAACTTCGCGTCCGCCTCGGGCATCGTGGACGAGAAGTAGTCGACGGGATCCATGGCGGTAACCTCCACTGCGGATTGTCATGCCTGCTTTGCGCGCCATTCGCGCGATACGGCGGGCGCCGTTGCCAAGAATCCGGCCGCCGCCACCCAGCCGATCGACACGATCGCCAACAGCGAGTAGCGCAATGCGTTCTCACCTGCGGCACCGGCGAACGCGTCGCTCAGAGCCCCGATGGCGAGGGCGCCCAAGCCGATGCCCAACACATTGCCGACGAACATAAAGAGCGCAACGCCAGTGCCTCGCGTGTCATCCGAGACAACCCCATGCACTATCGCAAACGCCGGTGCCGAGATCGCGTGGCTGGCAGCCACCGCCGGGACGAGAGCGGCGATCGCCAGTGTCAGATCCGTCGCAGCGAAGGCAAGCCAGTAGCACGGTGTCGCCACGGCCAAGCCAGCCGCCGCCACCCAAGCATAGCCGCGGGCATCACGGCGGGCGGCCCGATCGCCCAGCCAGCCGCCGGCAACGATGCCGAACATGCCGACGAGCCCAAAGGCTACCGCCAAGAGCACGCCCGCCTGGGCCGTGCTCAGACCATGATAGCGAATGAAAAATGACGCCAGCCATGTGCCGAGACCGTAGGAGATCATTGCGCCGAGGCCCGCGCTGATCGCGACCCGGCGAAAAGCGGCACGCGTGCGGAGCACGCGAAGCCCCGCTCGAAGACTCTGTCCGAGCAATGGCGGCGCGGCGTCAGACGCGGGCCGCGGCGGCTCGCGCACCATCCCCAGCACGAGCACGGCGAGGATCAGACCCGGCACGCCCGCGAGCACGAAGGCGATACGCCAGCCGATGGCGGCGGCCAACAGGCCACCGAGCAGAAAACCGAGAAACGTGCCGATAGAGCTGCCCGACATGAAGATGCCAAGCGCCCGCCCGCGTTCGGCCGGTGCGTAGTGCGCGGCGATCAGTGACTGGGCGGCAGGGACACACCCCGCCTCGCCGATACCGACGACGACCCGCGCGAGAAACAGCTGCGTGAAGTTCTGCGCAGCCCCGCAGAGCACCGTGGCGCCGCTCCACACAATCAGGGACGCACCGAGAATCGCGCGGCGGGAGCGGCTATCGGCCAGCGCGCCCATCAGCAGTCCGAACAGGACGTAGGTCAGCGCGAATGCGGTTCCGGAGAGAAATCCTAGCTGGGTGTCGCTCAGCTTGAGTTCCAGCTTGATGGGTTCGATCAGAATCCCGAGGATCTGCCGGTCGAGATAGCAGACGACGTAGGTGGCAGTCAGTAAAGCCAGCAGGCGCTTGCGATAACGTGACGAGCTGGGCGTCGCGACAGCGATCATGGACGGCGGCGCGTCAGAACGCGCGTGCTCGTCACCACCTGCGCGAGCTCGTCCAAGGTGTAGGGAACCTGCTTGAGCGCGCGCGGACTGGTCAGCAGGCGGGCCTGATCTGTGAAATGAACCGACTGCGGATCGTCACTCTGGCCATAGTTGTGCAGCGAATATGTCTGCAGCGGCTCACCGAACACGACCAGGCGCAGCGCCCGCGAGCCTTCAGTCAGGCGCAGCCGACCGTCGGCGAGCGAGCCACGGAACGCCATCGCACGCTGCGTCAACGCACACACGTAGGGCGGCGCCTTCTCCAATGGCAGGCATTGGGAGTAGTCCTGCATCGCCAACGGCGGGCCGCCGCCGACCGGCCATGACTGCACGCCGTCGCGACTGACCCGGAAGTAATCCCCATACGCGCGGTCGACGGAGCCGAGTGCGTCCAGCATCGCGGCTGAGGCCTGCTCGACCGCCTGAATAGCTTTCGCATCGAGAACGAGGTCGACATTCGGCGAGTCGCCAAGTCGGACCGCAAGTTCCGTTTTTTCATCCGCCGTCAACGAAGCCCACAGGGCGGTGCGCCAGAAAAAATGACTCAATGCGGCAACCGATCCTGCGCTGGCGACCCCGTCGAACGCTGTGAGCCGCGTCAGCACCCGACGGGTCGCCGGCGACC
>JAWXBD010000086.1:0-2670 GCA_034439815.1 Phycisphaerae bacterium
ACCGCCAGCGGATTGCGCTCCCCTTACGCGCTGTCGGCCAGAGCCTGCTTCAGTGCGGTGAGCAGGCGATCCGCGGTGTAGGGTTTGGGCAAGAAGTGTGAGAGGCCGAGTCCGACGCCCTGTGCGTTCGCTTGCAAGCCGCTGGCGGCAATAATGCGTACCGCCGGATTCATCTTGCGAAGCACGCGGATGGTCGACGGGCCGTCCATCACGGGCATCATCATGTCGGTGAGCACCACCGCGATCTCGTCGCCCCGTCGCGCATAAATCGCCACCGCGGCGGCGCCGTCTACCGCCACGACCACGCGATATCCAAATGCTTCGAGTGTCTGCTGCGTGATCTGGAGCACCGCCGGTTCATCGTCGATCACCAGCACCAGCTCGCCGCGGCCGCGCGGCAGTTCGGTGGGCGACACGTCGTGATCGATTGTCGCTTCGGTGCGCGCCGGAATGTACACGTTGAACTTCGAGCCGCGTCCCGGTTCGCTGTAGGCACGCATGAAGCCGCCGTGGCTCTTCACGATCGCCAGCGAGGTGGACAGGCCGAGTCCGGTGCCCATGCCGACGGCCTTGGTGGTGAAGAACGGATCGAAAATGCGTTCGAGGACATCCGGGCGGATGCCCGTGCCGCTGTCCTCCACCCGCAGCACGACATACAAGCCGGCCTTCGCATCGAGATTCAAATCGGCGTAGTGCGCGTCGATCGCGATGTTCTCCGCTTCGATGACGAGCTTGCCGCCATCCGGCATCGCGTCGCGCGCGTTCACGCACAGATTCAGGAGGACCTGGTGCAACTGTGTCGGATCGCCAACCACCCGCCACAGCTCCGGCGGCACGTCCGTACGGATTTCGACGTGCTTGAGGAACGTATCCTTTGTGATCTTCTCGATGTCGTGGACCAGATCCGCGACATTGATCTCGAGACGCTGTCCCTCCACGCCGCGCGCAAAGGACAGCACCTGCCGCACCATGTCCGAGCCGTGACGTGCGCTTCCCTCGATGATGCCGATCAGCTCCTGACTCTCAGCGTCCGGAAACGACAGCCTCAGCAGCTCCAGCGAGAGCATGATCGGCGCCAGCACGTTGTTCAGATCGTGCGCGATGCCGCCGGCCAGCGTGCCAATGCTCTCCATGCGCTGTGCGCGGAGAAACTGCTGCTCGAGCTTCTTCCGTTCGGAAATGTCACGCGCCATCTTCGACACGCCGATCACCGCACCCGCCGCGTCGCGGATCGGCGACGCCGTTATTGACACGTCGATCAGTCGCCCGTCCTTCGTGAGCCGCTGTGTTTCGAAGTGTTCCACGCTCTCACCGCGCGACACCTGGCTGATGAGTTGCACTTCTTCCGTTTGGCGGTCTTTCGGAATGAGGCGCGTGATCAACGCGCCCACCATCTCGCTGGCCGTGTAGCCAAAAATCTTCTGCGCGCCGTGGTTCCAGCTCGTGATGATGCTGCTGAGGTTCTGGCCGACAATCGCGTCATGCGACGACGCCACGATGTTGGCCAGATGCGTGGACATCAGCTCGGCCCGCTTGCGCTCACTGATGTCCTGGACGGTCCCGAACAATCCGGTGACGGCGCCGGCGCTGTTCTGACGCGTCAACGCCATCACCTGTGTGTATACGTGCTCACCATCGGGCCGGACGACGACCAGCTCGTACGTCTGCGCTTCACCCGTCGCAAGCGCTGCCGCCACGTGCTCCTGCTGCACAATCAAACTCGCCGCATCGTACAAGGCGCCAAGTGCGTCCAGGGAGTTGGGAGTCGGCTCATCTGGATTCCGCCCCATGATCGCATAGACCTGGGGTGACCACGTGATCGTCTGCGTGGCGATGTCCCACGCCCAGTCGCCGATCCGGCCAACGCGTTGTGCCTCCGTGAGACGCTGCAGCGTGCTCACAACGTCGGCTTCGCTGTTTTTGCGATCGGTGATATCGACCACGATGCCCGCCATGCGATCGGGCTGCCCGTAGTTGTCGAAGTACACCCGGCCACGCATCCACAACCAGTGGAGTGACCCATCACGCCATAGTGTGCGAAGCTCGATGTTGTACTCCCCGTCGCCCGACATCGCCCGTTGGAAACGGTCGTTCACCTCGGCGCGATCGTCAGCGTGGACATGCGCGAGAAACGTCTCGTAGGTCCATTCCGGCAGCAGCGCGTCGTATCCGAAGCACTGGTCGTGCCGGAGCGAGCGATACGTCAGATTCGTGCGCAGATTGAGACTCCAGTCACCGATTTTGGCGGCGGCCAGTGCGAAACTCAGTCGTTGCTGGCTCTCGCGCGCCGCGCGCTCGGCCGCTCGCAGAATCTCTGCGTCCTGCTCGGGCCCGGTGATATCGACGTGCATGAGCACGGCGCCGACGATGGTGTCCTCGCGCACCGGTGCGACCATCAGCCGAAACCATTGCGCCTTGTCCGGCGCGTGGCAGGGATAGTTGAGTACGAATTCCGACTGCTCTCCGCGCAGTACGGCACGGATGCCTTCGGCAGTGCCTGCGGCTTCGGCCGAACTCGCTCCGGTCGCGGCGTCGCACACGGCGAGATAGTTCTGGCCCACGCAGGATTCTGCCGCTTCCAGCGCGTTCGCGGAGGCGTAGCGACGCCAGGCGCGGTTCACATACAGGATGGTACCATTCGCATCCAGCACGGAGACGTGAGCGGGCATG
>JAWXBD010000087.1:0-56502 GCA_034439815.1 Phycisphaerae bacterium
CAAGGATGGAGTTGCCTAGGTGCCTTTTGACAAGCTGCTCGGCTGGTTTAGCGTCGACATGGGGATCGACCTCGGCACGTGCAACACACTGGTGTGCGTGCGAGGCGAAGGCATCGTGCTCAACGAACCGTCGGTCGTGGCGGTCCGCAAGGGGACGACGCACGTCCTGAACAACGGCACGGCCGTCGGCTGGGCGGCGAAGGAGATGCTCGGCAAGACGCCGGGATCCATCTCCGCGATCCGACCAATGAAGGACGGCGTGATCGCCGACTTCGAAATCACGGAGGCAATGCTCTCGTACTTCATCCGCAAGGTGAATGGCCGTGGACGCATCGTCGGACCGCGTGTCGTCATCGCGGTGCCCGCAGGCATCACCGCGGTAGAGAAGCAGGCCGTTCGTCAGAGCGCTTCCCGCGCCGGTGCGCGCCAGGTGTTCACGCTCGAGGAACCGATGGCGGCGGCGCTCGGCGCCGGACTCCCGATCGCGGAAGCCACCGCCAGCATGATCGTCGACATCGGCGGCGGCACGACCGACATCGCCATCATCTCGCTCGCCGATATCGCGGCATGTGAATCCGTCCGCGTCGCGGGTGATGACTTCGATGAAGCAATCATCGATTACATGAAGAAGGCGTACAGCCTCACGATCGGCGAACAGACCGCCGAGCGCATCAAGATCGAAATCGGTTCCGCGGCCCCGATCGGCGAAACACTCACGATGGACGTGCGCGGCCGCGACATGGTCTCCGGACTCCCGCGCAAGACAGTTGTGACGAGCGAAGAGATTCGCGAGTCGCTGCAGGAACCGGTATCGGCGATCGTCGAAGCGGTGCTCCGTACGCTCGAGGCAGCCGAGCCCGAACTCGCGGCGGATCTCGTCGAGAACGGCATCACGCTCGCAGGCGGCGGCGCACTTCTCCGCGGCATTGATCGCGTCATCGCCAATGCGACAGGGCTGGAGACGCGCATTGCCGAAGATCCGTTGACGTGCGTCGCGCGCGGCACCAGCATGTATCTTGAGAACTTCGAGAGCTGGAAACAGACGCTTGAAAATCAGGATGGCGACTCGTGATTGCCGCCTCGACCTGAGCATGCGCGCCGCCCGCCTCCGCCATGCATCGCTCCAAGCGACAACTCCGCAATGAACGCCGCGCGTGGATCGCGGCACTGCTGACGGCGCTGGCGATGTCGCTCATCCCCACGCGCTGGCTCGTGGGCTGGACGTCCGAAGTCGCGCAGCTCGTCAACGTGCCGATGGTGGTGCTCAAGCATCCCGTGAGCGCCGTCCGCGCGTGGCTGCGGCCGATCCCCGATCCGCGCGAAGCGGCGCCGGACATGATGCGGGCGCTCGAAAGCGAACTCGACGCGGCGCGCACGCTGTACAAGCGCATTGAACTGGAGAACGAGTCGCTGAAGGAGCGCATTGCGCGGCTCGAGCGGGCGGTGGCGCGGCCCGAAGCGGGCGACCGTGTGCGGGCGATCGATGCGACCGTGGTCGGCGTGACGCAGCCGTCGGCGCGGTCGACCGGCTCGCTCACGCTCAACGTCGGCGCGTGGCACGGTGTCACGCCCGGCATGGTCGCAACGTGGGAAGGCGACATGCTGGTCGGCCGTGTCGCGGATTCGGTGCAGCGGTTCACGTCGCTCGTGATCCCCGCTGTCGGCCTGAACGCGTTTGAAGTCCGCTTCTTCCCGCCCGACCGTGACCTCCCCGTGGCCGCGGCACCGAAGGGCTTACTCACACCCGGCAAGGACGGGCTCTGGACGACGGACCTCACGCAGCCAGGCGACGTCGCCGAAGGCTGGATCGCCCGTCTCTCGGACGAGCGATGGCCCGCTCCGGCGCGGGCGCTGCGCGTCGGCGTGGTCGAACAGTCCGGACCGCGCGATGACGCGCCGCTGATGCGGCGCCTGGTGGTCCGGCCGCTGGTGCCGGCACTCCGCGTGCCAAACGTGGTGTTGACCGATGAGACGGAGGGGCCGCAATGACGTGGCCCACGTTCCTCATCCTCCTGGTCGTCGCGGTTGTGCTCGACTCGAGCTTCGCGCCGGTCTTCGCGATTGAAGGCGTGCAACCAGACTTCACGCCCGCGCTCGTCGTGTTCGTGGCCATGTATGCCGCGCGTCCGACGACGATGTGGGCGGCGTTTGTGGGCGGTTTGCTCGTCGACCTCACCACGCCCGCGCTCTTCGAAGGCTTGCGGCCATATCAGCTGATCGGCCCGACGATTCTGGGCTACGTGTTCGGCGCCATGGTGGTCATACCGCTCCGCACGATCGTCGTCCGTAAGAATCCGCTGGCATTCGGCTTCCTCGTCGTGCTCTTCGCAATCGCTGCGATGCTCGTCACGACTTCGATCCATTCCGCACGCGGCTGGTATGCAGGCACGCTGCCGCCATGGATGGAGGAGGAGCAGACCGCGCTGCGATGGATGTGGCACGGGACTCTCGAAGCGGTCGCGAGCGGTGTCCTTGCGATCCTCCTCGCGTGGCCGCTGCAGCGAATGCTCGGTGCCTTCGGTTTCAGCGGCGCCGCGCCGTGGTCGTCGCGCCGGAACTGAGTCGATGCGGCGGTTGCATTTGCCGTACGCTGCCGCGGTCATGACGATCATCAGTCACCGGCTTTGCAGCACCGTCGTCGCGACGCTCATGGCTCTCGCTTGCGCGGCGTGCGGGTCCGCCGCACCTCCCCGTCTCGACGACGTGACGTTTGCGGCGATCGTCGAGGCGCTGGAAGCGAAGCGCATCGAACGGCACGTTCCAGGCATGGCGCTCGCGGTCGTCCTGCGCGACGGCACCACACGCGTGCACTGTTTCGGCGAGCGCGACCGGGACCGGCATCTTCCTGTCGAGCCCGAGACGCTTTTCGGCCTCGCATCGACGAGCAAGACGTTCACCGCGGTGCTCGCGGCATCGATGGCCGCGGACGGCGCGATGTCATTCGATGATCCGGTGCGCAAGCACCTCCCGTGGTTCCGCCTGCACGATCCTGCCGTGACGGAAGCGTGCACAGTGCGCGACCTGCTCTGTCATCGCACCGGCGTGAACCGCACCGACATTCTGATGCTGGGCCCCGACCTGACCCGGCGCGAACTCGCTGAAGCGCTCGCCAATGCGGAACCGATGCGGCCGTTCCGCGACGCGTTCCAGTACAACAACCAGATGTATCTTGTCGCGGGTCTCGTCACCGCGGCGGCCTCCGGCCATGCGGACGACAGCGGCGATGCGGCGTGGGACGCGCTGCTCACCGCGCGTCTGCTCGCACCGCTCGGCATGACCCGCACGACGTCCTCGCATGCGACGGCGCTCGCCGATCCGCAGCTCAGCATCGGATACCGCTGGGACGAGAAGGGCACGTTCCGAGCCGTGCCCACGGACGGGTTCGAACTGGCCGCTCCTGCAGGCGGCGTGTTCTCGACCGGCGCCGACATGGCCCGCTGGCTGCAGTTGCTTCTCCAGCGCGGCACCGTCGACGGTCAACAAATCGTGCCGGCGGCGCTGATCGACGAGCTCTGGACGCAGCAGATCGAGATGAGTCCGGGCCGCGGGTATGGCCTCGGATTCATGACCGGATCGTGGAGGGGGCGCCGACTTGTTCATCATGGCGGCAACCTCGACGGCTTCAGCCCACAGCTCGCGATCCTGCCCGATGAAGGCGCCGGCTTCGTGCTGCTCACCAACAATTTCGCGTCGCTGCTGACCGAGGAGGCGATTGAGATCGTCTTTAACGGCCTGACCAAGCCCGCCGGAGACGCGCCTGTCGCGAAAGAGCTCGCGGACCTCGTCGGCTGTTACACCTTTGGGCCCACCGGCGATACCTGGTCCGTGGTGCACCTTGGCGACGGAACGCTCGGGCTCGATGTGCCTCGGCAGCAGATCTACACGCTGGCTGCTCCGGACGCGGACGGCATGCGCACGCTCGTCGAACTTCCCGTGGCGAAGCTTCGATTCGATCGCATACCGGAGGGACCGGTTCAGCAGATCGCGTTCGTGCAGGCGGAGCAGACGTTCATATTGCCGCGCCTCACGAAAGCCGAGTGCGACAGTGCCATGGCGAAACAGGCGGCAAAGCCGCCGGGCGAACCCATTCCGGTCGCGAAGCTTGAGCCGTATATCGGCACCTATTGGTTCGAGCGAGCGGCGCAGACCTGGGAAGTGCTGATCAGCGAACGCGGTCGGCTCGCTGTCGATGTGCCTGGGCAGATCACGTATGAACTGCACTGGCCCGACGCCGATGGCAAGTGGGTCTTCGAATTGACCGACGCGATCTCCGTGAGTTTCGTCGTGCGAACAGCATGGACGGCGGACCAGATGGAGGAGACGTACGTCGACACGCTGACCGTGCACCAGTCGGGACGTTCCATCGACATGCCGCGCGCGGTGCCGCCCGCCGACCTGCCGACGATCGAAACCGTGCTGGCGCTCGTTCGCAAGGCGAATCCGCCGGACGCTGCGCACCGCATCAAGGCACTGCATGGCAAAGGGACCGTCCGCTTTCCGCACCAGGGCGTCTCGGGCACGTTCGATGTGCATGCTGTCGGAATGACGCATCAGGTTCGGCGCCTCGACTTCGGACGCTTCGGTTTCGCGGCGAGCGCGGTCACGGACGACAGCGGCTGGCAGGCGACATCGAAAGGACCGGCACAGCCGCTTGCGTCCGACGAGGTGGACGAGCTGAAGCGGCAGCATCCGCTTGCCGAACTGCAAGACTGGTCGACCCGCTATCCGTCGATGCGCGTCACGGAGACACGCACGATCGACGGAGTCGAGACTATTGCGGTGCGCGTGCGCGGCGCGCACGGCCGCGCCCGCGTGAAGTTCGTCGACCGCGCCACCGGCGACATCGTTCGCGAAGAGGGGGCCATGCCGGTCGGCGGGGGACTGCTGATGGTCCCGTACGTTGTCACGAGCTCCGATTTCCGGGCGATCGAGGGCATGCGCATGCCGTTCCGCGTCACCAACGACAATGCGGCGAGCGGCCGATCGGAGATCGTGATCGAATCGATCGAAGTGAACGGTCCGGTCCCCGCAGGCGTCTTCGAACCGCCCGCCATCAACAAAACCGTGGACTGACTCTCAATGGCCGATGCTTCTCGCGCGGGTGTGATTCTCTTCGATGACGGCGGCGGCGCATTCGGGCCGCTCTGCGACCTGCGGCCGTTCTTTGGACTGCGGACGGGTGCCCACACGCATGGCGAGCGGCTGGCCGCGATGGCGGGCGGGGTGCACGTCGCGAGTTTCGTTCCGCAGCACATGGTCGAGGTCGTGCGCGAGACTGGCGGCGTGCCGACGAACGCGCTGCCCGCCGGCGAAATCTTTCGCATTGTGAACGGACGCGCGACGAGTGTGCCGGACGTTGCGCGCGGAGAAGCATTCGTCACCGCGCAGGGCGAGGTGCTTGCTGCGCATCTCGATCACCATGCGGCGCTCGCGTTCGCGCGCGATCGGCGCCTGCCGGACAGCGTTCGTATTCACGAGGCCTCCGCCGATACGCTCTTCCGCCATCCGTGGGAGATTCTCGACGGACTCGGTGCCGCCATCACAAGTGACATCATGGCGCTCGCGGGCCGCGTCGAGGCGCTCGGATATGCGACGCTTGCAGATCCGCATCCGGCGCGCATGGGGGCGCGCATGGGTGTGCATCCCGTCGTACTGCATCGCACTGCGTCCGTCGCGCCGTTCGTGGTGTTTGATGCGAGTCAAGGACCCATTCACGTCGGTGAGCGCGCGGTGATCCGGCCGTTCAGTGTGCTCTGCGGCCCCTGCTCGATCGGCAGCGGCTCGACCGTGGCCGATCGGGCGCTCATCAAGCCGAATACGACGTGCGGCCCGCAATGCCGCCTCGGCGGCGAAGTCGGCGGAACGTCGATCGTCGGGTTTTCGAACAAGACCCACGATGGCCATCTCGGCGACAGCCTGATCGGCGAGTGGGTCAATCTGGGCGCGGGCACCGACAACTCGAACCTGTTGAACACGTATGGCGAAGTGTCGGTCCAGCTCGAGCCCAACGGTCCGCGGCAGCGCACGGGCCGCGTGTTTCTCGGGTCGATCATCGGCGATCACGTGAAGTGCGCCATCGGTACTCGGCTCATGACGGGGACTGTCATCGGAACGGGCGCGATGATCGCATCGTCGACGTCGCCGCCGACCACGGTCAAGCGCTTCGCGTGGATCACCGATGCGGGCGAGCGGCGCTACGCACTCCCGAAGTTCATCGACGTGCTCGCTGCCGTGTGGAGACGTCGCTCGCTCGTTCCGAGTCCGGCATATCTCGCGCGAATCGCGGCGCTGCATGGTGAAGGCCGATGAGCCGTCGCCTCTATCTGATCGACGGCTACGCGCAGTTCTTCCGCGCCTACCACGCGATCCGCTCCGGACTCACGAGTCCCATCACGAACGAACCGACGAATCTCACGTTCGGTTTCATCGCTATGGTGCTGAAAGTGCTACGCGAAGAGAAGCCCGACTACTTCGCCGTCGTGCTCGACGTGTCCGGTGACCGCGGCACGTTCCGAAGCCAGATCTATCCCGAGTACAAGGCGAATCGTCAGGCGCCGCCGCAAGACTTTCATCCGCAGGTCGAGCGCTGCCTGGCGCTGCTCCCGCTCTTCGGCATTCCGAGTTACGGCTGCGAAGGCATGGAAGCGGATGATGTCATCGCGACACTCGTGCGCCGACTGCGCCGCGAGGAACCGGATCTTGAGATCCGCATCGTCAGCAAGGACAAGGATCTTGGCCAGCTCGTCGATGATCATGTGCGGCTGTACGACGTGCATTCCGGTCAGCTGCTGGGTGTCGAAGAACTGTTGGAGAAGAAGGGGATCAAGCCGGAGCAGGTCGTCGACATGCTGGCGCTCATGGACGACACGTCGGACAACGTGCCGGGCGTTCCCGGGATCGGCGCCAAAACCGCCGCGCAGCTAATGACCGAGTTCGGCTCACTCGACGCGCTGCTCGAGCGCGTGCACGAAGTCAAAGGCAAGCGCGGCGAGGCGCTCGCTGCGTCGCGCGACGTGCTCGCGCTGTCACGGCAGCTCGTCCGGCTGCGCGATGACTGCGAGGTGTCCTTCAATCTGGAGGACACGCGCGTGGCCGGCGTGAAGCTGCGCGTGCCGGAGTTGCTCGAAGCACTGCGCGAACTCGGCTTCTCGCGCCATCGCGATGATCTGAAGGCGGTCGCTGCGGCGATGGGCGTCACGGTCGCAGCAGTTCCGACGCCGGCGCACCAGGTGAAGCAGGTCGACGACGACGGCGCGGGAACGCTGTTCGCGAGTGAACCGGCGCCGGGATCCGGCACGACGACCGAGATCGAGCTCCCGAAAGGCGACTATCGCTCGCTCACAACAGTCGCTGAGATCGAAGCGTTCACGGCCGAGGCGCGGTCCGCCGGACTGATCGCATTCGACACGGAGACGGACAGCCTCTTCACGCGCGAGGCGAAGCTGTGCGGCGTCAGCTGCTCACTGCGTCCGGGTCAGGGCGTCTACATTCCGATGCGCTCGCCCGAACCGAGTACGCACCTCGCGCCGGACGCGGCGGTCGCGGCGCTGCGGCCGCTGCTCGGCGATCCGTCGGTACGGAAGGTCGGTCACAATCTCAAGTTTGATCTGAACGTGCTGCGCGGTGCCGGCATTCCTGTCGAGGGAATCGTCGGCGACTCCATGGTCGAGAGTTACCTCGTCGATGCGACGCGATCGAGCCACGGCCTGGATGCGCTGGCCGAGAACCTGCTCGGCTATCGCACGCTGCCGATCACGGCGCTCATCGGCGAGGGCAGGCTGCAGCGGACGTTCGACACCGCGCAACTGTGTCTCGCCGTGCCGTACGCCGCCGAAGATGCGGACATCGCGCTCCGCCTGCATCAGCAGCTCGCGCCGCAGGTCGCCGCGATGGGCATGACCGCGCTGCACGATGATGTCGAACTGCCGCTTGTGCGCGTGCTCGCTGAGATCGAGTGGAACGGCATCAAGGTCGATCCCGCGGAACTCGACCGGCAGCGCGAGGCGATCAATCTGCGCATTCAGCAAGTGCGGATGGACATCTCCGATCTCGCGCCGGCCGCGTTCAATCCGGACAGTCCGAAGCAGCTCGCCGCGGTCCTCTTCAACGGGCCGACCGCTGCGCAGCCCGGCCTCGGTCTCAAGCCGGTCAAGAAGACGAAGACCGGCTACTCGACCGATGTCGAAGTGCTGGAGAAGCTCGCGGAAGACCCGGATATCGAAACGCCGCTGCCCGGCAAGATTGTCGAGTACCGGCAGCTCACGAAACTCGTCGGCACGTATCTCGTCGCCATCAAGGAAGCGATTGCGCCGTCGACGGGACGCGTGCATGCGAGCTTTCATCAGACCGTCACGGCGACGGGGCGGCTGAGCTCCAGTGATCCGAATCTCCAGAACATTCCGATCCGCACGGAAGTCGGCCGCGCGATCCGCAAGGCCTTTGTCGCAGAGGAAGGCCACCTGCTGCTCGCGTCCGACTACTCGCAGATCGAGCTGCGCATCCTCGCGCATCTGTCGCGCGATCCGGCGCTGATCGCCGCGTTCCAGGGCGGCGCCGACATTCACAACGCGGTCGCCGCCGAAGTGTTCGGTGTCGAGCCGGCAGCGGTCACGACCGAGATGCGCGGCACGGCCAAGATGGTCAACTTCGGCATTGTGTACGGCGTCACTGCGTACGGACTCGCCCGGCGGCTCGGCGGCGGCACGAGCCGCACGCGGGCGCAGCAGATCATCGACGACTACCGGGCGCGCTTCGCGAAGATCGGCGACTTCCTCGCGGCATGCGTCGAGCAGGCGCGCGCGAAGGGATACGTCGAAACCATCCTCGGCCGCCGCCGCCCGACACCGCAGATTTATTCGAGGCAGCAGGCCGAGCGCGCGTTCGGCGAGCGCATCGCGATCAACACGGTGGTGCAGGGGAGTGCCGCCGATCTGATCAAGGTCGCGATGGTCCGTCTGCACCGTGATCTCAAGACGCAGTATCCCCAAGCGAAGATGCTGTTGCAGATTCACGACGAACTCGTGTTTGAAGTGCCCGAAGACATCATCGACCCGGTGCGCTCGCTCGTCGTCAACGGCATGGAGCAGGCGATGGATCTGCTCGTGCCGCTGAAGGTCGAGAGCGGCGTCGGGCGGAGCTGGCACGAATGCTGACGAAGTGTGAAGTATGAAGTATGAAGGCTGAAGGATGACCATCGCCGCACTCGTCGAGCATCTGGTGGCATTCGCGATCATTGTGCTCGCGCCGATCGTCGCCATGCGGCAGTTTCGTCGGCTGCGCGCCATGGACGATCCGACGGGCAGCGCGCGTCGGCGCATCTACGTCGGCACGATCGTGCGGCAGTGGTCCGTCACCGTGATTGCCCTGTGGGCGGCGCTGAGTCAGGAGCGGACGCTGGCCGAGCTCGGACTCGCCCCGCCTGCGGGATGGTCCTTTCTTGGCATGTTTGCAGTGTTATCGCTGTTCATGGCGATCCTGCTGTTTCAGCAGCACATGTTCGCAACGGGCATGGTGTCGATTGAGGTGATCCGATCGAAGCTCGGTTCGATCGCGAAGGTCTTGCCGCATGATCTGCGTGACCTGCGCGTGTTTGGCTTGGTGGCGCTCACTGCGGGCGTGTGCGAAGAGGTGCTCTTCCGCGGCTTTCTTGTCGCGTACTTCGCGCAGTGGATGGCCTGGCCCCTCGCGCTCACGCTGTCTTGTGCGGTCTTCGGCATGGCCCACGCGTATCAGGGCTGGAGCGGCATCGTGAAGACAACGGTGGCGGGCGCTGTGCTCGCGCTGAGCTACACGATCAGCGGCTCGCTGTGGATCGGCATGGCGGCGCATGCGCTGCTCGATCTCAACGCAGGACTGCTGGCGCAGCAGGCGTTTGGACGGAAGCGGGCGGACGATGATGAGGCACGCGAAGAGCGGGGTGGCTCGATGACGGAGGTTTGAACGAAAGGCCATCACTCTTGTTCCGCTGCTGAGCTATCTGACGCACATCTCTCGATGCGCTTGACTCGCCGCACGGCTCGGTCAAGATCTACGACGAGATGTGCGACGAATTGACGAACAACACGAGCCTTCGATTCGATCGAGGCACGCTCGTCGTCCGAGGCGTCGACGAAACAGCGGCCCGCGCGATCGAGGACTGGCCATGCGTGTGGGATCCGCGCGTTGGCGCGTGGCGATGCGAAGCGATCTTGCTCGTGCGCGTGATTGCATCCCTGCGGAGCGCGTTCGGCGGGCGCTGGTCAAACGAGATCGCTTTTCCCAAACTAGATCAACCCCTCGCCGTCAATCTCCCCGCGCTTCGGCCTGACCAGACTGAAGCGGTGGACTCCTGGGAACGCGCTGCGCATCGCGGACAGGTCATCATGCCGACGGGCACCGGCAAGACGATCGTCGCGCTGGCCGCGATGGCGCGGACGCGCGTCTCGACACTTGTCGTCGCGCCAGTGCGCGACCTCATGTACCAGTGGCATCGGCGCATCCTCAGCGATCTCGGTTACGACGCCGGCATCATCGGCGACAGCCATTGTGTGGTCCGGCCCATCTCAGTCACGACCTACGACAGCGCCTACATCCACATGGCACAGCTGGGGAACCGCTTTGAACTCGTCATCTTCGACGAAGAACATCACTTGCCCGCGCGATCGCTGCGCGAGTCCGCGATTCTCTCGGCGGCACCGATGCGTCTTGGACTGACGGCGACGCCGATCCGCGCCGACGGTCGTCACGTCGAACTCGATCAGCTCATCGGACCGGTGAGCTTCGAGCTGCCGTTCGACGAAGCGCGCCGCGATCGACTCGCCGACTTCGACGTCGTGCGTATTCCCGTCGCGCTCAGCGACAATGAGCAGTCGGTGTTTGATCGATGCAGCCGCGCGATCGTCGACTACATTCGCGAGCGCCGCAGTGATCGACCGCAGTATCGTTGGGAAGACGTCTGCAAGGACGCGGCGGTTGATGCGCGAGCGCGTCACGTCATGCAGGCGTTTTTCGCCAAGCGATCGATCGAGGATCGCGCGGAGGAGAAGCTGCGGATTCTCGAAGACCTCTTTCGCCTGCACATCGGCAGTCCCACGATCGTCTTCGCAGGATCAAATGCGATGGCGATCGACATCTCCGAACGATTCCTCATCCCGACGATTCTGGCGCATTCCCCGAAAGGCGAGCGACAGGCGGTGCTTGAAGGATTCGCCAGCGGCGAGTTTCCGGCGGTCGTCGCCAACCAAGTGCTCGACGAAGGCGTCGACATGCCCGACGCGAAGGTCGCGGTCGTGTTGGGAGGACACGGATCCACGCGCCAGTCGCTGCAGCGACTCGGGCGCGTGTTGCGCAAAGTCGGCGACAATCGCGCGGTGCTCTACGACGTCGTGAGCGAAACGTCCGGCGATATCGAGCGCTCCCGCGCGCGAAGACGAAACGATGCTTACCGCCGAACACGCCATCGTCACATATGACCGGCAGCGGGCCGTGCCCGATCGGCTCGGGCGGGCGACGCATGCGCAGTACGTGGCGCTGGCGCGCAGCATGGTCGAGATCTACCGCGCCGGCGTCGGCTTGACGCGCCGCGAACTGCATCGCCGCGTGCGCGAGCTGCTGCGCGACGAACATGACTGCCCGCCCAGGCGCATTGCGGCGTTCTGCAAGCTGCTCGACGATCTCTCGACGTACGCGTCGCCGGCGAACGCATGGCGCCTGCGCCTCGATGTCTTCCGCGCCGCGGCGCCGCGCCATGTGCTCGTCGTCCAGCCGGATCGACTTTTCGAGCATGGCGAACGACACGTGAAGGAATCGATCGCAACGTCGCTCGGCAGGTCGTGGATGGCGATCGAGTCGGACCTCTACGCCGACGTACTTGAACGCAATCGGCTCGTGTCGTTCGAAGGGCCTGAGCCCGCGGAGTCGCTGCTCAGTCGGTACAACGTCGCACAGATTCAGGCGTGCATGTATCGCGCGCGACGAGTCTCGATCGTCGCGACGCGCGATCTCAAGGTCATCATCCGGCACGTCAAGCTCCTGCAGCTGCTGCACGAGATTCGCCGCGACGCGAAGACTGACGAGTACACGATTGAACTGACCGGCACGGCGAGTCCGCTGCTCGCGACGACTCGATACGGCGTGCAGCTCGCGAAGCTCGTGCCACCGCTACTCGCATGCAAGGGATGGCGCATGCGCGCCGATCTCGCGACGCCGTGGGGCGCGACGGCCTATTTCAACCTCTCGGACAAGGACGGCTTCGTGGGCCATATCCTGAGTCCGGCGGAGTTTGATTCAACGGTGGAAGCGAAGTTCGCCAACGCGTTCGGCGCTGCTCGTGACGGATGGACGCTCATACACGAAGGCGCGGTGCTCGCGCAAAATCAGAAGACGTTCGTGCCGGACTTTCTCTTTCGCCACGACGACGGCTGCGAAGTGCATCTCGAAGTGGTCGGCTTCTGGACGCCCGAGTATCTTGCGGCAAAGCGCGAGACGCTGCGCGTTTTCTCGGCGCATCGAATCCTGCTCGCGGTGCAGGCCAAGTTGTTGCACACATCGGAGCCGGCGGCGCACGTGGTTGCGTACAAGACGGTGCTGAAGGTGCCGGCGGTGCTGGCGGCGCTGGAGATGATGCGGGGTGGCACCACGTGAATGAGTGGCGTTCGTGTTGATGCCGAGCTCGTCCTCGGGCCTTCGGCGGGCATCTTTCTTGAATCCGCGCAATCTGCGGACGACCGGCTCCGGCCCCGACCTTCCACGGAATCCCAAAAACGAAAAAGGCCCCTTTGCAAAGGGGCCCTCTTCCAACGAGGCGGACGGGAATCGAACCCGCAACCACCGGCGTGACAAGCCGGTACTCTAACCAATTGAGCTACCGCCCCTTCTGACTGACCTCGCGGTGTCGGCATCTCCGACACACCGGCGCGAGTTGAGGAGAATAACAGTCTCGCCCACATCGTCAAGGGGCATTGCGAACGGCGTTCTTCCGCTCAGCGCGCGTACGCGGGCTCACGCCCGGGAATCCATTTGATGTTGCAGCCGATCGAGGGGCGTTGCTCCGCGGTCGGAGCATTGCCGCGGAGCGTCGCTTCGATCGCGGCCCGCAGATCGCGCCCCGTCACCGGCACACCGTTATTCGGCCGGCTGTCGTCAAGCTGGCCGCGGTAGACGAGAACGCGCTTGCTGTCGAAGAGAAAGAAGTCCGGTGTGCACGCGGCGGAATATGCCTTCGCGACCGACTGGTCCGGATCGTGGAGATATGCGAAGGTCCATTTCGCCTCGATCGCTTCAGTCTGCATCGCCTCGAACCCGTCCTGCGGATACTTCTCCGGATCGTTCGAGCAGATCCCCACGACCGCCAGGCCCATGCTGGCGAAGTCACGGTGCAGCCGTCCCAGCTCGTCGCGAATGTGCTTGACGAACGGACAGTGATTACAGATGAACATCACAAGCACGGCCCGCGCGTCCTGCAGCGATGCGAGCGAGACACGACCTCCGCGAACATCGGGAAGATCAAAGTCCGGCGCCTTCGTTCCGAGGGGGAGCATTGTCGACGGAGTCGCGGCCAAGGAAAAACTCCTGATTCGTGTTGACGGCCCGGCGAGGAATCGCGGCGAGTCATCGCTATCGTATGAGGATCGCCATGCCTCGCGTCCGTGATGAGGGTCCCAGTGACGAAGATCTCCGCCGATTCGGCGGCGAGAGCGCGTATTGCCCCGACTGTGGCGCGAACGTCTGGGACCAGACGGACGTGTGTCCGAAGTGCTACGCCTATCTCGGCGGCGACACGGCGCGCGCACCCGGTGCGGCGCGGCGACAGCGCCGCGAGCGCTGGCGCGCGATCGTGGTGGTGCTGCTGATCATCGGATTTCTGGGACTGGTCGGAGGCATCGGGCCGCTGTTGCTGCGGTTCCTGCGATAGAGGTGCAGTTCGTTCGTCACGCGACGCTGTCGGTCGCCGCGGCCCACTGGCAGCTGCGCCGCCAGCGAAGACCGGCATTCTCGGCGGCGGCGGGACGTCGACCGCCGCGGATGGGTGCCGATGCCGGAACGGGTACGTGATCCCTGTCATCCGCACGACCATGCGAAACGGGCTGCAAGGCGTCGACGCGGCCGACGAACTGGTGATCCGCCCGCCGATTGGCGCTCCGACCTGCGTTGGCAATTGGCTCGACTTCCGCAAGCTCCTGCTCGCGCGCCGATTCCTGAAGGCACTTGCGGAGCTTCGAGAGCCCGCGATGCTTCCAGTTGTTGATTGTCGTGACGGAGACGCCAAGACTCTCCGCCGCATGCTCGTAGCTGCGCCCTTCGCACACGATCAGGCGCACAGCGCTCTGCTCGTCGGAGGTCAGCAGTCCCATTGCGGCCTCGAGCACTGTCGAGTCGAGGGCGAGGCCTGGTCCTTCGACGACCACCGGCTCGCCGGCAGTCGCTCGCTCCTGCAGGAGTTCACGGAGGCGGGCCGCCCGTGCGTAGCGGCGTCGCAGGAGGTTGTGACCGATCTTGATGAGATAGCTCACCGAAATCGTCAGCCGTTCAAGCTGGGGATGCTGGAGAAGACGGACGAACACCTCTTGAGCGAGATCCTCGGCCACTTCCGGATCCGATGATTTGCGGAGGAAGAGGTAGACCCGTTCGTAGTATTTATCGAACAGATCGAGCACAACATCTGCACGAGCGCTTGGGACTTGCATTGGGTACTTCCGGTGCTGTCCGTGCGATGGAGTCGCACGTTGTTGTCCAAAGGCTCGCCCGGCTCCATTGTTCGGCGGGCGATTCTCTTCCTCCTCTCGCGTCTGCGACACCCTTACACGGTGAGTCTCGCAGGTCGAGAAGGAGGCTTGCCGCAGGTCGATCACACGCAATCCGCCTCGGCACTACGCATACAACCCGCATTCGGGCGAATCCTCTAGAGGGAAAACACCCAAAACGCGCAAGTTGACCTCAAGTCCCCGCCTTACCACGACTTGCTTAAGGGGAAAACCTGACGGTTACCGTCGCGCTCTGAACACAAGTCCTGGAATTGAGCGGGAGTCCGCCCCAGCAAATGGGATCGATTCCGTACACTCGCACGGTCAGAGGAGAACTGCTCGCATTTCGTTCGACGAGAACATTTCTCTGAGCGGGCCACCGCTCAGGCCACCGCATAGGCCTCAGCACACGGCCCCCACACACAAAAGGCTCCGACATCTCATGGCCAACACTTCGCCCGCCCCCGCGTCGACGCCCCATCCCAAGCACGAAGCGACCGCTGCGTCCCCCGGTTCCGACGCCGTCGTGAGCGGCACCGCGTCGCTCGCCGGCAGATCGCCGTCAAGCGGACCCATCACGATCGTGGTCGCCGACGACCACGCGCTCATTCGCTCAGCGCTCGTCGGTGTACTGAACGCCACGACGGATATCCGCGTCGTCGGCGAAGCGGCAACGGCCGAAGAAGCACACGCTGAAACGCTTGCCCGATCGCCGCGCATCCTGGTGCTCGACGTCGACATGCCGGGCAAAGATGCGTTCCAGCTCATCACGGAGCTCCGGCGCGAACGGCCCGCCACCGATGTGCTGGTGCTGTCCGGCAGCGTGCAAGATCGCCTGATTCAGTCCGCGCGTCAGGTCGGTGCCAAAGGCTACGTCGCGAAGATTGATCGAACGGACGCGGTCATCGAGGCGATCCGCACCATCGATCGTGGACAGCCGTATTTTTCGCGAGCGGTGCAGTCACGCATTGTTCCGGACGACGTGAAGCGCGCCGCCGGCGGAACGAAGGGCGAGCGCCTGTCCGACCGTGAGCTGGAAGTGCTGCGCTACGTCGGTCGCGGATTTGCGAAGAAGCAGATCGCCGAAATGATGACCATCAGCGTGAAGACTGTCGACAAGCACGTCACGACGGTGATGGACAAGCTCGACATTCATGATCGTGTGGAGCTGGCGCGCTACGCCATCCGCGAAGGCCTGATCAACGCGTGATCGATGGTTTGCCGGTGGCATTTCGCAACGCTGACACGCTCGTAGTCGTAAAACCGGCCGGTCTTTCCACGGAACGGGAAGCAGGCTCGCGCGGCGACAGTGTGCTTGAGCGCGTCCGTGGGCAGCCGGGCTGGGCCGACGCGCGTGTGCCGCATCGCCTCGATCGCATCACCCGCGGCTTCGTCCTCGTCGCGCGCGACGCCAAGTCCGCAGCGTTTCACAGCGCGCAGGTGCGAGATCGCGCATGGACGAAGTGCTACGTCGCTCGCGTCCATGCGCCGGTCGATCCGCAGTCGCTCGTTGGATCTCACAAGCGCTACGTGAAGCGGGTCGGTCGCATTGCAACGATCGTGCGCGCCGGCGGCGACGTGGCGCTGATGGACGTGCTCGCTGTCGCGCCGGCGCCGCAGCATCGCGATGAGCTGCACATCGCGATACGCCTCGTCACGGGACGCTATCACCAGATCCGCGTGATGTGCGCCGATCTCGGCGCGCCGCTCGTCGGTGACGCTGCGTACGGCGGAGATCCCGCGCGCGGCGAGCCGTCGCTGGAACACGCGCTCTTTCGATGTGCGATGTCAGACGGCGCCACGATCACGCTGTTCAACGCTCACGATCCGGAGCGGGGTGCTGTGGACCCGTCGATATTGGCTGCGCTGGCGGCCGAGGCCGGAAGTGTGAGTGCGACGACCTGATCGGGCGAGAGCGTCGCGTTGTTCTGATCGACCCAACGCGTGGCGCCGAGCGCGTCGGTCACGAGCTGGTTCAGCCCGCGGCGAAACTGTCGCGTCGCGGCGGCGTCGAGCGCCACGCTCACGGTGCCCGTGAGCTGCGCCGGCGTCAGCAAGTCAACAAATCCCTCTGTCGACGCCAAGAGCGCCACCGAACTCCCCTGTATGACCAAGGAGAGCGCTTCTTCGCCCGGCGTACCGCGCGGCCATGCGAAGCCGGCCCCTCCGTAGATTCCGACCTCTCCGTCAGACACCACGATGTAGCGAAGCGTCACATTCGTGGCCGTCGGATCGACTGGCGTCAGCCCGGGCAGCGGGAGCCAGAGCAGCTGCGCATGCAGGAACTGTCCGTTCCGCACCTTGCCTGCGAGCAGTTCGGCAAGCGGTCGATCACCGACGTACATCGTGGCATCGGCGGGGGAGACGGAGTAGGCGCCGAACGGCAGCACGCCGTCAAGGCGGGCACGCTGATCGCCGAGTCCTTCGATCGCAACCTCGCCGCCGTCGGGAGCAAGCGCGTGCTGGAACCAGCCCGCACATCCGGTCATGACGAGCGTCAATGCGGACACGGAGATCGCCGGATGCCCGAGCAGTCGACGCACGGAAGAACGGTGGGGCATCATGAGTGAGCGGTAGCCTACCAGTTCATCTCATGCCTCATGCGGCACCCCATCACTGCGGACACGGACCCCACCCGCCGAACAGAACCGTAAGGTCGCCGTGGCCGACCACGCCGTTGTCGTCGAGATCCGCAGCGCCGATCGAACCCCATCCGCCAAGGATGATCGCGAGATCGTCGCCGTCCACCATCGCATCGCCGGTCAGATCACCCGCGCAGAACAGTTGATTGCATGGGCACGCCGGATACTGCTTGGACTGATGGACGCAGAGTGCGTCCCACACGATCGTGCAGCAGTACGGACTCACCTCGCAGACGGCGGCGCAGCACGCTGGGGTGTCGCACCCCGGGCCGTCGTGCGGCGCGCAGCACTCCGCTTCGGCGGGACAGACTTCGGGACACGCGAAGCAGTGCTCGTCGGCGAGTGTCACGCAGAACACATCCCACGCGATCACGCAGCAGGCGGGGTCGATCGCGCACACTGTGTCACAGCAGCCTGCGTCATCGCAGAAGGGATTGCCATGGATCGAGCAGCAGGCGCCCGCGGCAAACGCGCCGCACCGCTGGCACTCGTTACAGACTTCGAATGCCTCGATGGCGCAGCGATCGTCCCACCGGACCAGGCAGCAGAACGGGTCCAGCGCGCATACCGCTGTGCAGCAGCTGAGGTCGTCACAGAACGGACTCGGGTGCGGTACGCAGCAACCGCCGGCTTCTGCCGAGCCGCACTGCCCATGGGACGCAGGAGCGACAAGGCCGGCGAACAGGATCGCGGTGCAGTAAGCGACGACGTTCCAGAGCGACCCTCGACATGACAGCCCGAGAACACAGCAGCAGCGAGGTCGAATCATTGGTTGCACTGATTTATGGGAAGGGTCGCTCGAAAGTCGGGCGGCCCGGACATCGGACGGAGCAAAAACCTAGCCCGCCACGGCGCGATCACAAGTCGCGAGTTCAAGTTTCTCCAGTTCCAGCGTCTAGTGATCGATGAGCAGCGACTGTGCCGCGGCCAGCAGCGCGGCCTGCTCGCCCTGGTCGACGATCGCAGCGCGGTCGCGCAGACCAAGACACGACATCGCGTCACGCTCGATGATCGCCAGCAGCTCGCGCCGCGCGATTGGGGCGAGCCCGGTCGGTTGTCCAATTCCATGCCCGGCGCCATGCATGAGCGCGTTGAGTCCGTAGAGTCGCTCCATCACCGCAGTCGGTGATTCCTGGGGAAAGCCGCTCGCGAAAAGCAGACGGGACGCAACTCCCAGCTCGATGACTGCAGCGATCCATCGGTAGGCATCTACCGGACGTCGCATGCAGCCCGCGATGTGGGCGAATGTGCGCTCATGCTTGGCGAGCAGGACGAGCGTCTCTTCCACGTAGGGCATGCCAAGTCCTGCAAAGACCACCGTGAGCGTCGGCAGCGCACGCAGCACTTCGTCCCAGTGCGTGGGCCGGTCCCACTCGAGGACCGCCGCGGCGGGCATGGGCGCGGGCCGGCTGACGATCACGGGCAGCCCGTTCGCCATGCAGCGCTCCCACAGGCGCATCGCCTGGGAGTGCGTCGGCGGAAATCCCTGAAATGACGGTGAAACGCTCACACCTACGAGTCCGAGATCGATCGCGCGCGTGAGGTCGTCGCGCCACGACGGAAGCAGCGGATCGATGCCGGCAAATCCGACGAGGCGATCGGGACGGCGGCGCACAGCCGCGGCGATGAATTCGTTCGAGAGGTCGGCGCCGAGCGCCTTCGAGCGGAATCCCAGCACAAACGTCCGGTCGACGCCTCTCGAATGGGCGAAATGCGATTCTTCGTTGCCATCCAGCATCGTGAGCCGCTCGCCCGCCAGACGGCGCACGACAGCTTCCAGCACCGGCCCGAGCTGGTGGGGCGACGCCCAGAGTCGTGTGTCAACATCGCAGATCACGGCCACCGATGCTACCGCACTCCGCCGTCTCTATACTCGCCTCCTCTCATGGCCCGCCCGCCCGTGCATCCTGAAGCGTCCCGGCCGCGCGAGCCGCGCGATCCGTCAGAGGCGGCGTGGTCGGAACAGCTGCTCACGGCGAATCCGCACGAACGGGACGACAAGGCGGTGCGGGTCCGGTCGATGTTCGGCGCGATCGCGCGCCGCTATGACCTGAACAACCGGCTGCACTCGTTTGGACTTGACCAGCGCTGGCGCCGCCGCACCGTGCAGCTCGCCTCGGTGAATGACGCGACTGAGGTTGTCGATGTCGCGTGCGGCACGGGCGATCTGACGGAGGCATTTGCCGCAGCCGGCGTCCGCAGCGTTATCGGGGTCGACTTCACGCCGCAGATGCTCCATATCGCCCGCGTCAAAAGCGGCAGGCGGCGCTCCACCGCTCGCAACAGCGTTGCCTATCGCGAGGGAGACGCCACGCAGCTCGATCTCCCGGACGCCTCCTGCGACGTCGTGTCGATCGCGTTCGGCATCCGCAATGTCAGCGAGCCAGCCAAGGCGCTGCGCGAATTCCGGCGCATCCTTCGGCCGAACGGGCGGCTGGTGGTCCTTGAATTCAGCGAGCCCCGCAACGCACTTCTGCGGCTCGGAAACCGCATCTACTGCCACCACATCATGCCGCTCACGGCCACGCTCATCGCGCGTGACCGCTCGGGCGCCTACCGCTACCTGCCGCGCTCGGTCGAGACGTTTCTGACGCCTGCGGCGCTGGCCGCGATGGCGCGCGAGGCCGGGTTCTCGGATGTCACGCAACATCCGTTGACGTTCGGGGTGTGCACCGTGACGGTCGCCCGCTAACAGTCCGTTGCGGTAACCGCCTCTTCCCGTCGAATAGGGTCCGTTCGAATTTCGTCGGCAACCTTCGCCCGCTGCAGGAGGTATGGTGAGCTGGTGAGCCGAGGCGGCCGCCGCCGGCTGATCGTATTTTCCTCCGTCGCCGCTCCGAAGAGGTACGCGTGCTGAAGACCGTTGAACGAGCACTCATTCGCAAGGCCAAGCGTGGTGACGCGGCGGCGATCGAGCGGCTCATCAAGACGCACCAAGATCCGCTGTTCGCGTTCATGCTCCGCCTGTCCGGTCGTCCCGACGTGGCCGAGGACATGGTGCAGGAAGCATTCGTGCGCGTGCTCCGCAATCTCGACCGGTTCGACGACCGCTTCCGCTTCTCGACGTGGCTCTTCACGATCGCGCGGCGACTGTACGTCAATCACCTTCAGAAGCATCGGCCGAGCTATGACTCGGATGTCGTCGGCGACTGGCAGAGCGGCTCACAACGGCCGGATGAACTCTCGTCCGCGATCGAGCATCGCGAGCACGTTCGACAGCTTCTCGACACGGCACTGAATGTGCTGAACGGAGCGCAGCGCGAGATCGTTCTCCTCTTCCACCAGCAGGGCTGGCCCATTCAGGACATCGCCGTCCATCTGCGCATGCCCGAAGGAACAATCAAGAGTCACCTGCACCGCGCCCGCAAACGCATGCAGGAAGAAATCTGCCGCGACAAAGTCACCCGCGACCGGGCGCTCGAAACCTGGGGCGAGCCCGATGATCTCGTGACGAACGCGATGCTCGACGCCGGAGGCACGCGGCCATGAGTTGGCATTCACGCTGGCACTCACGCTTGCGAGCCCGCTTTCAGGTCCGATCCGGCCGGCCTGTCGATGCGCGGCGCCGCTCGAACCGTCCAACCACGCCTCCCGTCGACTCGCTTGACAATCTGATGGAGGCGCTGCGGGTTGACGAGCCTGCACCGGATGTCTCCGCAGCAGTGCTCGCGCGGCTTGGGTACGTGAGCGCATCGGCTGCTCACGTGCGACGCGGACGCGTGCTGGCGTGGACGCGGCGGATTGCCACGACTGCGGGTGTCGTTGCACTGCTCGCTGCGGGTGTGTCGATGCTGCACACCTCGCGCATGGAGCGGGCGCGCGGCGGCGCGATCGAAGACGTGGTGCGTACGTCACTCGATCAGAATCGACAGTGGCTGGGCGACGTCGCCCAAGGCCTCGCGCCGCTCGGACGCATGCCGGCGCAGTGGCGGCGCGACGCCGGCACCTCCGGTCGCCCGTTCGCGCAGCCGGAGCTGAAAGAGTCGGCGCCGGACGCTGATGCGCAGCCAGCCGAGGCACCGTTCCGCAAGTCGTGAGTGGATCGCCCATGCAGTCGTATGCCGGAGTAATGCCGAAGAGGAGCGAGCGACTGCGATGCTCGGTCTGGATGACGACCGTCCTCGCCGCGCTCGTCGCCGTCGTGATCGCCAACCCAGGCCAGGCCGGCCCGTGCGATCCTCCGTCGGCCACGGTGCGAGCTGCGCCGGCGGAGCCGGCTGCGGGACTCTTTCGACCGCTCGTCGGCGTCCCGGCCGACGTGGATGTCTGGATTCGTCTCGTCGACGGACGCTCGCTCACGGACGCACCCGAAGCGGCGGCGCTGGCGTCGTCGCTGCTCGATCTGCTCGGCAGCGGAGCGCGTCCGCAAAGCGACGGCGCGCCGTCGTGGCCGACGCTCGCCGAGCGGCTCGGCATGAAGCCTCTCGAGGCGTTTGCCACGTATCTCGGCAAGGACGTGCGATTTCTGTCGCGCGGCGAAGACGCGGCGCACGAGTGGGTGCTCCTGACGAAGATCACCGACGAGGACGCGGCGCGGCTCATCACGCAGCTTCGCGCTGTCGTGCGCGGCGACGGCCGGTTCGAACTCCCCGAAGATCGTCTCACGCTTGCATACCGAACACCTTGGCTCGTGATCGGTCGCGCACACGCCGATCGTCTCGTGCGCGAATTCAGTGAGCGTGCATCAATCGACGCAGCGCCCGCGCTCGAAGCGACACTCGCTGAGCGATTCGCTACCACCCGCCCGGAGCAGCTCGCGGATGGTCAGCTCGCGATCGCCTTTCGCGGCAGCGCTGCGTGGAGCGGAACAACTGCTATGACGTTGAGCGTGCGCGGCGCCATGCTGCGTGGAGCGATGTGTGGCGAGTACCTCAATCCGCCGCTTCCGGCTGCCGAACAGGCGGCGCTCGATGATTCGATTCTCGCGTGGTTCGACACGCCGGCGCTCGCGGTCATGCTCGACCCGATCCGGCCGCACGTGCTGCCTGGCGATGCGATCATCGTCGCGGCGCTGCCGGAGATCGTTCCGAGCGCCGCGGTGCGGGCCAATTTCGGGAAACGCCGCCTCGTGGTGCTTGGCGAGGTGGAAGATGCCACCATGCGGTGCCCGGCGATCGCCGTGGCGTATGAAGTCGAAGACGGCGATCAGGCGGTCGACGATCAGGACCGGCTCGTCCGCATGGTGCTCGACCGCGTGCGGACGAGAATCGCGGAACCGAACGGCATCACGATGGACCCGTTCACGGTTCCCGCGGACCGCGGCGCGCCACGCTCGGCGGTGATTGCGCCGGTGCTGAGACAGTTCGCCGGTGAACACCCTCTGTTGCGGAAGGCGTCGCTGAACTGGCAAACGCTCAATGCTCCCGGCGGTTCGTGGCAGATTTACGCGACGGATCCCGCATGGCTGCAGGAGGTCTTGAGCCGATTGAAGTCCGGCACGCCGGGGAAACCCGTCGGCAAGCGGGAGTTCGCGCATGCGGGCCGCTGCCGCGGCGATCGGCTTGCTGGTCACGTGCGTTCCTGGAGCCCAGAGTCAAAGGCGTTCTCGCCGCCGGATGGGCAGGGGTTCAGCAACGGGATCGAACTGATCGCCACGATGGCCGAGCGATTCCGCACCGTCGAATGGTGCGTGAGCCGGCCGTTGCCGCTGCGGCTTGAAATGTCGGTCAGCGCCCAGCTCGCGCCGCCAGCGTCAGCCGAGAAAGCGCCGTAGCGCGTTCACGGATCGCCGGCACGTTCGTCGACCGGCTGCGCCAGGCGCACGATCAGCTCGATCTCGCCGAGATCAACGCCGAGCGTACGGGCGATCTCCACCGGCTCCCTGCCTTCTGCAGTCATCACACGCACTTGGCTGATGAGCCCAGCTCCGCGCTGCCGTGGCTGCTTTCGATCGACGGCCGCAACGGGGAAGGTCTCGACGGCCGGGATCCACGCGGATTCGGCCTGCGCGTCCTCCATTGCCTCGACGCGATGCGTGAGCACCTTGATCTCGGCGCGAAGCCGCTCCAACTGCTCGCTGTCGATCGGCGGGGCGGGAAGTGTCCCCGCGGCCTGCGGCGCAGAGCGCCGATGGAACGCCGCGACGATCATCCTGGCAGCGAGCACGATCGCGACACTGATGGCCACAGCGGCGAGCAAGGCGACGACCAAGGCGGCGACCAAGGCGGC
The DNA here is from genome assembly GCA_034439815.1 of Phycisphaerae bacterium. Taxonomy (GTDB): domain Bacteria; phylum Planctomycetota; class Phycisphaerae; order Phycisphaerales; family SM1A02; genus JAEUIT01. Next base: position 23,531 of record JAWXBD010000087.1, read on the forward strand.
GACTAGGCCGGCGGCAGTAGGGGCGATCACGGGAGAAAGAAGAATTGGTTCCACGCGATGTTCTCCGCACCGAGTATCGGCGAGAATGGCGAACATGTCGAACGCTGGCACAAGCCGCCCGCTGCGTGACGACGTGCTGCGCAGCGCGTCGCGTCATCCGCTCGCGGCCCGCGTCGCGGCGAATCTGCGCGACCATTGCGGCATCGCGCCGCGTGCACCAGGATCGACGTCGATCGAGCGCGTGATTGTCGGCTGCAGCGGGGGTCCCGATTCGACCGCGTTGCTCGTTCTGCTCACGGCGCTGGCGGGGCGTCGGACGAGACTGCCCACGCCGATCGTCGTGGCGGTGCATCACGGCCTGCGCCCCGCAGCCGACGAGGAATGCGCGATGGTGGCGCGGCTCGCCCGGCAACTGGGCCTCACGTCTGAGCGCATTGATGTGCGTCCCGCGGGGCGGCGCGGCAACGTGGCCGCCAACGCCCGCGATGATCGCTACGCGGCGCTGATCGCGGCGGCAGCGCGGCACGAGGCCGGGGCAATCGCCGTGGCGCATCACGCGGACGACCGGTTTGAGACGATGCTCCTCGCGCTCGCCAGGGGACGCGGCCTTCGCGGTCTCGCAACGCCGCGCTGGCGCCACGAGCTCCAGCACGGCATCGCGCTCGTGCGTCCGCTGCTCGATGTCGTCAAGTCGGACTGTGTCGAACTCTGCGACGAACTCGGGCTGCCATACGTCGACGACCCGAGCAATCTCGATCCGGCGCGGGCACGCGGCCATCTGCGCCGCGGCGTGATTCCGGCCCTCACCAATCGCTGGCCAGCCATCGCCAAGCATGCCACGAAAGCGGCCGATGAGGCGGCCCTTGCGATCCGTGCGATCGATCGACTCGCACGCAGGCACTTCGGTCCGTCCACGATGCACGCGTGGCCGCGCGATGTCGCGCGATCGAGCGACGCGGTGTTACTCGCGTGGGCGCTGCGGCGCAGTGCCGTGCGGCTGCATCGTGAATCGGGCTTGACGGTGTCGCGTACGACATGGGAGCGCGTGGCGCGGGCGGCGCGCGATCGGCGCACCGAACCGCGCATCTTTCAATGGCCGATGGGACTGCGATGCGTGATCACGTCGCGCGAAATCCGGTTGGAGCGAGGCCCCGTATGACCAGTGTTCCAGCACGAGTTTCGACGGTGGTACTGGTCGGCCATTGCTCGCCCGATTCAGGCATGCTCAAGAGCATCACCGCGCGTGTGCTGCCGGGAGTTGCAGTCGTGCGCGTGAACGACGATCGAGCGCTTGAGAAGTACCGGCGCGCGGACGCGCTGTGGCTGGTCAACCGTGGACTCGACGGCGACTTCGCGGCGGACGACGGCATCGCGATCATCGAACGCGAAGCGTCAAAGCCGCAGCCGCCAGTGCTGCTGCTCATCTCGAATTATGCCGACGCGCAGGCAGCGGCGGTCGCAGCGGGCGCGAAGGGCGGCTTCGGCAAGCAGTCGCTGTACGCGGAGTCAACGGCGGCGACGCTGCGCGACGCGGCCGGTGTGACGACGTGAGCGTGTCTTGATCCTATCTTGATCCTATCTTGATCCTATCTTGATCATGTCGAGCTCATGGCACAAGACAATCGCTCGCCTTGCCCTCGCGGGCACATGTGACGATGCCGTACTCGACGCGCAGAATCGCGGGCGGCGTCACGCTCCAGAGTTTTCCCAAGGGCAATGAAAGCCGCTGGCATTGGGGACAATCGATCGCTTCCGGCTGATCGCTCTCCGCCATCGTTGCGCCCGGCACGGGAGGAAGTTCGACGGCAATCACCGGCTGCGGCAGGGCGCCGCTGAAGAACTCGTGGAACAGGTCGTGGCAGTGGCCGCAGTGCGAGTTGTAGAACACGACGTAGACGAGGGGCCCCTGCGTGAGCGGCGCAAGTTCGGGGAGATGTTCGAAGAGCCCCGTCTCTGCGAGCGGGCGGTGCTCCCACGCGGGCAAGTCGAAGTTGATGCTCGGGGCGCTGGCGAACTGATTTGTTGTCTCCGTGATCAGGGGGCGCACCGTCGCAGAGCGCACCGGCGCGCGGGCCGTCAACGCGAGCGATCCCGTGACGACCGCCATGCCGCCGAGGATCGGCCATGCGAGTGAGACGCGCGATCGCGGCGGCGCGGAGCGTAGAAGGGAAGGCGAGATGACACCCGCAACGAGCGCCGCCACCGCGCCCGCAACCAGCGTCGGCCAGCCATGCACGGTGAACCCGGACAGTGTCGCCAGCCCGCTGAAAAACAGCAGTCCGCAGCCGACGCCGATGGCAACGCGTGCCGTGCGTCGCATGACGATTGCTCCGATCGCGGCGGCGAGCAGTACACCGGCGGCAAAGCGCAGACTGCGCTCAGCGTCGACATCCAGCTCGGCACCGAGCCGTGTGATCCACACCGGCGCGAACGGCCCCGCGGCGAGGAGCGCCAAAGCTGCCGCAGCGCATGTGAACGCTGTGACCGCACGCTGCAGTGCGAGCGTCGAACCTCGTTCGGCCGCGCTTACTTCGTGGCCGGAAGACATGCTTTGACGATCGCCTCGTCCTCGACCTGCTGCCCCGAGACAACGCACTTCACGACGCCGTCGACAATGACGACGATGACCGGTGATTCGATCACGTACATCGGTCCCGCGGGTAGCGTGGCCAGCTTGCACTGGGTGCACTCCATCTCCAGCGGCTCGCCTGACGCATCCGGAATTGCAACCGCCACCGTTGGACACGGAAGCGTGTCGCTGAAGTACTCGCGCATCATCTCCTGGCAGTGGTCGCAATCAACGCGATAGAAGATGACGCATACGGCGCCGGTGTTCAGGTCAAACGGATGTGGACGCGTGATGATGGGCCCGAGATCGGTCTGGTCGAAGCGTTTGCCCGGCCACTTCTCAAACCCGGGGGTGTAGTACGGCGCCAGTTCGGGCTTCGGCGGGAACGCTCTGCCCGCTGTTGGTGCGGGAGTTGTCGGGACCGCCGGGATCGGAGTGGTCGCCGCCCCCGACGCTGCCGCATACGGCGCGAGCAGCATGCCGTCCACCTGGACGTCGTTCTCGTGGCCGGGCAGCCATGCGTTCATCGTCATGTCGAGCGCGCCCGGCTTGTCGGTGTCGTTGCAGATTGCGACGACGACGCCATCGACCAGCGTCATCACGAGCGGCGTCAGAATCATGTAGTCCGGCCCACTCGGAAGCTCGAGCTTCGCGCATTCTTTGCAGGGATTCGGATAGCGCTTGCCGGGGACGCTGTCCGGCACCTCGACTGAAAACGTCGGTGTCGGCAGCGCGCCGCTGAAGTGCTTGTTCAGGAGCTCAAAGCAGTGATCGCAGTTCTCGCGATAGAAGACGAGGTGCGTGCGGCCTGTGCGCATCGCTTCGGGCGATTGATTCGCGAACAGCGCCGCGACCGGCAGCGAGGTGAACGGCTTGCCGATGAGGCGCTTGTCGAGAATGACGTAGGTGACCGCGAGCTTCGCTGGATACGCCGGCCAAGGTTCCTTCGCGGCCGCTGTCGGCGCCGGACCCTCCGGTGGCGTCGGCGCCGGATCAGCAACGGGTGCTGTGCCTTCCTTCGGCGATACGGGCGGCTGCGGATCGCCCGCGACAACGGGCTGCGTCTCGATCACCATGGTCCGCGGCGGCCGCGCGAACGCGATCGTTCCGCCGAGGATGACCGAACCGACGAGCGCGATGTTGGCGAATGCCGGTCCCGGCACGGTGCGTCCCTTGATTCCCGGTCGACACATGAGGCATCCAATCAGAAAGGTGAGGTCGATCGCGAGCGTCACGATCGCGGGTGGTGACCAGGCGCCGAAGCATCCGCACGGCTTCAGCAGGGTCGCCCAGGCGTCGCGCGCGAACGCCTTGCTGCTGAAGACGGGCACGATCTCAAGGACCATCACGACCGTGAACACGCTGAGGATGAGGATCGCCGCGGCGCGTGCGAGCCGCGGGACAAACAGCATGATGCCGACGAGGGCCAGTTCGATGCCGATCATGGTCCGCATGTTCAGCATCAGCCAGCTCGGAAGATCCTCGATCGCCAGAAGGTCCGCCATGCCGAACACCGCGTTCAAGACCGGCTTCGGCAGAACGTTGGGGTTCATGTCCCACAGCTTGAAGATGGCGCCGGCGAGCAGCCAGATCGGCACGATGAACCGGCACAGCGCGGTCCCGATCAGGGGACACACGCCCCGGCTGGATTCCGTGGCGGTTTCAGGAGCTGTCGTGCGTGCGGCGGAGTGGACCGTCGTCATGAAGTGGCTCGCATAGATTCCTCTTGAAATCAGGCCTCAAAGCGCTCGCACAGGGCGTGGAGAATGACCAGGTGAGCTTCCTGAATCGCAGCCGATTCGCCGGCTGCAACGACGATTGCCTCATCGCATTGCGGCAGCGTCGCGCCGCCCGAACCGCCCAGCAGTCCGATCACGAGCGATCCGCGCCGGCGTCCGACCTCGGCCGCCCGCACGATATTGGCACTGGATCCGCTGGTGCTGAAGAGGACGAGCACGTCGTCCGGGCCAAGAAATGCCTCGCAGGAACGCGCGAAGACCTGGTCGAAGCCGAAGTCGTTGGCGATGCAGGAAAGAGCGGTGGGGTCCGCGACCAGGCAGACCGCGCGGAGCGGTGGCCGATTGCTCCGATAGCGTCCGACGAGCTCTTCGGCGAGGTGCAGGGCTTCCGCGGCCGAACCACCGTTGCCCGCCGTGTAAACGGTGCCCCCGCGGACCAGTCGCTCAGCCATCCGTTCCGCGATGCGGTCGATCGTCGCGGCGTGGCTGCGCAGCGTTCCGATCGCCGCAATTGCCGCGTCGATACGCCGCGCGGCGGTGCCGGCACGGTTCAGGTTGACGGGCGCGTCGGGGACCATTGAGCGGCGAGTATATGAAGGAAGGAGGTCTGCAAGGGCCAATCCGTTCTTCCTTCATACTTCATCCTTCAGCCTTCATACTTCTTCCTTCACCCTTCGTCCCTGCTAGCCTTCGCTCCCTTGCCGAACGGTACTCGCACCTTTCACCAGACCGCCGTCTTCCCCTGCGATGTCGCGACGCTTGCAGCGTGGCACATGCGCGCGGGAGCGCTTGAGCGTCTCGTGCCACCGTGGTCAGGCGTGCGGATCGAGCGCTCGCTCGTGGCCATGCACGAAGGTGCCGAAGCGGTGTTGTCCATTCCGGTGATCGGCGGCGCGCGGAGCCCGTTGCGCGTGCGATGGGTCGCGCGGCACACCGACATCGTGCCGGATCAGCAGTTCGTCGATGTGATGACGAAGGGGCCGCTTCCGTACTGGCGGCACACGCATCGCTTTCTTGCCGCTGAAGATCGACCGCAGCCGGCCGCGCGCCTCGAAGACGAGATTTCGTGGAAGCCGCTCCTGGGCCCGATCGGGGCGACGGCGGCGCCGTTCATGGTGCGCATGTTGCGCCGTACGTTCGACTGGCGTCATCGGCGACTGCGCAACGATCTGCGCCGGCATGCGGAACTCACGCGCACACCGCTCACGATCGCCGTCAGCGGCGCGAGCGGACTGATCGGCAGTGCGCTGTGCGCGTTTCTCACGACCGGCGGCCACACGGTCAGGCGCCTCGTGCGGAAGAACGCCGGCGCGCACGACGTCGCGTGGGACATCGAGCAGGGGACGATCGATCACGAACGGCTGGAAGGCGTCGACGCGGTTGTGCATCTCGCCGGTGAATCGATTGCGGGGCGCTGGACGGACGCGAAGCGGAAGGCGATTCTCGAAAGCCGCGTGCGCGGCACGGATCTGCTCGCGCGGACGATCGCGAAATTGCGCCGTCCGCCCGGCGTGTTCGTGAGCGCGTCGGCAGTCGGGTATTACGGTGATCGCGGCGCGGAACCGATCGACGAGTCGTCGCCGCGCGGCAGCGGGTTTCTCGCCGATGTCTGTGCAGCGTGGGAACAGGCGGCGAGCCCGGCGCGCGACGCAGGCATCCGCACCGTGCATCCGCGCACCGGCATGGTGCTTGCGGCGAACGGCGGTGCGCTGCAGCAGCTCGTTCTGCCGTTTTCGTTCGGGCTCGGCGGCCCGGTCGGGAGCGGCTCTCAGGGGATCTCCTGGATCGCGCTCGACGACCTCATCGCGTCGATCCTCTTCGCGATCGTCACGCCCGCCATCGACGGCCCATACAACGCCGTCGGACCGCAGCCGGTCAGCAACCGCGCGTTCGGTCACGCACTCGGCCGCGTGCTGCGCCGGCCTGCGATTGCGCCGCTGCCGGGGTTCGTCGTCAAGACGATATTTGGCGACATGGGACGCGAACTGCTGCTCGCAGGCGCGTTCGTGCAACCGCGCCGTCTGCTCGATGCGGGCTTTCGGTTTGATGCGAACGATGCGGAATCGGCGCTGCGGTTTGCACTCGGTCGATGAACCTTGAGTGATCATGGAGTGATCATGGAGTGATCATGGGGTGATCATGGGGTGATCATGCGGCGATCACGCGCCGCCGTTCGCGATACCACGGACGGATCGCCGGCCACGCGGCGAGTGCGATGACCAGCCAGATCACGATGACGAACAGCTTGTTGCGCGCGAGATCATCGCTCGCCGCGAGCGTCGTGATCAATCCGATGGCCGGACCGATGGCATACCCGACGCCGATCAGCCCTTCATGCGTGCCGGCAGCGTCGACATCCGCGTGTCCGACGGCCATTGCGTAATAAATGGCGGCGTAATAAATAATTCCTTGGCCGACGCCAAAGGCCGCGAGACCTGCGACGAGGAGCGGCGTCGATGGAGCGAGCACTGCGACGGCGAAGCCGCATGTGACGAGGAGCCCGGCGACGAGCAGGGTCATCCACTTGCCATGCCATCCGTGCGTGCGCCACAGCGCGGCGGCAGCAGCGAGCCGCGCGATGAGCCACGTCGCGGCGACGAGCGTTTTCATGCCGGGCGTGATCCGTTCCGTGATGAACGGCATGAGCGGCGACATGGCCGCGACGACGACGTAACTCACCGGCAGAAGTATCCGTGCCGCGTGCAGCTGCGCGGCGTAACCCGATGGAACGGGCTGTGCTTCGTCGACGTGATGCGCACCCGGCTCGCGACGAAATGCCAGGAGAATCGCAGCGCACAGGATGCCGATCGGCGCCATCGCGGCAATCGCCCACATCGCATAGCCCGCTGCGATCACCGGGCCGGTGCCGACGAGCGCCATGGCGACGGCGCTCATCCAGACGACGTTCCACCACCCGAGCGCGCTCCGCATGGCGCTGCCGACGCGGCCCGCCGTCAGGTAGCTTTCGATCACGGGCCATTGCAGGGCGGACGTGGCGCTGATCAGGAGCGCGACGGTCCACAGCGTCCACTCCGTATGAATGAGCATGGCAAGCGGCGCCACGATCGCCTGCACGCCGAACACGAGCGCCAGCACTGTGCGCGGCGACAGCCGGCTTTCCAGCGCGCGGAGGATACGTCCAGCCAAAAACGCTGCGATGACGTACGCAAGCCCTTGGGCAAGCGAAAGCGTGAACGTCGCCTGGCGGTTGTAGGCGTACTCGCTCTCGGCGATGAACGAGAGGCCGTTCCACAGGACACCGGTTCCCAGCGACGCGAGAAACGTGACGAGCACGATCGGCGTCAGCGGCGTGGGCGGCGTGGGCGGCGAAGGAGAGTTGGTCGCGGAGTCCGACACGGTGCGAGAACGTCGAATAAAAAAGCCCCGGCGGAAGCGCCGAGGCTTTGAATGGCAACTCGCGGACTTGAACCGCGGACACCCGCATTTTCAATGCGGTGCTCTACCAACTGAGCTAAGTTGCCAGCCGATCCGAACGAGCGTCATAGCCTACGCGGTGGCGGGCGGCTGTCAAGTGAGGGTGGTGTGCGCTGGTGCGCGGAGTTTATAGACCGGACGACGCGAGTCCGGTGCTGCCTGCCTACAGATCCGGGACGTACGCATCTCGATCATCGTCGCAACCCCACCCAAATGCATGCGGAGAGTTGCGTGTGGAGAGTTGACTGGCGCGCCGATGCAGCAGACCTCCGAGCTGGGCTTGCGATGCGCCGCTTCATACTTCCAATATTGCTGGCCCTGATCGCGCTGGCCACTGTCCTCTTCGCGATCAGCATTCCCTATCCGAGGGCGCCCCATGCGGCGGCGACTGTGCGCTACGCGGAGCGGTTGCTTCTCGTGCGCCTCATAGCGCGGCGGGATGGTGTCGACGACCGAGACATCGTTGGCCTGGTCGCTCAGAACTACGCTTCAAGCCAACTTGTCGGCGCTTTGCTCGCGACCACCCAGCCACGAGCGTTCGAGTGGGTACACACTGATGGACGCGAATTGCCCTCGGCGTTACTCGGCGCGAGCGGGGAACCACCGCTCGTTCCCGCGGCTGATGCGCCCTACCGGCTCGGCTCGCCAATCGTCCTGCCCATCGTGCCAACCTCTGATCCGCGTGAGTGGATGATCGTCGTCCTCGATGTGCGGCACACGGACGGTGGAATTGCGGTGATCACCAGCAGACACCGTCGGTGGAATGGCGACTCGACGGAACCCGGTGCCGCACGGAGCGTCGAGGCCGCCGCCATCGAGCAGCGAACCTTCGTGGAGCGCATGCAGCGCACGATCGAGGGCCGGATTCTTCCGAAGTCCATGTGGGACGCAGCGGTGAATCCACCATGCGCGTCATCTTCCGACACCGAACCTGGCTGATTGCGATTAGTCTCACGCCCGTCGTGCTCGTGATCCTCCTGCCGCAGCTCTCAGGCAGCACGAGGTCTCCGACGACGGGCACGGCCTCGAAGGCGAGTCAGCTGATGACAGTCCGTGGGACCGCAGATTCAAATCTTCTCAGAGAAATACTCCGGCGCATCACGCCTGGACCGGTGATAGTCTTGGTATACGGAGTCCAAGTCCATGGCGATCAACATCGAAATCCCGCACCAACAAGAGCAGGCACTTCGCGATGCATGGGGCGGCAATCTGGACGGCGAGGCGTACGATGCTCTGGTCATCGAAGGCTATCGCTCCGGACGCTTCGGCTCGGCAACGGTGGGAAAGCTCCTTCAGCATGCGTCGCGTTGGGACACCGAACGGTGGCTTGCCGATCGTGGCGTTGCATTGAATTACACGCTTGAGGACCTTGAGGCCGATCGGAAGACACTCGACCACCTCTTCGGCAAGAGTGCGAGCGTTGGTGGAAGCGGTCCTCCTCCGGGGTCGAGCGCAGATCGAAGCGGCTAACAATCGGCCAGACGAGGTCACTCCGTAGGAATGATCACTAATCGACGCATACACGGACAGCCTCACGCACTCCACGCCCCAAGCAGCAGCGCCAAGTCCGCACTCCCCACCGCGCCGTCACCATCAAGGTCGGACGTGCATCCGCGGCACGGCCCCCAGCTGCCGAGCAGGCTCGCGAGATCCGCTGCACTGACCACACCGTCGCCGTCGAGGTCGCCGAACACGTCGTCCGTTCCGAGGTGCGCGACCCAGCCTTCGTACGTGCCTTGCGGATTTGGTCCGTAGCCGACGATTGTCGAACCGTCCGCGGAGATCGCTGTCGCGACTTCGAGCGTCCAGCCGGTGAGATCGAGTCCGTGCTTCGTCTCCAGCAGTTCCTTCACATCGAAGATGCCTTCGCCTTCGATCCAGAGGAACGCGTGCATGCCCGCGCCGCCGACGCTCTGACCGACGACGCGCGTGCCGTCGCCCGACACGCCGTTCGCGCGGCTGAACGCGCTGCCTCCGGGCAGGTCGCCGATGCTGACCATGCCGGTCGCCTCGGTCCATCGGAATGCGAACACACCGGCGCCCGCTGCGGCGAGGCCGACGACGACGTTGCCGTCGGCCGAGATGCCGAACGCGTTGCTGCCGAATCCACCGCCGGGCAGATCGCCGAGCGGCTGCAGTCCGCTGCCTTTCGTCCAGCGAAACGCTTCCGAACTCGCGGGTCCGGAAAGTGTCGATGATCCGTAGCCCGCGATGCGCATGCCGTCCGCGCTCACGGACGTCGCGACGCTGAAGTAGCCGGCACCGGGAAGGTCGCCGATCGACTGCATCGGTCCCGGCGCCACCCATCGATACGCGTCGGCGCCGAGCGATCCCGACGCCGTCGAACCGCTGTGCCCGACGATGACGCTGCCGTCCGCATTGGCCGCCGTGCCGATCGCGAACACATCGCCGCCCGGCAGGTCGCCGATACCCATCATGCCTGTCGCGGCTGTCCATCGAAACGCGGCTGATCCTCCGGCGACGCCGCTGTCGCCGACGATCACGAGTCCGTCCGCCGACACGCCGCGACCGCTGCTGAAGTTGCCGCCGCCGGCGAGATCGCCGAGATTCTCCATCCCGCCTGGGCGCGTCCAGCGAAATGCGCGTTCGCCGGTCGCGGCGTTCGATGTGCCCGTGACGACGCTGCCGTCGCCGGACACGCCGTATGCGGCGCTGAGCGTCGTGCCGCCGGCGAGTTCACCGGTGCCGGTGAACGATGGTGGCGCGGCGACCGCCAACGATGGAATGATGAACGCGAAGGACGAAACGATGAGAGCGTGAGTGCAGCGCATGCAGGCATTGTGCCGCGCCGGATGGCGGCACCAAGAAGATTCTGGAACGGCGGCGGCGCAGGCGTTCGCGCATCTGCTGCCCTCGCTCTACCAGTTTCGTGAGCTGGAGGCGGACCTCGCGATGGCGGGCGCGGAACCGCCGCCGGACGCGGTGCTCGCCGCATATCGCGTCTCGGCAAAAGAGTGGTCCGCACTGATGGCGGAGGCGCGGCCTGCGCTTGATAAACAAGTCGGACTGCGATTCGACGTCATTCCGTCACTCGCGGAAGCCGAGCGCGGACTGAAGGTCGTGCGCCGCGCCCAGGCGGCAGCGATGGCGATTGACGATGCGCTGCTCACCGCGCTGACGGAGTCCGTCGCCTCGCGGAGCGACGCCGCATCGACCGAGTACAGCGCGGCCCTCGAACCGTATCTGCGTCCGTACACCGTCCGCCGAATGGCCGGTCATCGCGAGGTCAGGCGCGGTGTGGGGCCCGGGATCTTGACACCGACCCGCCGGTGATTCGGTCGATGCGGCTCAGCCGGATCACCGAGTTCGGGATCGACGCGCCGCTTGCCGATCGCGACTGGTCGGCGCCGCCGCGCACGGACGGGATGTGGATCTCGGACAACCGCGTCGATCCGCCGGTCGAGTGGACGCATCCGAATGAGCCTTCGGATGCGGAGAAGCAACGTCGCTCGGCCGAGCTGGCCAGGCAAATGGCCGAGAGCCGCAAGCGTCACGCGGCGATCGACGAACTGGTCGGCACACCCTCGCCCGACTTTCCGAAGGCGGAACCCGGCGGTGCGCAATGGCTCGGCTCACGTCCGCTCACGTCGGCGGACTTGAAGGGGAACGTGACGATCGTGGTGTTCTTCGCGACGTGGTGCGGACCGTGCCGTCAGGAGCTCGTGCATTCGCGAGCTCTGATCGCGCGCGACACGCCCGCAGGTGCCGAGTCAACCCCTGACGTTCCCGACCCGGCACGCGCCAGCTTCGGCGTCCTTGCATCGGCCTTTCGAGTCCACGGCATTCCGCGCGCGTTCCTGATCAATCGCGACGGACTCATCGTCGCGCACGGCGGTCTGTCCTGGCTGCATGACGAAGCAAAGAACCTCGCGGCACAGCCGATGGCAGCGGCGCCATGAGAGGCTGATCCTCGTGGCACGGAGGGGCAATTCAAGGAGCGAGCGCGAGCCGCCGCCGATGTGACCAGTCGATCGCCCGCTGCGAAAAAACCCATTACATCATGGTCGATCCGTTCGCCCGAACTACTCACCGCTGAGTTGTTCGCCTGTCGCTCGACTGCCTGATCAATACATGTCGGGGGGAGAGGAGTGAAGGATCACGGACTTCCATGCAAAGAAATCCCTATCGGAGGCATCCCGCGTAGCAACATGTGCATCACTCCAGCATCGGCGAACCTGATTGATCGCTCAGCTCCCCACCCAGCCCTTCGATCTCCTGCAAACTCTTGCCCGCGATGCCCTGCAGATCACCGTACATCCCCGCGGTCGACTGGTCCACGCAGCGGATCTGCTCCTCGCGCTTCGCCCACATCTTGGTCATCCAGCGCCGCTCTTTCTCGAGATCCTCCTGCAGCGCCGTGAACTTCTCGACGATCGCTTCGATGCGATGTCGAAAGCGGGGGCCCACAAGGTATTGATAAACCATCTCCATTTTGGTCTGCTGACCTTCGCTCGTCTGCCGCGCGCATGACGCCTCGATGAGCGTCTGGCGCAGCGCAAGCGCGAGGCCGATGGCGTAGCGGGGCGACACGACCCAGACGCCGTCGACCGGCGCGAAGTGCTCGATGTCCTTCGGCAGGACCTGGGTGACCAGCACGCAGAGATCAGCCTTCGCGGCGCGCTGATCGTCGCGAAGCTTGACCAGCCACGCATCCGACCAGTTCTTCGTGCGCTTCGATTCCCACAGAATCGTGCCGCACTGCTGGCCGACGCTGCTGAACACGCGATGCACGGCATCACCGCCGAACTCGCCCTTCGGAACGGGTTCGATCGTGTCGCGCGGGAACTTGGCGCGGAGCAATCCTTCGAGCTCGAGCTCCTGGACCTCTCCCTGCAGCTGCTGGGATCCCTGCTCCATCTTCCGTTTCATCTCGTCGATCTGCCGCTGCGCGTCGGCGATGACCTTGTCCTTCTCGGCCATCTTGAGCCTGGTGTCGCCCTCGATGCGCTGTCGCGCGCGGTCTTCCGCCTGCGCGAGGCTCTCCTGCACGCGCTTCTCGATGGTCAGCTCCAGCTCTCTCTTCGCATCATCGAGTTCGCGCTGTGTGCGCAGCATCTCGGCCTGCGCCTTCTGCGCCTCGTTCAGCTTGACGTCGCGTTCCTTGAGAACCGTCTGCAGTTCGAGCACCTCGCGCGCCTTCTGATCAAGCTCGTTGCCGAGCGAAAGTTTCGCTTTCCGCGCCTCCTCAGCAGCGATCGCGGCGCGCTGCAGATGCACTTTTTCGGCGACCTGCTCATCAATCGCCGCCTGCGCTTTCGCCAGCTCGTCGCGCTGCTTGCCGAGATCGGTCTCGCGCTTCGCGATCGCCGCGTCTTTCGCCGCGAGCTGCTGCTCAAACTGCTTGCGCGTCGCCTCCAGCAGCGGTGCCGCGATCGACGCGCTCAGGGGAATGCTCTTCTTGCAGTACGGACAGACAAGAGTCGAATCGGTAGACATGGTGAAGCCCCTGGGATTGAACACAGCGACGGGGGGAACACCAACACCCAGTACGCTTCGGTGCGCGATGTCCACGACAGGAGCGAGCGAGCGCGGCGCTAATCGACCAGCCGCAGCCGCGCGTCGACACCTTGCAGCTGACGGAGCACACGCGATGCGAGCGCAGTGCGGGCGCGCGCAGAACGTTTCAGCACGGGGGAAGGGAACGCGAGCGCCAAGCCTTGGCTGTTGGACAGCGGCACCGCCCCACAACGCACTGAATTGCCGAACGAGTTGCTGCCATTCGACTGATGTCCAGTGGGAAGCCCACACGAGAGCCCGCGCACCGCGCGGCTCGTCTCGAGCTCCAGACGGCCGAGCAGGCGGTCGGTCAGCCAGATCCGCAACGAACGACCGCCGACGAACTCGCCGAGGCGGCTCGGGGCACCGTTGCGGCCGGTAGCGAAGCGCGGCGCTGCGCCGAGGTTGTTGCAGTCCACGGTCGTCGCGTAGAGATCGATCCAGAACCGGCGAGCGAAGATGATCGCGTCACTGTCCTCAAGGCGCATGCGGCTCGCCCGGATCAGCACCGACTCGTGCTTTTCCCACGCGTCGTGCCATGCACGGGGATGACCGCGCACGCATGCAACGGCGAGAACGAGATCGTCGATGAACGAGAGCACCCGCGCGGGTCCGGGCGTGATCGCAAGGTTTGCCCGTTCGAGATGCGAGACCAGTCCGTCGAGCGTGACGCTGTAACGCGTCGCCTGCTGCGCCGCACGGGCAAAGAACTCGCGGCGGATGCGGCTGATCAGTGCGGGATCAAGTCCGGCAGCATGTCCAACAGGTCCATCACGTCCGTCAGGTCGACCAGGGCGATCAGGGCGACTGCGTTTCAACGAAGGGGACTCGATATCAATGGCAGTTTCCTCGGCACAAGGCGCGCTCGCGGTGGTGAGAGACCGATGTTGAGTGGCGCAGCACTCCCGCGTGGAATCCCGTCGAGCGAGAGGAGTGTTCGACATCAAGTCCGCCTCCTGCGGAGCCCCGTCCGTTCACCCCGCACGCGAAGTGCGCCGAGAGTGACGAGGAGCTGCTGCGTCCTGCGAAATGCAGTGTAGTTGTGCCAGAGCAAGCGTCAATGCGCAAGCACATGTCCGCAGCGCGCGACAGCAAATCCACATGAACGATTCTGCGGGCGCGCTGCGCTGCTCTTCGCTTCGGTCGTCTTCCGCATGCGCTGAGAACGCGCGCGAGTCGACGTCACTTTCAATGCTCACGCGCGTTCGACCGGAATGTCGCCGAGCAGTGCACGATGCACGTCCCGTAATGCCGGGAATTTTCGCCGCCACGCGAGCAGCGCTTCGTGATCACATTCGGCGGTGATCAACGTCGGCTCGTCGGCAGCTTCCGCCAGCACCTCGCCGGTCGGTCCGATCACGATCGATCCGCCTCCGTAGCGCAGACTTGGGTCGGATCCGACGCGGTTGCACGCGACGACATACGCCTGGTTTTCGATGGCCCGGGCGATGAGTAGCGCGCGCCAGTGCTGTTGTCTGGCGACCGGCCATGACGCGCCGATCACGAAGAGCTCGGCGCCCGCAAGTGTTGCAAGACGCCAGAGTTCTGGAAAGCGCAAGTCGTAACAGACGAGCGGACAGACAGTGAACGGCCCGATCGTCGTGAGCACAATCCGCTCACCTCCGCGATAGGCCTCGGTCTCTCGACCGAAGCCAAACGGATGCACCTTCGCGTATGCCGGCGACAACGAACCGTCGGGGCGCGCGATCGCGCACTCGTTGCGACCCAAGCCGTCGTCCGCGCGGCGCGGATAACCGACGGCGATCGCCAGTCCGCGCGCCTTGGCCGTGCGTGCGGCCCAGGCCGGCGCATCCGACGGCGTCACTTCATCCAGCGCGACGGTGAATCCCACGTCGCCCAGCTCGGGGAGCACGACGAGCGCACCTTCCCCCAACCGTCCGTCGAGCCGCCCGTCGAGCCGGGCATCGTCCAGCATCCGCTCGAACACAGCACGATTCGCGGCCGGATCATGCCACACGATGTCAGTCTGGACTGCAGCAACGAGCATTGGGCGCACAGTCTACGAACGGAAACACAGCGCGCAGGGTGACCGACGGGGCTCGAACCCGCGACTTTCGGGACCACAACCCGACGCTCTACCAACTGAGCTACGGCCACCGTCGACGCGTTGCTGCTTCCGACAAGCGGGAAGCGGACGCGGACCTGTGCAGCGTCAAAGCAGGACTCCGACGCACGGCGAGAGCGTACTCGCCCTCACGAGACGGGTCAAATCCAACGACCTGTTGTCGCCGCACGCGAGACCTGCATCGGCACTCGGCAGCACTCGGAGCGGGGGCCTTCGCCTCGCGAGCCAGAGGTCGAAGGCGGCGGCCGTCGTTTGTTACACTCGCCGCGCTGCCTTCGCTCCCTAGAGGGTCGCGCAGGCCGATTTCAGGTTTTTTGCGAGTCTTTCTCCCATGGCCACTGTCGTTCGTTCCCGCGTCGCTGACTTCGTCGCCCAGCTGCTTTCGGGCACAGTCCATTCGAACCTGCCCGTTCCCGTGCTGATGGAGCATGCACTCCGGCGCGGCGAGGGCCGATTCGCGGTCAACGGCGCACTGGACTGCGACACCGGCGATCGGACCGGCCGCAGCCCCAACGACAAGTTTCTCGAAGACACCCCCGGCATTCACGGCAACATCGACTGGGGCAAGGTCAACCAGCCGATCACGCCGCAGGCGTTCGACAAGCTTGAGGCGCTCGCCAAGAAGTACATGGGCAGTCGCAAGGAGCTTTACCGTTTCGACGGGTATGCAGGCGCGGAGACGAAGTACCGGCTGAAAGTCTCCGTCATCACCGAAGAGGCGTGGCACTCGCTTTTCGCAAAAACGCTGTTCATCAACGCGCAGCCTGCGGAGCTCAAGGGATTTGAACCGGACTGGGTGATCATCAACTGCGGCGCGATGCGGATTGAAAACCCGGCCGAGTACGGCATCAAGAGCGGCATCTGCATCGCCCAGTCACTGGAGCGGCGCACGGTTCTCATCTTTGGCACGCGGTACGCGGGCGAGATGAAGAAGTCGATCTTTTACGCGATGAACCACGATCTTCCCGCGATGGGTCCCGATGCGGGCCAGGTCGGCGGCGGCGTGTTTCCGATGCACTGCTCGGCAAACGTCGACAAGAAAGATCCGACGAACGTCGCCCTCTTCTTCGGACTCTCCGGCACCGGCAAGACGACGCTGTCGGCTGATCCGGACCGCCGGCTCATCGGCGATGACGAGCACGGCTGGAGCGACACCGGCGTCTTCAACATCGAAGGCGGCTGCTACGCAAAGTGCATCAAACTGTCGAAGGAGGGCGAGCCGCAGATCTGGAACGCGATCCGTTTCGGCAGCGTGCTCGAGAACGTGGTCGTCGACGAGACGACCCGCGTGCCTGATTACGACTCGACTGCGAAGACGGAAAACACGCGCGTTACCTATCCCGTGCACTTCGTGCCTGACGCGGTCATTCCTTCGGTCGGCGGTCATCCGAAGAACGTCATTTTCCTATCGGCCGATGCATACGGCGTGCTGCCGCCCGTGTCGAAGCTGTCGCCCGAACAGGCGATGTACTACTTCATCAACGGCTACACCTCGAAGCTCGCCGGCACGGAAGCCGGAGTCACCCAGCCGCAGCCGAATTTCTCGGCGTGCTTCGGCGGCGTGTTCCTGCCGCGCCCCCCGATGGTCTACGCGGAGCAGCTCGCGAAGAAGATCCGCACGCACGGTACCGACGTGTGGCTGCTGAACACCGGCTGGACCGGCGGCCCGTACGGCGTCGGCAACCGCTTCAAGCTGAGCTGGACGCGGGCGTTCGTGACGAGCATTCTGAACGGCGCACTCCGCAATGCGAAGTTCGTCGAGCATCCGATCTTCGGGCTGCGCATGCCGACCGAAGTGCCGGGTGTACCCAATGACGTGCTCGATCCGCGCAACACCTGGAACGACAAGGCCGCGTACGACGCGAAGGCCAAGGAACTCGCCACGAAATTCCGTGAGAACGACGCGAAGTTCAAGGTGACACCTGAAGTTCGTGCCGCCGGTCCGAAGGGCTGAATCGCTTCATGCCGACACTCGTCTTTGAACACACGCCGTTTGCTGGCGCCGCTGGCATCCTCGGCACGACGCTGCGCAACTACGGTCATCGCTTTCGATTCGTGCGCCCGGCTTCCGCCTCGGGCCTGCCGGACGCAATGCCGGATGATCTTGACGACGTCGACGCGATTGTGGCCACTGACGGCGCGCAGACGCTGCTGACGAATTCTCCGTCGTGGGCCGCCGCGGAGATGGCGTTACTGCAGCAAGCCCATGCGCGACAGATCCCGATCGTCGGTCTGGGCTTCGGCGCGCGGATTCTCGCGAAGGCGCTCGGCGGCGAATTGTCGGCCGAAGGCGATCATGGCTGGCAGCCGAACACGCTGAGTTTCGTCGGGCGCGAAGAGCCGATCTACAAGGGCATTCCGTGGAGCACACCGCAGCTCTTCTGGCAGAGCGAGTCGCTCGCGAAGCTGCCGGACGGTGCCGTCTCGTACTCGGCGTCAGTGCGCCACGCGCATGTGCCGCCGGCGCAGCCCGCGACCCCGCCGCTTCCCAAGCCGACGATCCGCGCGTTTGCGGCAGGGGTGTTCACGTTTGGCTTCGAGCATCAGTGGTGGCTCGACGCGACGATGTTTGCGCGCGTCGGCGCTCCGCACGAAGTGCAGTGGTCGGACCACGGCGCAGTAAGTGAGCGGCTCGGCGCCCGCATCGCGGAGAACATCGCGCTGTACCTGATGCCGGTCGACCGCGTGAATGCGGGTCGGACCAAAGACCTTCATTACTGATAGCGCTCTGTCGCGCCCTCCGGGCGCACACTCGCTCTTGTCCAGCTCTTTCGATGCTGCGTGCCGTTCCGCCGGTTGATGCTGCAGGAGAACCTGTCCCGATCGCGGCGCAATGGATCGGGAAGCCTTCCGATGTCGGGACGGGGCGTATCAGTCCGATCCATTCACTGCGTCAGAGTGTGTGTGTGATTTCGCGCGGATACAGGCGCGAACTCCACGGTAACGACGCGCCGCGCGGTGTTCACACTTCTTGAGACCGCGCAAGGAAAGCTGATCGCGCCTGAAAACCTCGACGCGCTTCTCGACGTGATTGGCGCAGCAATCAACCTCGATGGGGACTCCTCCACATTCCGCGCGAAGTATCACGCACCGAGTGGACTGTTGATCGTGCGTGGCACGAAGGATGAGCTTGAATTGGCGGCGCAGATCGTGCGATCGAAAGTGCCGTACGCTCAAGTGCAGTTGCCGGAGATGAACGGCGATCGCGCTCCCTCCCCGGCTGCCGAGGCGCCCACCCCGACTCCTCCCGGTGCGCGGTACACCCGATCGCCTTCCGTCCACCTCATGGACACCACCGACATCGACGATGCCTGGGCGCAGCGTGTCTGCGCCGCAATCGCGGCGGGATCGCGCGAGGCATTGGCGCAGCTGTACGAAGCGCGCTTCGAGCGGCTGTTTCGCATCGTGCGGAACCGCACGCGCCGCGACGACGCATTCGCGCTTGCCGCGTGGCTCGTACGCATGGTGCTCTCAGCTGCGGTGGACCGGCTGCGCATGGACGCATCACGCTCGCGCCGCGAATCCAGTCAAGCCGCGCACGCCGGTATGCGGGACGCCGATCTGCTTGCAGCAATGGAAGAAGAACTCCGCCAGCTTTCCGACGACGACCGCTCGGTCATCGACCTGCGCTTTCGCAGGAACCTGGGGCTCGAGCGCATCGGCGCTGCGCTCGGGATCAGCGTGAAGGCCGCCGAGATGCGCCTCCGGCCGGCGCTCGGCCGGCTGCGCATTCGGATGGAGGTGCCACGTGACCGAACTTGAGTCCGAACGTCTCTCGCGCGAGGTCATCGCCCAGCTTCTCAACGTGCAGCGCCAGCGAGTGCGCCTTCGACGCTCGCGGTGGACGTTCGCGCCGCTGGCTGCATTCGCGTTCGTCTGTGCCGGCTCGTTGCTTGTTCATCGTCCCGGAACCCCCCCAGACCGCAGACGCCTGCCCGCTCCGCGATCATCGTGATCATCGTGATCATCGAGATCGTCGAGTCAGCGGCTCGCCCGATCCGCGTCGAACCCCTGACCGAGGACGAACTCATTCACGAACTGCACGCGCTCGGTCTTCCATGCGGCGTTGCCCGGTTTGACGATCGGGTGATTGTGGTCACGCGGTAGTCGGGGCGATGGTGTAACGTTCGCCGCTATCTATGAGCGACACGCCTCCCGCGCCCACGTCCCGCCTGTCGATTCTGGACTGGATTGAGCGCATCGGAAACCGGCTGCCTGAACCGGCGCTGCTCTTTGCGATGCTGGCGGGACTCGTGATCGTCGCGTCGGCGGTCGGATCGTCACTTGGCTGGACCGTGCGCCCGATGCAGCCGCGCGTCACGCTTGTCGACAAGGTCGACGAGAGCGGAGCGCCCGTGCTCGGCGACGACGGCGCGCCGGAACGCGTGCCGCTCCTCGACGCCCGCGGCAAGCCCAAGATCACGCTCGTCGCGCAGCTGAACGCGGACGGCACGCCGGTCGAGCTGCGACCGGTGAGTTTGCTCACGGTCGACGGCATCTACTGGATGCTCTCCTCCATGATCCGCAACTTCACGACGCTGCCCGCACTGGGGCTCGTGTTCGTCGCGATGCTCGGCATTGGCGTCGCCGAAAAATTCGGGCTGTTCAGCGCGCTCATGCGGTTTCTCGCGCTGATCACGCCGAAGTCGCTGCTCACACCCGTCGTCGTCTTTGTCGGCGCCAACGCGGCTGTCGCGAGCGATGCGGGCTACATCATCCTGCCGCCCCTTGCCGCCGGTCTCTATCTGGCCGCGGGCCGTTCGCCGATCGCGGGACTAGCCGCAGCGTTTGCAGGCGTCGCCGGCGGATTCGGCGGCGGCTTCTTTCCGAACGCGGCCGACGGGTTTCTCGCGGGCGAGGCGACGCGCTCCGCGCACATCATCGACGCGAACTACGCGACGGTGACTCCGCTGCACAACTGGTACTTCAAGATCGCGTCGTCGATCGTGGTCACGCTGGCGGGCTGGCTCGTGACCGACCTGCTCGTCGAACCGCGCCTGCGCCGCGCCGGGCATGAAGCGTCGGGCGATGCGGCACCCGACGCTGCGCCCCACGCGGAGGTCGCGGACGTCAGGCTGACGCGGCCTGAAATCAACGGCCTCCTGCTGGCACTCGCGTCCATGGTCGCCGTGGTCGGCATCTTCGCGGCAATGATTGCCATTGAAGGCGCGCCGCTGCATGGTCGCGGTCAACCGACGCTTGCCAGCGGCGCACCCGCGCCGGGCGAACGCGAAGGCGACCGCTGGTCGCATGTGATTGTGCCGCTCATCTTCTTCGCATTCATGATCCCAGGCATTGTGTACGGCATCACGCAGGGGGTGCTGCGCACGCAGCGCGACTTCATCGAGGCGATCTATCACGGAATCCGCACGATCGTGCCCGTGCTCACGATCGCGTTCTTCATGGGTCAGTTCGTGAATTACTTTTCGTATGCCGGCCTCGACAAAATGCTGGCATTCGCAGGCGGATCACTGCTCGTGCACGCGGATCTGCCGACGCCGCTGCTGCTCATCCTCTTTGTCCTGCTCGTGGTCGCGGGTGACTTCGCGATCAGCGGCATGCTGAGCAAGTACGGGATTCTCGCGCCGATCTTCATTCCGATGTTCATGATGGTCGGCATCAGTCCCGAACTCACAACGGCCGCGTATCGCATCGGCGACTCCGTCGTGAACATCGTCACGCCGCTGAACACCTATCTGCTGATCATCCTCGTGGTCCTGCAGAAGTATCGTCGGCACGCCGGACTCGGCACGCTGATCGCACTCATGCTGCCGTACTCCATCGTCTTCTTCGTGATCTGGACGAGCTTTCTCATGCTGTGGTGGATGCTCGATCTTCCGCTGGGACCGGGCGCGCCGCTGACGTACGTGCCGCCGCATTGATGGCAGCGGCGCTCATCCAAACGTCGGCAGCTCAAACCCCGGACGATACGCGCGGCCGACGATCGTCTTCGTCGCTTCCGGGTGGTTGGTGAACGACAGCGACGCTTTGTCCCAGCGCAGCTCTTGACCGGGGAACCGCGCAGCCCGCGCGCACAAGAGACCGGCCTCCGCCATGCCAGCGCCGGCGCTGAACGGCGTCTGGACGAACGCGTCGCTCTTGCCCATGATCTTGTCGACCCACGCATGCCAGTGATTGCGTGCGGTGACGTCCCCGAGGCCGGAGAGCGTCTTCCAGTCGACCGGCTTGCCGTCGCGCCACACCTCGATCGCGCCTTCCGGCTCGACGTGGAGCACGCCCTCCTCACACACCACGAGCGTTCCGGTGCCGCCGAAGGATCCGGGCGGCAGACCGAGTGCCGCGCGGGACGGCGCCTGTCCCTTGTCGCAGTAATGCACCGGAAACACGGGGTTGGCGAAACGTGCGCCGCCTCCCTGATACGACAGCGTCGCCTGCACCTGCAGCGCGTGATAGAAGTCGGAGGGCGTGCGCGTGTGCGCGAGCACTGCCAAGGGCGAACCGAGTTCGTACGCGAAGTACAGCACATCAAGCAGATGCGTGCACCAGTCGCCGAGCTGGCCGGTGCCGTAGTCCCACGACGATCGCCAGCGCAGCCCAACGAGCCCTTCACGATGCGGCGCGTCGGTCGCGGCGCCGAGCCACAGCGGCCAGTCGATGTTCGCCGGCGCAGGCGTCGGTTCCTTCAGGCCGCCGTAGTAAAAATAACCGTCGCCCTGGTCAGGCGGTCCTCCGACCCACACATGCGCTTCGACGGCTTTGCCGAGCAGTCCCTTGCGCAAGATCTCGACCGCGAACTGGCGGCCGGTCGGCCCCATGCGCTGATTGCCGACTTGCGTGATCAGATCGGGACACGCGCGGATCGCGCCCTGCATGGCCGAGACTTCGGAGAGCTGCTGCACGAGCGGCTTCTGACCGTAGACGTGCTTGCCCGCCTTCATCGCCGTCATCATGATCAGCGCATGATTGTGATCCGGCGTGCACACGAGCACCGCGTCGAACTGATCGCGGTGCTTCGCGAATGCTTCGCGAAAATCGCGACAGGTGAATGCGTCGGGATGTTCGCGCGCGACGCTGGTGAGCGCGTCGGAGTCGACGTCGCACAGCCCTGAGAAGACGACGTCGGGATGCCCCTTCAGCTCCGATCGATCGGCGGGCGCGATGCTGCCGCCCACGCCGACCTGCAGAATCTGGAGCTTGCGCAGGCGGCCGGGCTGCGCCCCGCGCAACGCCGAGCGGGGCGCTGCGAACACCGACGCTGCGGCGGCGCCGCCCAGCACGGCCGCTGTGGATTGGAGCATTGCACGACGGGTCACCCGATTCGGCTGCGTCATGCCCGGAGGATATTGCGGGCGGATCGGTCGCACAACATCGCGTCTGTCACTCCGGTCGTTCGCGTCCTTCGGTGCAGCTTCAATCCACGACATGATCGATTCGAACTTCCATTTCGATTTCAAATTCTTCGTCAATAGGCGACGAAACGATCGCATCGGCCTCGTTCTGGTATGCAGGCATGGCTTGTGTGCCGCAGCATTGCTCTTTGACAAGTAGATCGAGGTCGCGGCAAACGGAGGCGTCACGTCGAGCGACACCGCGGCACCTTCCGCGACGGTGGCGCCAATCGGATTCGTCAGAATCGCCGGCTCGTCTGTATCTATTCGCGCGATGCGAAGGAATGGTTCTCCAGCCATGCTGGCAAAGGAGCTGTATGGACCGCTGCCGCGCGGACTCAGCCACGTCCAGAAGCCGCCCTTGCAGCGCGTGCTCGCAAGCGCTCGAAGCGGACGATAATTTCCTGCAGCCCGACGAACAACAGCAGCAGCACACCGGTCGCGATGCTCGTCCATGCCGCATTGAACGTCCCCTGAAAATCGATCAGCAGGCGGATCGTTCCGAGGATGAGGACGCCGATGATGGTTCCGGCGATCGTGCCGACGCCGCCGCTCAGGAGTATGCCGCCGATAACCGCGGCGGCGATCACTTCGAGTTCGAGCCCGACGGCCGATGCGGGATCGCCCGCCTGCTTGTAGAGCGTGAACACCGCGCCGGCGAGCGCCGAACAGCCGCCGGCCAACGCGTACGTACCGATGCGCGTCGCGCCGACGGGAAGACTCATGCGCCGCGCACCGGTCTCGTTGCCGCCAATTGCATAGACATAGCGTCCAAACGGTGTCGCGTGTGCAATCACCATGGTGAGCGCTGCGGCGCCGAGGAAGATCATGGTCCGCAAGGGGATCGTCAGCTCCCCGACACGCAGCACCGCGCTCATGGAGGCCCACGCGTACGCCGGATGATGCACGCTGATCGAATGCGGCTCAATCCAGAATGCAAACGACCGCGCGACGAACATGCCTGCCAGCGTGACGAGGAACGCCGGCAGGCGATACCGCTCGATCAGTCCGCCCATTGCCGCACCGAACCCCGCGCCGAGCGCCACGGCGATGGCGCTCGCGGGCAGGGGATGCACACCGTGGCGTTCGACGAGCGACGCGATGATCACGCTGGTGCAGGCGACGACGGCGCCGACGGAGAGATCGATGCCGCCGGACAGAATGACCAAAGTCGTGCCCAGCGCGGCGATCCCGACGAACGAGTATTCGTGGAAGAGTCCGGCGAAGGTGCCGACACTGGCGAAGTGATCGAAGCGAATGCTTCCAAAAGTCAGGAGTGCGGCGAGGATCGTGAGCGCGATCATCGTCGGCAGATGGCGGGCCCCGGAGCTATGCGTCGAATCCGATGTCATTGTTTTCCTCGCTTGACGATCGCGCGCAGATCGCTGCGAAAGCGCGGCGATCCGAGGAGGCAAACCGCGAGGATCACGCACGCGATCGGCAGGGGGGCGACGTCGGAGCTGACGTCGCGCGCGTACATCGTCGTCGTCATCGTCTGCAGGAGATACGCGCCGGCGATGGCGCCGCCGAGCACAAATCGACCTCCGGCGAGCGACGCCCCGCCGGCGACGACGGCGAAGATGCCGGCGAGCTCGAGCGACAGGCCGAGCCTGCTGGGATCAGCGGAGCGGACACGGGCGCACTCGATAAGCCCGGCCAGGCCGGCGCAGAGCGCCGACGCGACGTACGTCACAAAGACGAGCAGGCGTTCGCGAATTCCGGCGAGCCGCGCGGCGCCGGGATTACTGCCGACCGCTTCCAGCAGCAGTCCAGCGGCAGTGCGGCGCGTGGCGATGAACGTCACGAGTGCAGCGAGCATCGCGACGAGCAGTGGAACGGGAACTGGGAGCCATGGAACGCGGCCACCGCTGAGGAACTCGATCACCGGATCGCGGAACGTCAGGATCTGCCCGTCGGCCAAGGCCTGTGCGATGCCTCGGCCCGCAACCATGAGAATGAGCGTCGCGACAAACGGCTGCAGCCGGCCGATCGTCACGAGGAATCCGTTCCAGGCGCCGCACACGAGCGCGGCGGCGAGTGCCGCCGGAATCGCGAGCCAGCCCGGCGCGCCGCGGTCGACGACGGCGGCAGCTGTCACGCCGGTGATCGCCATCACCGTGCCGATCGAAAGATCGATCCCGCGGCCTGCAATGACGAGCGCCATGCCGATCGCGAGCAGTGCCACGGTCGCGCCGCGGCTGAGAGTGTCCATGATCGCGCCGGTCGGCCGGCCGTCGATCATGACGATTGACAGAAATCCGCCGCGCTGAAACGCTCCGGCGAACGTGCCGGTCCGCGTCCAGTCAAACGCCGCGTTGACGAGGAGAAGCATGACGATCGCGACCAGAGGCCACGCAATCGCGCTGCGCCAGCGGTGCCAGCTGTGCATCGCCGATGCGTTCATGCGGGATCGCCTCCGTGCGCCACGAGTGCGAGGATCGCCCCTTCGGATACATCGGCAGACTCGATCATCCCCGCCACGGCTCGATCGCGCAGCACCAGAACCCGCTGCGAGGTGCGAACCGTCTCGTCCAGTTCGGAACTGACAATGGCCAGCGCGAGCCCGCGGTGCCGCAGTGAGGCGAGCAGCGACTCGATCTCGGCGCGGGCACCGACATCCATGCCGCGCGTCGGCTCGTCGAGAAGGAGGACCGTCGGCTCGATCGCTAGCCAGCGGGCGAGCAGAACCTTCTGCTGATTTCCGCCGGACAGTGAGGCGATCGGCGCGTCGGCGCTCGCCGCTCGAATGCCAAGTGCCGCGATGAATCGGTCGACGATTGCCTTGGCCTCGGTTCGCGGAATTGGCCGCATGGCGCCGCACCGCGCCTGGAGCGCCATGAGCAGGTTCTCGCCCACCGACAGATCGGCGAACACACCGTCGCGTGCACGGTCCTCCGAGAGGAACGCCATGCCCGCGGCGATGCTGGCGCGGACGGAGCCGGGTCGAACGCGAACGCCCTTGACCGCGACTGTTCCGCCGTCCGGCGCATCGGCGCCGAAGATCGCGCGCAGCAGTTCACTCCGTCCCGAGCCAAGCAGTCCCGCGATGCCGAGCGTCTCTCCGGCATGCAGTGAAAGCGTGACCGGCCCGAGCACGTGACCGCACGCGAGGTCTTCCGCCCGCAGCGCCGGCAGCTCCGGGAGGACGGCCGGCGCCACACTCGAGCGTTCGCCAGACGTGACGGTCCGGCCCGTCATCATTTCCACCAAAGCGGCCGGCGGCAGTTCGGGGGCGTTCCACGTTCCGACGCGAGTGCCGTTGCGCAGCACCGTGATCCGGTCGGCAATCGAACAGACCTCGCCGATCGAGTGCGAGATCAGCACGATCGCGAGTCCGCCGTCACGCAGGCGGCGCAGCATCGTGAACAGCCGCGCCGTTTCCTCTGCATCCAGACTCGAGGTCGGTTCATCGAGGATCAAAAGCTGAGCGCTGACATCGAGCGCGCGGGCGATGGCCACCATCTGCCGCACTGCGATCGGACAATCGGCGAGGCGCAGCCGAACATTCAGCGCGATGCCGAGCCGCGCCAGCGCCGCAGTTGCGCGCTCGCGCATCAGCCTCTGCAACAGCAGTCCGAACCGGGTGCGCTGACGGCCGAGCCCGATGTTCTCGGCGACGGAGAGATTCGGAAGGAGATCGATCTCCTGATGGACCACGCTGATCCCGGCGCGTTCCGCCTCGCCCGGCGAACCGGGGAACCGACCGTTGCGAAACGGAACGGCGGCACCGGTGACGGTGATCGTCCCTTCATCGGCCCGATGCACACCGCTCAGAATGCGGATCAGCGTGCTCTTGCCGGCACCGTTCTCGCCCATCAGCGCATGCACTTCGCCGTGCCGTACGTCGAAGTCGACGTTGGTCAGGGCGCGGACACCGGGAAACGATTTGCCGAGCCCTTGAGCGCGCACGGCGACCGGCAATTCCTCAGTACGCGCGTCCACGCACGACCTCATCGGTGACGTTGGCCGCTTCGTAAAGCTCGTCGTCGACGCGGACGCGCTTTGCAATCGGCGAACCGGCGCGATGCTGCTCGATGAGATCAAAGAGCAGCGGACCGATGAGCGGGTTGCACTCGATCGAACAGTTCAGGGTTCCTTCGCGCATGGCGACGAACGCATCCCGCACGCCGTCAATCGAAACGATGATCAGATCCTTGCCGGGTGCACGGCCCGCTTCGGCGGCCGCCTGGATCGCACCGAGCGCCATGTCGTCGTTGTGCGCGTAGAGCGCCGTGATGGACGGGCCGTCAGGCGAGCGGAGAAAACTCTCGAACACTTCCTGACCTTTGGAGCGGTTGAAGTGGCCGGACTGCGTCTTGACGATCCTCATCCCGGGGTGCTTCGCGATCGCTGCGGCAAATCCATCACGGCGGTCGATGGCCGGCGCTGCACCCGGTGTGCCCTGAAGTTCCGCGATCACCGCTGTACCGTCCGTGACCCTCGCGAGCCATTCACCTGCGCGTCGACCCTCTTCCACGAAGTCGCTGCCGATGAACGTCACGAAGAGTGACTCGTCATCCACATCCACCGAGCGATCCGTCAGAAACACCGGAATGTCCGCGGCTTTCGCCTCGATCAGCACCTCGGTCCATCCGGTCTCGACCACCGGCGAGAAGGCGATGACGTCGACATTCTGCTGAATGAACGTCCGGATCGCGCGAAGCTGATTCTCCTGACTCCCCTGCGCATCGGTGAACCGAAGATCAATGTCGCGTGCGGCCGCGGCATCCTTGATCGACTTCGAATTCGCCGCGCGCCAGGCGCTCTCCGCGCCGATCTGACTGAAGCCGACGAGGAGGCGTGTGCGGGGCGGTTCAGCAGGCACCCCTGAACCCGGATTCCCGCATCGCATGAGCACACCGCACGCGACGATGGCCATGCAGAGCCGAATGAGGTGCATGCAGCGCAAGACCCGTGGTGATCGCGACATCATTGAATTAGCATAGTGAATTCCAGAGCGATCCATCGCGTGTCGGCAGCGCGTCGCCAATGGACCGCGAGGGGCGGGCTTCGCTTCTTTTCCGATGGTTCGGCATTCCAAATCGTGCGACCTCGTTGCACGCGGCCTCTTCAATCGCCCATTCCCCGCAGGCCCCAGCGCTGATTCCCTAAAGGGCCCATTCAAAGAAAGCTGGATGCAATGACCATGAACCCTGAAGAAATGCATGAACTGGACACGCAGCGCCTTGCACGACTCGAGCGGGACTTGCGTGCGCTCCGGGCGGCAAAGTCAACGGGCACCGCACGATCGGCGCGTGTGCTCGCAGCCGGAGTGGGCGCCGGCCTCGCGGCGGGGATCTCGCTCGCGGTGCTGTTTGGAGCGACGCAGGCCGCTCCAGCGCGGGTCAGCGCCACCGGCTTCGACGTGATCGGGAAGGATGGCAAGGTCCGTGCTCGCCTCGATCTGGCCGCAAACGACGAACCGCGTCTCGAACTGCTCGATGTCAACGGAGTTGCTCAGGCAACGCTCGCCCTCGGAACGTTCCGGCGTCCCGACGACGAACGACTGAAGCTCAAGCGATCCGAAGCCCGCAAACTCCGCCCCGCGGAAGAACCGTTGCACGCGGTGCTGCGGCTTGGCAGCGGCATGACCGAGCGCGACCCGCGGCTCAACGACAACTCGATCATTGAGCCGGCGATTGAGATCGGGGCGGGCGACCGACTGCGCGCCCTCCGCATGCGCGGCCAAGACGGGGATGAACGCGTCGAGCTTCGCGTCGGCCCCTACGCACCGGACGAGATCATCGACCTGGAGCCCATGGTCGAAACGACGTTTCGAATGAAGACGTTCGAGGAGGAAGTCCTGCTCGAGTTCGGCGTGGAGCCCGTTTCGGCGAAACGGCCCGCCGATCGCCGCCCGCCCATCGGCGGTCGCGCATACGAAGTTCCCGCTCCCTATTTCGTGCTCTTTGGCGAACTGGAGCGACCGATTTTCTTCCTCAGCAACTGGACCGCTAAGGATGGACTCGGGGACGAACCGACCATGGACATGTGGGACAGCAGTCAGAAGCTGCTGTTTGCCGTGCCCGACGTCGAGCGCGAGAAGCACGAACACCGTCAGGACGCGGCAATCCGGCAGCTCCAGTCAGAAGGCTGACCCGGGAGTCGAAACGGGAGTCGAAACGGGGGTCGAAACGGGTAGTTGAACGGCATACTGGCGCCGCTCGTGTGGTACTGTCATTCGGGCGTCGTTTTCGAACCTCCTTCAGCGGGTCCTTTCTCATGTTCAGCACACTCGCGTTGATGATCACGCTGTCCGCACCCCTCACCGGGTCGGTACTGCCGCCGCTGGCGGTCGCACATGTGGCGTCAGCTTCCGTCGTCGAACCGTCGCCGGAAGCGCAGTCCAAGGCGCGGTCCGGCCGAAAGGTTCAGTCGTTCTCAGCCAAGGATCTCACAGGCGAGAAGATCAGTTTTCCCGACGACTACAAGGGGAAGATCGTTCTGCTCGACTTCTGGGCGACATGGTGCGGCCCCTGCATGAAGGAAGTGCCACACCTCGTGTCGGCCTACAAGAAGCATCACTCGAAGGGTTTTGAAATCCTCGGGGTGAGCCTCGACAAGGCAGGCGACGGCGCCAAAGTCAAGAATGCCCAGAAGGCCAAGGGCATGAAGTGGCCGCAGATCTTCCAGGGCGGTGGGTGGGATACGCCGCTGGCCAAGCAGTTCGGAGTTCGATCGATTCCCGCCGCGTTCCTGGTCGACGGCGACACAGGCGAGATCATCGCGGAAGGCGGAGCGCTGCGCGGCTTGACACTTGCCAAGACGATTGAGTCCGCGATGGCGAAGCGGAAGAACGCGCAAACCAAGGACGCCCCGAAGGACTCGAAGGAGCCGGACGACGGCAAGGGCGGTGCGCCCGACGCTCCGAAGGATCCGGCCAAGGATCCGGCGAAAGACCCAGCGAAGGATCCGGCGAAGGAATCAGCCCCGGACAAGCCGAAGACGAGCTGAGCACGTCAGTTCACTTCCGCATCGTGACAACCGCAGGCGTGTTCGCGGAAGCACCGTGCGACGCGTCCGCGTCGACGACTGCGCGGATGCAGCGCACGATGCTCGGCAGATCGAGGCCGGCCTCGCTCAGCTGTTCCTGGCGCTCACCTTGATAGATCCAGCGATCGGGCAGCGCCATGCGGGTGACCCGGCGGGTGTCGAGGCCTTCGGCATGGCACGCTTCCAGCACACACGTGCCGAAGCCGCCTTCGATCGAGTGGTCTTCGATGGTGATGATCGGCACATTGCGCTCAAAGAGATCCCGCAGGAGTGCGACGTCAACGGGCTTCGCGAAGCGGGCGTCGTAGACATTGACCTGACACTCCGATTGAACGCTCTTGGCCGCTGCGGCCGCGTCGATCGCCATCGTGCCGAACCCGAGGATCGCGACGTCCGGCTCCGCATGCGTGATGAGTGCGCGAGCCTTGCCGAGTTCAAACGGCGGGCAGGCCGTGTCCTCGAACATCAGACTCACGGCATCGCGCGGATAGCGAACGCTTGAGAGTCCTTGTTCATAGCCGGCCATAAATTCCATCGCGGCCTTGAGTGACGCCTCATCGATCGCCGCGGTGATCGCGACCTTGGGAAGCGTGCGCAGCAGCGCGACGTCGCAGAAGCCATGATGCACGGCGCCGTCGCCGCCGACGAGTCCCGCGCGATCGAGGCAGAGCCGCACCGCCAGTCCCTGCAGCGAGACTTCCTGGAAGCACTGATCAAACGCGCGCTGCAGAAACGTCGAGTACACCGCGAAGAACGGCTTCCAGCCAGTTTTCGCAAGCCCGGCCATCATGTCGAGAGCGTGACTCTCGCAGATGCCGGTGTCCCAGACGCGGTCGGGAAACTTCGGCAGCACCTTTGCGATGCCGGTGCCGTCGGGCATCGCGGCCGTACACGCAACGACCTTCGGATCGCGCGCCATCAGATCGCTGAGGATCTCACCGAACGCGCCGGTAAACGAACGCGCCGACTTCTTGAGTTCGACGCGGCAACCTTCTGTTTCGAGATCCATGCGAAACGCGCTGGGCGAGTGGAACGTCGTCGAGTCGCCTTCAGCGAACGAGTAGCCCTTGCCCTTGATCGTCTTGACGTGCAGGACGAGCGGACGCTCGGCGTCCTTCGCTTCATTGAGAACGTCGACGAGCGTCGGAAGATCGTGGCCGTCGACGGGACCGACAGTGAGCAGACCGAAGTGCTCGAACCAGGCGTCTTCCGACACGAGCGCTCTGCTCATCTCGCCCATGCGATGCGACGCCTCCCGCATGAGTTCGCCGCCGGGCACCTTCTTGAGCATCTCCTTGGCAGCCTTCTTGAACTCGCCGTAGCTCTGGCTGAGACGCACGCGGTCAAAATAGGCGGCGACCGCACCCTGCGGCTTGGCGATGCTCATGCCGTTGTCGTTCAGAACGACGAGGAACTGCCGGCGCAGTGTTCCGGCGTTGTTGAGGCCCTCCATCGCGACGCCGTTCACGATCGACGCGTCGCCGATGAGCGAGACGATGCGTCGGCCCGTCGGATTCTCGGACGAGTAGGCTTGGCCGTTCAGCGAATCGCCTCGTGCCATCCCGACGGCAGTCGAAATTGCCGTGCCGGCATGGCCGACCGAGAACAGGTCGTACGGGCTTTCGCGCGGTTCAGGAAAGCCGGCCATACCGGTGCGCTGTCGGAGGTGGGTAAAGAGCGGGAGGCGTCCGGTCAGCAGCTTGTGCGGATAGCACTGATGTCCGACGTCAAAAAGCAGCCGGTCGTGACCGAAGTCAAACACGTAATGCAGTGCGATGGTGAGCTCCACGACGCCGAGATTCGGCGCGAGGTGCCCACCAGACTTCGAGACTTGCTCACAGATTGCGTGGCGGATTTCCGCGGCGAGCTCCGGCAGGGCCGAGAGCGGAAGGCGGCGAAGATCGGCTGGGCACTGGATCTTGGGAAGAAGCGTCAGGTCCATCTGCTCATCTGGAGGTGTCGCGGACGCAGCTGCTGGGAGAAAGGGGGCCCAGCGGAAGATCCGGAAGGAATCCGGCCCCACGACGCGAACGCAGCGCGGTTGGAGACGGAAGAGGTCGTGATAGTAGCGTGGGCGAAGCGGAACCGTCGGCGAGCGGGAGGACGGCAGGGGGTCAAAGCTACAAATGGATCCCGCACTCGACCGCAGAAGTCATGCTAGTGGCTAGTGACGGTCTCGCTACTTTGTTCGTGTCGCCAGAAATTGGGCGACATCATGCAGCGGTTTCGCAGGCTTTCCGAGCGGTGCGAGCACCGCCGTCGCTTCGGCCTGCAGACGGGTAACCTCTGTGCGGCTCGCTGCGATGCCGATCACGCCCGGGAACGTGAGCTTTCCGGCGTTCCGGTCCTTGCCGACTGCTTTGCCGACGTGCTCCGCCGACTGGGTTTCGTCGAGCAGGTCGTCGACGATCTGAAACATCAGGCCCATCAGATGCCCCCAGCGGCCGAGCCCCGCGACCGATGCAGCTTGGCCTCCACCGGCAATGGCACCCATCCGGCAACTCGCAACGAGCAGTGCACCAGTCTTCTGCGCGTGGACGCGATGAAGCCGCTCAAGGTCAGACTCGTCCGCGGTGAAGCCACCCAGCGTGTCGAGCACCTGCCCGTTGATCATCCGTGTCGTGGCGTTGGCGAGTTCACGCACAATCTGAATGGGCTGCGTTGTGGTGGCGGCGGCGCTTTCCATCGCAAGTGACAGAAGGACGTCGCCGGCAAGAATCGCCATCGCTTCGCCGTAAGCGACATGCACGGTCGGCAGTCCTCGCCGCATCGCATCATTGTCGAGCGCCGGCAGGTCGTCGTGGACGAGGCTGAACGCGTGAATCAGTTCGATCGCAATGGCCGCAGGCATCGCCTGCTCGTGCGCTCCGCCCACAGCGGAAGCAGAATGCAGGACGAGCAGCGGACGCATGCGCTTGCCGCCGCCGAGCACCGCATGCTGGGCTGCCTCCTTCAGGTTGGCCGGAAGATCAGCCGAGTCGAGAAAGCGGCTGAGGGCAGCATCCACCTCGGCGATGAGGCGCAGATCGAGGTCGGTGAGGGCGGGCGACACAGATGGCGTTGCAGCAGGAGCGGATGGCATGGCGAATTCGGCACTGTAACGCAGCCAGCGCGCTGCCGGAAGGCGGACGCGTATCGGGCGACGAGCGGCCTCAGGGACAGAGGCCCCACGAACCGAGCAACGTCGCTCGCCCGGATTATTCATCAAGTATGAAGCGCGCAGAAAACTCCGCCAGCGTCGCGCTCTGACGGCGACCGGCGCGCCGTGACGCCGCACGCGAGCG
>JAWXBD010000088.1:0-10743 GCA_034439815.1 Phycisphaerae bacterium
GCGCTCGCGTGCGGCGTCACGGCGCGCCGGTCGCCGTCAGAGCGCGACGCTGGCGGAGTTTTCTGCGCGCTTCATACTTGATGAATAATCCGGGCTAGGCGAGACTCGGCTTGAAGCAGCGGCGCGCGCTGCGAAAGACGCAACAGCCCGAGCCGTCAAGCTCGCGGACAACGCCGAGAACATGGACCTCAGCCGACTCTCGCAACCGACGGACAGAGATCTCGCACGCATTGAGGAATACAAAGCCGTGCGCGCGCTGCTGCTGGCGACGGAGCCGGCCGCAGCTTCAGCAACCGGCCCCGCGTTCCCGCCATGAAAACGTTCCACCGATCGCCGCTGAACGCTCGCCTTGCCGCAGAGTGGCGCAATCCATGACTTCTCGCAGCTGTTCTCGCCTCTCCCGCTGGCGACGACGTGGACTGATGTCGATCGGAGTCGGCACCACCCTGAGTGCGGGCGTTGCAGCGCCCTGTCTGTTCGTCTCGCCGCGTGCTGATGGCGAACGTCATGATGAACCGATGCAAGACTGGCGGTGGCTGGGCGCGACGGCTTTGGATTTTTCCCCGGTCCCTTTTCGACTTCTGTCCGGACAACCGCTACCCAACCCTGCAACTGTAGTGCGCGGGGTCGGCGTGCTCGAGCATTACAAAGTGGGCCGCACCTCGGGCGTCCTCCAAGTGCAGCTTCACTGTGCGAGCGGATGGCCGTTCTACTCATTGGCGGGAGAGGCAGAGGAAACTGCGAAGGGCCATGTACGTTTTTCGCAGCCCGCCTCCTCGATTTGATGGCGCGGCGCCGCGTCGAACGCCGCACGCTTCCCGCTGGCGGTTTGCGGCATGTCGACGTTGAGCTGCTGGGCGCGGGCGAAACGGAGACGTCGGCGGAATCAGTGTGTTTTGTGCGGATACCTTTTGCGTGACGTCGCTCGGGCGTGTCCGGAATGCGGTGCGCCGGGTCCCGGAGCGCCGTCCTGCATCGCGATCATGAACCGCCGGGAGGGAAAGCGCTCACGAACTCCTCTTCTTGCGCTTCGCCGCCACCGAGCGGCTCCGCTTCGCCGGCAATGCCTCGATCGGCCCCAGCAGCCACTCGTGCGCAGCATCGACTTCGACTCCTGCGAGAGAGGCGGACGCTGAAGAACGCGGAAGCTGTTGGCGGTTCAGGACGATCAGCCGTCGCAAAGCGCGCGGATGCTCGATTGCGGCCGCGTTGAGCGACCCCAGCTCTCGATCGAGCGTGCCTGGCGTCGTGTGGTCGGCGCACACCTGGATCAACTCCTCATTCCCTAAAGGAAAACGAGCCAGAAAATCGACTTCACGACCGTCGCTCGTCTTGACGTACGCGATGTCCGCGCCGCGCCGCTCAAGCTCGTTGAACACGACAGTCTCAAGGGCATGCCCCACGTTCGACCTGCCGCTCACGTCGAACGCCTCGATCATCCCGGGGTCGACTGGATAGAGCTTGCGCGGGTTCGTATTGCGACGCCGCTCCGAGTCCGTCGCGACTGGCACGGAACTGATCAGGAACGCGTCCAAGAGGTATCCCAGCATGGTGTGCACCGAGTCCTTGGCAACAGCGTGACCCTGCGAGCGGAGGTCTTCATAAAGTCGGTTGGCGCTGAAGCTGCCGGCAGGATTCCGCAACGCGTGCCGAATGATCCAGCGCAGTGCGGCGACCTGTGTGACTTCGTAGCGTTCGACAACATCGCGAAAGAGCACGGTGTCGACGTAGCCTTGCAGCAACTGCATGCGCAGCGGGCGCGGAAGTCCCTGCGTTTCGGGAAACCCTCCTTCGACGAGATATTCACGCACTCGTTTCTCCACAAACGATCGCTCGCTTGAAGTGAAGCGTTGTGGCGACTTCGTCGGTTCCTCGCCTCGATGGCGCAAAGACTCGCGGAAGCTGAAGGGGCGAATGACCGTTGCCATCGCGCGGCCTCGAAGCGAGCTGTGGATTTCGCGTGAGAGAAGCTTCGCTGAGGAACCTGAAATGATGAGCTCCACGTTCTCGGTGTCGAGGACGCGGCGCACAAACCGGTCCCAGCCTTCGACGAGCTGAATTTCGTCGAGATACCAAGAGACAGTTTCTCGTCCGCGCAGACGCGGGTAGCGGCGATAGAACTCTTCGAGGAGCTCATCGAGTTGGCCCGAGCTGAGACCTGCGAGTCGGTCATCGTCGAAGCTGAGGTACACCGCTCGCTCTGGGGGAACGGTGGCACGTCGCGCGGCAACGAGCTGTCGCAGGAAGCAGGTCTTGCCAGCGCGGCGCATTCCGATGACTGCGTGCGCCTTCCCCGGCACGGCGGGCAATTGCGCGTCGCGCGGAGTGAGTGACTCGGCTCGTGGCCCTTCTGCGGATCCTTCGACAGCCAAACTCAGCTTTTCGGCGAGGGCGGGAGGCAGGAGCATTCGTGAAGTATGCCGCATATCTGTCCTTCTGACAAGGACAGTTACTCCGAAATCTGTCCGTACTGCAAGGACAGAACTGGCAGCTGGAATGCGGCGCTCGGGGCCGCGTCGATCAGGGTGCAGGCCGGAGCCTCAGCCGGGGTGTGCGACGGGCTCGTCGATCAAGAGTTGTTCAACGCGTCGTACGGCGGCGCGTTTGCGGACTCCGGACTCGCGTGGCATGACCTCAATGGCCTGATGCCGAATCCAAAGCCGGCACCAGACTGGGCGAAGGCGTCGCTTCATTGACGGGCGCAGAGCGCCATACTCTTGCTACGGGGAAGCTCTGGCGTGGCGTGCGTTGCGGCGTTCACACCGCACTGGCTGGCAGTTTCGGTCGGTCTCTCAAGTTGAATCGCATCCTCGGTGCGCCTGACGTATCGCGGTTGCCGATACGCTCGGCGTATTACCGTCCCGCGGGGACCACGGCGTCGACCAGCTTCGCCGACGGCATAGCCACTGTCGTTCGCCAATCCCGAGATTCTTCATCAATTGCTCAACGACGAATTGCAAGCGAAGGCCGAGGCGTCCGGGCGCGGTGTGGACGCAGCCATGGCCACCGAACTGTTGCATGCCTTTGGCCGACCCGTCGATGTTGCGGCGCGCTATCGCCCGACGCTGACCATCATCGATCCCGCCGACGGATACGCGTTTCGCCGCGTAACTGTCATCGGTCTGGCGATCATCTGGCGCGGGAATGCTGCAGTGCCTGTACGAACCGATCGGTTCCTTCTCCGATCTGCTCCGAGCGCTCGGGCAGTGGTGGGGGCTCGTGATTCAATCCATGTGGTGGCCGGGCGTGCTGGTTGTCGGTTTCGGCGCTGCTGCGTGGTCGCGCCGCCGATGGCCGAGTACCGCAGAATGGAAACCGCGCGCCGGCGATCGCATTCAAGGAGGCCGCGCAGCCTTGGTGCTGGCGATCGTCGGCATCCTGTGCGGGGTGTTTGTGCTCATCGATCCTCGCTGGCTGCTGGATGTTGGCTGGGGCGGTCGGGCAGCGCCCGCTGCATACGAGGCGCTGACATACACCGACACATTTCTTCAGCGGCAGGCGCCGTTCTTGCTTGTGCTGATCCTGCTCAACATTCCCGTGCTGATCACCGTCATTGTGCACGGACGCTGGTCGCCCTTCTTGCGACGCGTTGAAACTGGACTGAGCTTGGTCGACTGCGCTGCGATGGCGTGGACCGTCGTGGATGGTCCGGTGTTTAACGTGCCAGCGAGCGACCGCACGGTGAAGTTCTTCCTGGTGCTCATCATCGCTTTCACGCTGATTCACATGGGCATCAGACTGCACCGGAAGGTCAGGCCGGCGCCGAGCCGACAGCTGCAAGGGGGCAGTCTCTAGCACAGATACCACTTCCAGTCGTGGATCTCGCTCCGCGAAGCGAAGCCCAGCGAGCGCATCGACATGGGCGGCAACGTGTGGAACTCGTGATGAGGGCGGAGATGGCGCAAGCGAAGGTCAAAGCAGCGGCCACTGCGCCGTGGAAGTGACGAGCGCTCTTCGCTCTACTTCTTGCTTTACGCGCTCACACCTTCTTCAGCCCGCGCTCCAGATCCGCAATCAGATCATCTGGATGCTCGATGCCGACCGACAGGCGCACCAGCGTGTCGCTGATGCCGAGCTTCGCGCGGTTCTCCGGCGGCACGCTCGCGTGCGTCATGATCGCCGGGTGCTCGATCAGACTCTCGACGCCGCCGAGGCTTTCGGCGAGCGCGAACACCGACACGTTCTCGAGGAAGCGCCGGCTCTCGGCGAGCCCGCCCTTCAGGAACATCGTGATCATGCCGCCGAATGCGGGCCGGCCGTCGAGGCGCATCTGGAGCCCCGCGAGCGAGTGCTGCGGATGGCTGCGCAGGCCGGGGTACACGACGCGCTCGACTTTCGGCTGCTTCTCGAGCCATTCGGCAATGGCCATCGCGCTCGTGCAATGGCGCTGCATGCGCACCGCGAGTGTCTTCATGCCGCGCAGCGCGAGATACGCGTCGAACGGCCCCATCACGCTCCCGATCGCGTTCTGCATGAAACGAAGTTTCTCGGCCAGTTCCTTGTGCCGTGTGACGAGCACACCGCCGACCGTGTCGCTGTGACCGCCCAGATACTTCGTCGCCGAATGCATCACGATGTCGATGCCGACTTCGAGGGGCCGCTGCAGGATCGGACTCGCGAACGTGTTGTCACACACCGTGATCGCGCCGTGCTTCTTGCCGATGCGGGCGATCTCCGCGAGATCCGCGAGCTTGAGCGTGGGATTCGTCGGCGTCTCCGTCCAGATCATCTTCGCCTTGTGCTTGACGACTGCTTCTTCGATCCTCTTCGGATCGGTCATGTCGACGTAGACAGGCTTCAGTCCCATCGATCGCTCGCGCACGCGGCTGAACAGCCGATACGTGCCGCCGTACATGTCGTCCATCGCGACGAGCGCGTCGCCTGTGTCGAGCAGTTCAAGACACGTGCCGGTCGCGGCAAGGCCCGAAGCGAACGCGAAGCCGCCGCATGTGCGCTCGTCGTCCTCGCTGAGGCCGCTTGACTCAAGATTCGCAATGCAGCGTTCGAACGCGAAGCGCGTCACGTTGTGGCTGCGCGAGTACTCGAAGCCTTTATGAACGCCAGGCGACTCCTGCGCGAACGTCGACGACGTGCAGATCGCGGGCATCACAGCACCGGTCGTGGGATCGGGATGCTGGCCTCCGTGAATGCAGCGCGAGGAGAGATGAAGCGGGTCGTGTGCCATAAAAAAAGTTCGCGCTCAGGGCA
Organism: Phycisphaerae bacterium; assembly: GCA_034439815.1. GTDB lineage: Bacteria > Planctomycetota > Phycisphaerae > Phycisphaerales > SM1A02 > JAEUIT01. The sequence goes on from JAWXBD010000088.1 coordinate 5,209, forward strand.
GTTGCTTGCGGAGGTAATTGATCAGATCGATCTTCGTGATCAGGCCGTAAAAATGCTTCTCGTCCGCCACGATCGCGACGCGGTCGGCGCGAAAGATCGGGATAAGCTCACCCAGCGCGGCCTTCGGCTTGATCGTCTCCAGCCGGCTCGACATGAACTCGCGCACTTCCTTCGTCGCGTTGCTCTGGTCTTCGATGAGCGCCATCAGGATGTCGCTCTCATCAATGATGCCGACGACCTTGTCGTCCGCGTCGACCACGGCGAGCTGGCTCACGCCGAACATGCGCATGCGCTTGATCGCCTGCGCGATCGGCGCCTCGGGCTCGCTGCAGAAGTCTTCGCGCTCCAGATGCCGCCGCGCGATGAGGTCGCGCAGATCGTTGTACTTCGGGCGGTCGATGAATCCGTTGTCGACCATCCAGAAATCGTTGTACATCTTCGACAGATACTTCGCGCCGCTGTCGCAGATGAGCGTGACGACGCGCTTGGGCGACTTCTGCTCGCGGCAATACCGCAGCGCGGCGGCGAACAGCGTGCCGACGGACGATCCTGCGAGAATGCCTTCCTTCTTCAGCAGCTCGCGCGCCGCGTGGAACGATTCGCTGTCCGGAATCGTGTAGCCCTTCGTGATGAGCGACAGTTCGAGGATCGGCGGCACGAAGTCTTCGCCGATGCCTTCGACGAGCCACGAGCCCGGCTCGATGTGCTTGTTCTCATTCACGAGCGGCGTCAGGATCGAACCGAGCGGATCAGCGAGAATCATTTCGACCGCCGGATTGCGGGCGCGCAGGAATGTGCCGACGCCGGTCATCGTTCCGCCTGAGCCGACGCCCGCGACGAATGCGTCGATCTTCCCTTCCATCTGATCCCAGATCTCGGGGCCGGTCGTTTCTAGGTGCGCTTTGAAGTTCGCCTTGTTGCCGAACTGATTGACATAAAACCCGTCGCACTCTTTCGCAATGCGCTCGGCCATGTCTTGGTAGTACTCAGGGTGACCCTTGCCCACGTCAGAGCGCGTCAGCACGACGTCCGCGCCCATCGCCTTCAGATGGCTGACTTTCTCATCGCTCATCTTGTCCGGTACGACGACGGTGAGCTTGTAGCCTTTCTGACCGGCCACGAGCGCGAGTGCAATACCGGTGTTGCCCGCCGTTGCTTCGACGATGCGCGAACCGGGCCGCAGCTTCCCTTCGCGCTCCGCCGCTTCGATCATCGACACCGCAATGCGGTCCTTGATCGAGTTGCCCGGATTGAGCGACTCCAGTTTGACAAAGAGGCGGCAGGGACCGGTGTCGATCCGCGTGATCTCAAGGAGCGGCGTGTTGCCGATCATCTCAAGGACATTGCGGAAAACGGGAGCGCGCGGAGGGGTCGGCATGGACACTTCGGAGTGTATCGGGGTTGATTCAACCGGTGGGTTCAGGGTCGTCGTCCGGTGCCTGCCGACCGATTCCCGTTACCGTGGCTTGCCGTGGATCAACTACCCATCATCGAGGAAGCGGACGGACGGCTTTCCGCCCGGTTTCCAGCAGACCGACCGGGTGCCGGGGTCGCGGTTGATTTTGCGGCGATGCGCTTTCCGGACGGCATGGCCAGTGTGCGCGGACTTCCGGTCGTGCGCGCGTGTGGACGCCCTGCGTTTCGTCAGGACGATGCGGCCGAGCAGATCCGGCTGGTCGACGCGACGGCGGGACTTGGCTACGACGCGTACTTGCTCGCGATCGCCGGCTTTCACGTCACTGCGATCGAACGGTCGCTCGAGGTGTTTCGACTGCTCGCGGACGGTCTGCATCGCCATCCCGTCGAACGCCTCGCGATCCTCCACGGCCAAGCTGCAACGCTGCTTCCCACGCTCGCGCCCGACGTCGTCTATCTCGATCCGATGTATCCGCCGAAGAACCGCAGCTCCGCACTTCCGTCGAAGGACATGCAGATTGTGCGCGCACTCGTTGGCGACGACACGGACTCGGCCGCGCTGTTTGCCGTCGCGCGCGAGGTCGCTCGACGCGTCGTCGTGAAGCGGCCCGCGCATGCTGCGCCGCTCGGTGAACCGTCGATGCAGATCACGGGCAAGCTCGCGCGGTTTGACGTGTACATCGGGGAAGCAAGAAGTAAGAAGTAAGAAGGATGACGGGAACCGAACCGCGCCTGCCACGCCTCTTCGTCCGCGCTCCCTACTTCTTCCTTCATCCTTCATCCTTCGTACTTCTCGCTTCCCGTACAGTGCCACAATGTCCGTCCCCTGGTTTTTCGCCGAAACGCTGCCGACCGTCGGCGGCACCTGGGTGCTGGCGCGCGATGAGGCGAAGCACGCGACCAGCGCCAAGCGGATGGAAGCAGGCGATGGCATCGTGCTGTTCGACGGCCGCGGACATCTCGCGGACGCCACGCTTGGCGGGGAGCGTGCCCGCGACGGTTCGCTTCAAGTTCATGTGCACGGCGTGCGCGAGGTTCCGCGCGCGGGCCGCGCCGTGCAGCTCGCGACTGCGCTTCCAAAGGGCGATCGGCTTTCGACGCTCGTCGATATGACCACGCAGCTCGGTGTCGCTGCGTTCATGCCGCTGCGCTGCGGCCGCAGTGTTGCAAGCGAAAGCGAGCACAAAGGTGAGCGCGTGCGGCGCGTGCAGATCGAAGCGTGCAAGCAGGCGCATTGCGCATGGCTCCCGACGATGACGCCGGAACGAACACCTGAGCAGCTGCTGAAACAGCGCGACGCGAAGACGGCGATCGTTGTTGCTCACCCGGCCGGCGAGCCGATCGCGCGGGCAGCCCTCGCACAGCCCCAGCGGGTGACGGTGTGCATCGGCCCGGAAGGCGGGTTCACCGATGCGGAAGTCGATCAGTTCCGTGCGGGCGGCGCGGTGCTCGTCGATCTTGGTTCAACGATCCTGCGGATTGAAACCGCGGCGGTGGTGGCGGTGGCGGCGCTACGGTGAACCGCGCCCGTCGCCGCGATTCACGGTATCAGCTACATCAGGTGCTTTACGAGGCGGGCTGGCGGCCGAATTCGGCGCGTCGTAAGTCGATACGCTGAACGTCGTGCCGACCGATCCTCATGCATCGCTCCCCATGCGTCCGCGCTGTGTGCAGTGCCGCTACCAGCGCGACGGTCTCAGGGAGAACTGCGCGTGTCCTGAGTGCGGAGAGCCGGCGCTGGAAGATGGATGCGTCGCGCTGTTCGGATCGAGTACCGAGTGGAGTCCTTGGTGGGGAATCGCATGGGGTGTGGTAATCGTGATGGGCGGCGCGCGGCTCTTCCTGATGACGACGATCATCCAGGTGGTGAGCAAAGGCTACGGCAGTGTCTTCACGCTCATGGGCGTGTACGTGTTGTATCGAGCGATGCAGGCTGCGCGACGAGCCGCTGATGGCGGAGACATTCTCTGGTTGCTGCAGAAAGATCGCCTTGAGGTGCGCACCGCGCTGCGCACGCGCATTTGGCAATGGAGTGAGCTGCAGTCCGTGCTATACGAGCTCGGCTGGCAGCCGAAGTCGGTACGTCTCTCAGTTGTTCCGCGGGCCGGTGATGGCATGGTAGTCAGGGCGCCGATCTGGCTGAACTCGCGCACATGCGACACCCGCGCAGTGCAGGCGGTTCTGCAGGCGCGCATCGGCGATGCGAAAGTTGCGGGCGTGACCGCTTGACCGCGCCCGGCGCCGATCAGTCCTCCGGCTTCTCGCCGGACGGCGCCATCTTGACAATGCGCGGACGAAACTCCGCGAGCGGCTCGACGAGATCGCGCTGCGCTTCCATCACCGAGTGAGTGTCCTTGTAGACCTTCGGCGCCTCGTCAAGGCCCGCCGAAATCAAGTTGACGCGATGCCGCTTGAGCACCGGCTGCACGTCGCCCCAGCGAATCGACTTGTTGGCGGCCGAGCGGCTCATGCGCCGACCGGCGCCGTGCGCCGCCGAGTCGAAACTCTGCGCCACACCCAGTCCGCGGACAAGAAATCCCGGTGCGGTCATCGAGCCGGGAATGAAGCCGATCGCTCCGGCACCGGCCGGCGTGGCGCCCTTGCGATGCACGATCAATTCGCGCCGACCGCCCGGTGTCTCGTGCGTTTCTTTCCACGCGAAGTTGTGATGATTCTCGGCGCTGAAGAGCACGTCGGTCTTCAGTCGCGCGACAATGCTGTCGTGAATGCACGCATGGTTCGCTGACGCGTAGCGGCCCATGAGTTCCATCGCGTTCCAGTATTCGATGCCTGCGTCAGAATCGAGCGACAGCCACGCGAGCCGCGCGCACTCCGGCGGAAGTTCCGGATGCTTCGATCGTGCAAGCGACGAGTAGTGCTCGCACACTGCGGCGCCGGTGCCACGGCTTCCGGAATGCGACAAGAGCGCGACGTACGTGCCTGGCGCCAAGTGCCGTCCTTCGTGGGTCACACCGGCCGCGCCGACCTCGAGCTCGCCGTATTCGACAAAGTGATTGCCGCTGCCGGATGTTCCGAGCTGCTCCCACGCTTTGTCTCGATTGGCGCGGGTCACCGGACTGATCGACCAGTCCTCGTTCATCACGGCGTGATCGCGCCGCGCCGAGCGGTCAAAGCGCGCACCGATCCCGAAACGCGTTTCGGTCTCGATCGCCGCAATGAGCTTGTCCGCGCGGCGATCGAGGTCATGCGGCGTGAAGTCGAGCACGGACAGTCGAACACGACACGCAATGTCGACACCGACGGCATACGGAATGACGGCGTTATCCGTCGCAAGAACACCGCCGATCGGCAGGCCGTAGCCGACGTGCGCGTCGGGCATGAGCGCGGCACCCACCGTGATCGGCAGGCGCGACGCGATCTTCATCTGGTCCAGCGCTTCCAACTGGATCTGATCCGCGCCCCACACGCGGCAGGGCACGCCGTCATCGGCATTGAAGGTATCGGAGGAATCGCGGTCGCGCGAACTCATGGAAAGCGGAGACTACGTCAACGCAATCGGCGCGTCGAACGGTACTTTGTCGATCTCCCGGGCGCTCCCGGCGCGAGCGTCACATCCCACTTCGCGCTGCGGGACGGCGTGACGATCCTCGGCGGATTTGCGGGCGGCGAACGAACGCGAGCCGAGCGAGATCCCGTCGTGAACCTCGCCATCTTGAGCGGCGATCTGAACGCCGACGATGTTCCGATCGACAACCAGCTATGGATGAACACAACTGACAGTGCGCTGCACGTCGTGCGCGGCGACGCAGTCAGTGCGAGCGCGGTGCTCGACGGCTTCACCATCCGCCGCGGCTCCGCGGAGCTTCGGACAGAGACAGACGATGACACGGGCGGCAATATGCTGCTCGTTGATGCGTCGCCGGTGATTGCGCGCTGCGTTCTGCGCGACGGTTTCGCGTCCGAGGGCGGCGCTGGCGTCGCGATCGTCGGTGGCGCCCCCAGCTTTGTCGACTGTCTGTTTCAGGACAACCGTACGTGGAACTATGGAGCGGGCGCGATGGCGCGGCGCCGCGCCGCACTTTGAAAACTGCGCGTTCGTTGAGAATGTTGCGTCGCTCGGCTCGGGCGCATTCCTTGGCGCTCCCGACACCGGCTGGA
>JAWXBD010000089.1:0-20946 GCA_034439815.1 Phycisphaerae bacterium
CGGCGCTCATGAGCGCCGCCCGCTCGCGCGTGTTCTTGAGCCGTTCGAGCTCCTTCGTGTTGAGCGAGTCGCCGGTCGCCGTCGCAAGGCCATCGATGAACTCGCGGTCCAGCTCGACCATGCGATCGATGATCAATCGGCGCAGTTCGAACTGTCGTGCGATCGTGTGCTTCGTGGCTGGTGGCGGTGGGGTGCCGCCGGCGTCGAACATCATGCCAGGCGACGCGGAAGGAAGTGACTTCAGTTCAGCGAGTTCGCTCGCCTCCAACTCCCGATACTTCGCGACGTAGTCGTCGAGAAGGAGGTTGGCGATGACCACCATGTCGTCGCTGAAGCCGAACCGCTCGCGCCACGCGTCCAATTGATCCTTCTTGATCGGCGCGGGCGTGCCAGTCCTGCCCGCGTCGCTCAAATCAACTCCCGTTGTAATCACCATGGCGCCGTCCATGCCACCCATGCCTTCCATGCCTTGCATGTCGACGGAATCGCCTCCGGCCGTTGCCGTGGCGAAGACGACCACGTTGCCGCCACCCGCCATGTCCATGTCACCCAGATCGATGTCATGCGTGATGCCATGATCGTCGCCGCGCTCAGCCGGCACCTTCGATGCGAGCGCCTCGGATGCCCCCGCAATCGCCCTCGTTGTCGATTCATCGAGCGCCGCGCGCTCGCTGAACAGCGCCTGCCGCTTTACATCTTCAGGATCGAGATCGTCCTCGCTGAGGGCGATGCGGATTCCGACGCTCGATCCGGTCGCCGACTCCTTGTCGATGGCATCCATCAGCCGCTCGTTCAACGCATCGCGGCGCGTCGCGTGCGACGCTGCGAGCGCTTCCACCGTCGCCAGCTCATCCCCTGTGATTGCGCTGTTTGCATGAAGCGTGCGGGCCTCAAGCACGAGCGGAGGCACAGGGTCGCGCGGATGGCTCGCTGAGGGATAGGCGGTGTTCAAGAAGCGCTGTCGGAATCGGGTGCTGATCGCCGGGGGAAGCGAGCCGGCAACGTGTTTCGCTGTTTCGCGGAGGAGTGTGCGTGCCTTAACGCGCAGTTCGTTTTGCGGGCCGCGGGCAATCGCGCGCGCTTCGTTTAATTCCTTGAAGTAGCGCTGCCACGCATCCGAATCCGGAGGCGCGTCACCAGCTCGTGATGGAGCAGTGATGTTTCGCTCGGCACGCACGCTCGCCATGCGCAACAGTTCGTCAGTGGCAACGTCGGACAGCTTGCGGTACAGCGACGTCTGCTGCTGCTCAAAAGTCGAGAGCAGCGTGTCGACCTGGTCCGCGATGTCCTGCGGGAGCGGCTCGCCCGATGAGTTCGCCGTTTCGCGCACCAGATCAGCGAGCTCGACGTGAGTCGTTCGTCCGAGGAACGGGTTCGCCGTCGACCACGCGCGACGCCGTTCGGCGCGCGCCCGCTCGCGCTCGACGTCTGGCAGAAGCGATTCAGGGGCGACACTGCGAATGTTGTCGAAAAGCTGACTCTCGATCGCAGCGAACCGGTTCAGCAGCTTCCGCCGCGCCGCGACGCGCGCCTTGACATCGTCGATCGACTGGGACGCGGGCCGGTTCTTGAGATAGTCGTCGATGCCGCCTTTGCGAAGTTCGAGAATCTGCGCCACGCACGATTCGAAACTCTTGAGCGACTGGACGCGGGCCTCGCCCTCAATCCCGATGCGATCGAGGATCGCCTCGACGTCGGCGCTGGAGAGCGGCTCGGGGAAGAGCTCGGACGTCCCTTGAGCCGTTGCGGGCCGAGCCACCGTCAGCGCGGCAATGGCGACGGCAAGAACCACTCGCGCGAACCAGCTGGGGAGGAATGACCACTGTGACGGGAACCACGTCACGGGCCGGCCTGAGGACACGAAACTGGGCGCAACGCTAGTCATCAGGCTGGTCATCGACTGTCTCCTTGGGTTCTGCGGAGGCAGAACTCGCCGCACTGGATGCCGGGAACGGGCGGTCCCGTCGATCCGGAAGACTGGACCCCGCGAGCCGAGCGTTTCGACGGTTGCGGATTCGTCGGCTTCCCTCGATACTCCACGCTTTCGCATCCGACGCTCCCGCCAGCAACAACGCGCTGTCCCTACGGGAGAAACCGGGTGCGCCTCATTGCCTATTTGGCCTGAACCCTCTCCGCCCCGAGCGACGCGCACAGGGGAACGGCACAGGGGGCCTAGGTCGACGTTCCTCGTTCGAGGGGTTGACGCGAACCACATCCGCGAAAGGATTGCGACCGTATGAGTTTCGAAGCAGCCGTCCATGCCAAGGCCATCCAGCTCGACCAGCTGGTGCTCGACATCACCGCAGAGTCCGGAAGCGGCCATCCGACATCCTCCATGTCGATCGGTCATCTTTCGACCGTCCTGATGTATCACACGATGCGATGGATGCCGGACGACCCTCAATATCCCACGTCCGATCGCTTCGTTTTGAGCGAGGGTCACGCGGTGCCGTTTCTCTATGCAGCGTGCGCGGATCTCGGCGTGATGATCGGGAAAGAAGGCGCGCTGCGCCCGATGACAGTCGCGGATGCCAAGAATCTCCGGAAGGCAGAATCGGAGATCGACGGTCATCCTAATCCCATGGAAGGATTTCCTTTCTTTGATGCTGCGACCGGTTCGCTGGGCCAGGGGCTGTCCGTTGCCGCAGGCCTTGGACTCGCGGCCAAGCGCGACGGCATTGACAAGCACATCTGGTGCATCATCGGTGACGGTGAATCACGCGAAGGACAGATCTGGGAAGCAATCGATTTCCTCGTCGATTTTCGATTGACCAACGTCGTCCCGATCTTCAACTGCAATCAATACGGACAGTCCGACAAGGTCTCGCAGCAGCAGTCGGCCGAGGTGCTGGCGAAGAAGTTGGAGGCCGCGGGACTGCTGGCCCTGGTGATCGACGGGCACGATCCGAAGGCCATTCGCGATGCCTTCGAGCGTGCGATGAACAATCCGTCGGCGGGCGCGAAGGGTGACGCCGGCGACAAGGTGACCGCAATCGTCGCCAGGACTGTGAAAGGCTGGGGCGCGCCGTCGCTGCAAGGTGGCGGATGGCACGGCAAGCCGGCCGCCGGCGACAAGCTCAAGCAGGCGAAGGACGAGCTGAACTCGCAGCGGATGTCGCTGACGAGCACGCTCGTGTCCGGCGATTCGCTGCGGATCTTCCCGCCCGAAGAGACGCAGGCGCCGGCGGCTGTCGTGAAGGACGCGATGACCTTTACGCAGGCGATGAAGGCGTACGACTTTGCCACGGTGTTCGCGTCCGGCAAGTTCGCGACACGCAAGGCATACGGCCTGGCGTTGCGATCACTCGGTCACGCGAACTCCTCCGTCTGGGCGCTCGACGCCGACGTGAAGAACTCGACGTTTGCGGAGTGGTTCGCCAATGATCGCGAACTCGCGCCGCGCTACGTCGAGTGCCGCATTGCCGAGCAGAACATGGTGTCGGTCGCTGCGGGACTTTCCGCGGCGGGCAAGATCCCGTTCGTGTCGACATTCGCGAAGTTCTTCGCCCGCGCGTATGACCAGATTGAACTCGCGATGAACTCCGGTGCAAACTTGAAGCTCGTCGGTTCGCACGCCGGCATCACGCCGGCGCCGGACGGTCCGAGTCAGATGGCGCTGCCTGATGTCGCGTGGTTCCGGAGCCTGGCGTCAGTGCGCGATCATCGCGGCAACCCCGGCTTCTACATTCTGCAACCGTCTGACGCGTATGCCGCCTATGCCCTCACCCAGGTGATGGCCGAGTACCAGGGCTGCTGCTACATGCGGACGTTCCGGCCCGAAGTCGAGTTTCTTTACAGCGAAAAGACCGTCTTCAATCTCGGCAAGTTTGAAGTGCTGAACGACGGACGCGATCTCATGATCGTCAGTGCCGGCTTCATGGTTCATGAGTGCAACAAAGCGATCGCACTTCTTGACAAGCAGGGGATCGACGCGACGCTCGTCGATCTGTATTCGATCCCGTTTGATGCCGATGCGCTGCTTGATCTGGCCAACAAGAATGGCGGCAACATCCTGACCGTCGAGGACAACTACGGCGGCGGACTCGGAAGCGCGGTTGCCGATGCGTGCGCTGAAGCGGGTGACGCGTTCACGATCGAGCAGATGTTCGTGCGCCGCATTCCGAAGTCGGCGCGCACCGAAGACGACATCCTCAAGATGTGCGGTCTGCATCACACGCAGATCGCGCAGCGCGCCGCGAAGATTGTCGGTGTGGGGGTGTGAGCGCGGCGAACACATCTGCCAGCCCGTCGGTGCGTGTTCCCTTTCACTCGTGACAGCCTGCGCGATGGAGATGCTCGATCATCTCGCCATTCCATCGCACTGTCGTCAACGCTGTCAGGTTCTCGTGAGTCGCATTGCGAATCAGTTCGATGTAGCCGGCTCCATGCGCCGGCACCCGTCCCGCGTCGATTTCGCGCTCTCTCAGCGCATGGACTTTCGCGCGAAGTTTCTCCACAGCCAGATTTAAATAATACGAATCGCGCTCGCCGCACAGCAGCCGGACGTTCGTCGCGAGAATCGGGCCGTAGCGAGGCCAGTCCGCTTCGACCATGCGGGAAATGTCGAAGCGCGACCACTCGCGCTCGGCGACGTCGTGATCGATCGCGCCTGTCACCGGATCAAAGAGCTGGCGTGGCAGGCGCGTTGTCGGATCGCGCTGACTGAACATTGCGGCCCACGCGCCCCATTGCTCACCCGACTCTCCGCGGGGACTGAGCACGTGTTCGACGCCGACCTCTTCGCGCACCGTCATCATCACGCGGTCGTCCGTCGGGCCGAGTGCCTGGCGAAAACTCGGCCGCTCGCGCCCTTCCGTATCGGCGAACATGCTCGCGTCGGCATAGATGTCGATGGTCTGGAACGCGGAAAAATCCACCGGATCGGGAGCGCTCGCAAAGCATGCGCCGAAGGTCTCGGGATGGCGCAGTCCCAGCCAGAGGCTTGCCCAGCCGCCTGATGAGTGACCCGTGATAATGCGGGCTTCAGGCTTGGCGATCAGCCGGAAGCGCTCCTCCAGCGCCGGAATGAGTTCGCGCACGAGCGCGTCGCCGCGCAGTCCATGATTCAGGGAATTGACAAACCCGTGATGACCGAGGGGCGAGTTTGGATCGAGGACCACATAGACAGCCTGCGGTGCGAGCAGCTCCGTGCCCGGCGTTGCCATCATCGATGCGTAGTTCTCCGCCTCGCGATGATCGGCGCCAAATCCTGGCACCACGTAGATGGTCGGCCAGAAGCGGCGCTTCGCATTGAGATTGTCGTACTCCTTCGGGAACACCACGCCCGCACGCATCATGACGTCACGTCCGGCCGAAGCGCTCAGCAGCGTGCTCTTGATCTCAACCTGTTTCATGTTCGGGGCGGTTGGCACCGGCTTGTCCTGCATCACGCGCGTCAGTTCGATGGCGATTGAATCCACGGAGTCCGCGGCGAGCTCAATGGACCTCACGCTGCTGTACAGATTTCCTTCCGCGAGGTGGCCGCGTGCCTCGCGATTGCGGCGGTAAACCGCCTGCACACGGAACTCACCATCGAGATCGTTGAACGAAACGGGCCACGCGAGTGCCGATCCATCGACCACGACCTCCGAGTCTTCCTTCATGCCCGTCACATCCACCGCCGCGAGCGGCTGGGGAACAAAATAGAACGGCGCGTGCATTGGATCGGCGTTCTGCAGCCGGCGGGTCGCCAGCGTGTGATCACGAATGAAGAAGAGAATCAGCCGGCCGGGACCCGCGTCGCCAGTCGTGAGTGTCGCGGTGGCTCCGGCACCGAGCCGCGCCGTGAACTTGTCCGAGGCGGGCTGCTCGCGCGCGCCGGTCGCGACGTCGCTCACTGGAGGCGAAGGGGTTTCTTGTGCAGGAATCGGCGGGACGGCAACGAGAGAGAGGACGGCGAGGAGGAAGCGGGCGGGCATAGCTTGATCCTATGAAGAACATCGCGGTCCGCGCGGAACTTGCGGGGTGGCTGTAGGATCGACCGATACAGCCCAGTCCGAACAGCGTTGCCCACCCTAGCCCGGCTCGAACCCCATGCGCACATCGACCGCACACGCCACCGCCATCCTCAGCCTCGTTGCCGTTCTCACCCTCAGCCCGCTCGGCTGCACGGGGAAGGCGGCTCCGACGCCGGTGCTGATGGCCGCCGCGGGGCAGGTCCATCAGGGGCTGCTCGGCTGGCGCAGCACACAGGACGAGGTCGTGCAGCTGGCGAGTGAGGGCGTGGTTGATGTGGACGTCGAAGTCTTTGCGGGCAGTGTTTCGATTGTCAGCGCCCCAAGTGCCAAGCAGACGAGCGTTTCGGTGTGCCGGATCGGAAGTCACGGCTGGGGGCGCAGCGCCGAGTCCATGGAGTCGCTCGGCGATATCCGCTACACAGTGTCGCTCGAGCGCCGGGACGGTCGCGACACGGCGGTTCTTCGCGCCGGTTCTGACACAAATGAACCGCACTTTCAACACGTCAACGTCGAAATTGAAGTGCCTGATCTCGGTACTGTGCGCGTGCGCACCGCGCGCGGCAACATCTGGATCAGCGGCAACCGTTCAGGCGCAGACGTCGCAACAACGCGAGGCTCGATTCGCCTGATGACCGGCTGGAAGATGGATCAGCCGATGACGCTCGTCACCAGCGACGGCCTGATCGACCTGCGGATCCGCGGTGAATCCGTCGGCGCATTCGATGCTGAAACGGTCGGCGGCGCGGTCAGAAGTCGAATCAAGTTCGGTCATTGGCTGGCGGTCGATCCACGCAACGACATCGACACGCTTCGCGCAACCTTGAACGGCGGCACGAATCCGATCGTGCTCCGCACATCCAACGATGATGTCATGATCTCCATCATCCCCGACCCGATCTCGCAGAATCCGTTTCCGGCCATTCACTGAGAGCGTGGGAGCAACGCAGATTCACCGGTGTTGAATTCGATGAAGGAAGTACAAGACCACTGGTTCAAGCTGGCGAAGGACGAGGGCTATCGCTCGCGCGCTGCTTACAAGCTGCTCGAAATTGATGAGCGCAAGCACGTGCTCCGGCGCGGCGATCGCGTGCTCGACGCGGGCGCCGCACCGGGATCCTGGGCGCAGGTCGCTGCGGACCGAATCGGTCTCAAGGGAGTGGTCTACGCGGTTGATCTCAAGCCGATCGACCCGAATGGCTTTCCGCCGAATGTAAAGAGGCTGCACGCTGATCTGCGCGACATCTCGCTGGACGACGTCGGAGGCAAGCCCTTTGACGTGATTCTTTCGGACATGGCGCCGAACACGACAGGCGATCCCGGTGGTGACCACTTTCAGAGTGTGCGCCTCTGCAACGAACTGATCGACCGCTGCGGAACATGGTTGCGCAGAGGCGGACACTTGGTCATGAAAGTGTTCGAAGGACAGGAATATCCAGTTCTGCTCAAGCGGTGCGTCCGTTTGTTCGATGAGGCAAAAGGATTTAAACCGAAAGCCTCTCGAGCCGAATCAGTCGAGATGTTCATCGTCTGCCACCGATACGGTGGACCGCGGCCAGAACGAACCCCGGCCGAGCAAAGCTTCCTTCCAAAGCGCAAGCCGTCGACGGGATGGAAGACGCCCGACACGGGGTTGCCGACGGACGACGACAACGACAACTGAGCGGCATGGCATTTGCCAAGGCATCGGCACAATCCTTCTTTGAAAGGGGTTCCGCATGCAGCAATTGCCCACAGTCTCTCAGGGCGTACCCACGACACGGACGTTCTTTCCCGCGAAATCAGTCGCAAAGGCGCCGTCCGTCAATGCCATCGCACCGGAGTCAACCTCATCCGGCGGCGGTGTTCCACTCACAGGACAAACAGGTGGCGGGGCGCAGTCCTTGCCTGGCCAGGTCGACCTTCAGGCATTCTTTGCCGCCTGGGGTACGAACAGTGATCAGTTCGATGTCACGAAAGACGGCACGGTCGATGCGTTCGATCTCGGCGTCTTTCTGGGTGGGACGCCCGGCGCGCCGTCGGCGACCAACCAGGCTGATTCTCCGGCGCAGCCTCCGGCAGTCCCGACGCAGCAGGATGTCCTCAACTCCTGGGGTCAGCCCAACGGTGCCGGCGATGCCAACGGCGATGGCGTTGTCGACGGCATCGATCTCGCGATGGCGCTCGGCAATGCGCAGCCGAACGCGGCCCAAAGCGTCGCTGAAGGCGTGCAGAAAACGTGGGGCACTGACAATTTCCAGTACGACATCAACAGCGACGGCACTGTCGATGGTGCTGACCTGGCGCTCGTACTCGGCGGCGCACCCGCCAACGTCGCGAAGGCAGCCGGCGAGGACGAAACCATCTCGATCGCGGCAAAGGAAGCTGCACAGAAGGTCACCGACGCGGTCTTCGCGCTGCGCGATGATGATCAGGATGGCGCTGTCGCTGTGAAGGACGTGCCGCAGGCATCGAAGCTTCTGAGTTCAGTCGACGCCGACAAGGACGCCCGCATCACGCGCGACGAGATGCAGCAGAAGCTCGCTGTCGAGCTCGACAAGGTCGCGAAGAACCCCGCCGGCGACATGGGCGACGCCATTACGAAGTGGATGGCGGCGCTAGCTGACAGGAGCGATGCTCGTTCCGTCCAGGCTCGGCACGCGTATGTCGACACCACGAAGAGCAAGGGCGTCGCCGATCGCCTGTACAGCCAGCTGTCCGCGAGCGGATTCTCAGCGGCACCGCCGTCAAACGTCAGCCAGCTCGTGAGCGGCATGACCGGATCCCGCGCGGAGCGCATGGACCTGCTGCGCGGTCTGTCCAACCGTTACCCGAGCGGACTCGGTGTCAGCGCTCAGGCCTGATCAACCAAGACTCTCCTAATAAACTCCTCCCGAGTGAAATCCGTCCGCAGCATTGCGGGCGGATTTCTTTTTTGAAGTATGAAGTATGAAGGTCGGAGGGAATCCACCTTCCTACTTCCTACTTCCTACTTCTTCTTTCTTACTTTCACACATCGTCGTCATGCGCCGCACGACTTCTTTCACGTTCGCGCGGCTGTTGAACGACGAGATGCGGAAGTAGCCTTCGCCGCATGCGCCAAAGCCTGCGCCCGGCGTGATCACCACATTGGCTTCGCTCAGCATGCGGTCGAAGAAGTCCCAGCTCTTGAGCTTGTCCGGGCATTCGACCCACACGTACGGCGCGTGCTCGCCGCCGAACACGCGCAGTCCGAGTTTGCTGCATCCTTCGCGCAGAATCGCTGCATTCCCTATATAGAAATCAACGAGCTGCTTGACCTGCGCTTTGCCTTGCGGTGAATACAGCGCCGCGGCTGCCGCCTGCACCGGATAGCTGACGCCGTTGCTGCGTGTGTTCCATCGGCGCGTCCACAGTGCATTGAGTCCGACCTTCTGACCGGACTTCGTGAACGCGTGCAGCGCCTTGGGGAGGACCGTGTATCCGCACCGCACACCGGTGAATCCGCCGGACTTGGAGAACGAGTGGAACTCCATCGCGCACTCGTGGGCACCGGGGATCTCATAGATCGAGCGCGGCAGCGTCGGGTCGCGGATGTACGCGTCGTAGGCGACGTCATACAGAATGATGGCTTTGTTCTTGAGCGCGTACGCGACCCATGCTTCGAGCCGCGACCGATCGATCATCGCACCGGTCGGATTGTTGGGGAAGCAGAGATAGACGATGTCGACGGGTTCTGCGGGAATGTCCGCGACGAAGTTGTTCGCCGCAGTGCACGGCATGTAGACGAGTCCGTCGTATCTGCCGTCAGCGCGTGCGCCGCCGGTGTTGCCGAACATCACGTTCGAGTCGACATACACGGGATACACGGGATCGGTGATGGCGATGCGATTTGCTCCGCCCCCCGACGCGAGGATCTCAAGGACCGCACCGCAGTCGCCCTTGCTCCCGTCCGAGAGAAAGATCTCGTCCTCGGCGATCGCGATACCGCGCGACCGAAAGTCGCCATCGGCGATGGCGGTGCGGACGAAGTCGTAGCCGGTGCCCGGACCGTATCCCTTGAATGTCTCACGATGGGCGAGCTCGTCGACGGCAGCATGCATCGCGGCGATCGCGGCCTGCGGCAGCGGCTCCGTAACGTCACCGATGCCGCAGCGGATGATGCGGGCAGCGAGTGATGGATTCGCGGACGCAAATGCGGCGACGCGGCGGGCGATCTCCGGGAACAGGTATCCCGCGGAGAGCTTGAGGTAGTGCTCAATGACGAAGGCCATGTTGGTAGCGACAAAGGAGCGGAGGCGCGGTAAGCAGCGCCTATGTGGAGGTGAGGCGCACGGCGAATGCTGGAGGCAGGTTGCCGAGAACAAATTCGCGACGGCCGCCGTGCTTGCGGCGGAGGCTCTTCCCGACGGCGCCGATCCGGCGCAGGCGCTCACGACCGCTGGGTTTCAGGAACGGCGATTTGATGGCGCGGACGCCTGCGTACTCGAAGTACACGAGCTCTCCACCAGGTTTCAGCAGATCCATGAGCTGATTCAGAATCGTGCGGACGAGACCGGGGGGGAAGTTGTTGAACGGCAGGCCGCACACGATGTGATCGAACCGGCCCTTCAACGGCGCCTCTTCGATCGGTGCGCAGTGCAGGCGGACCGTCGCGCCAGTCCGCCGGGCGCGATACGGGACGAGCAGGTCGCGCTCCAGATGCTTGCAGAATGCTTCGTTGATCTCCACGATGTGAAACTCATCGTGGCGGCGCAGCGCCTGCAGAATGTGCCGTGTGAAGGGTCCAGTGCCGGGTCCGACTTCGAGGACCCGTTGCGGGCCCGCCGCAGTGCGGAGGCTCTTCGTCATCACGCGCGCGAGCTGGCTGGAGGACGGCCACACCGATCCGGTGTGGTGAATGTCTTTGAAAGCTTGGCGAACGAAAGAGAGCATCAGATCGTCGGCAGGTCCGGACAGCGACCATCCTTGGGAAATGTGGTCGCACTCTATCAGAGGTCCGCCACAAACGTGGTCGCAGCGGGAAGTCCTATGCAGAACTCCGCGAACACGTCGGCGATGTGTTCCAGATCCTTCAGGCTGCTCATCTCGACGGTGGTGTGCATGTACCGGATCGGGAGGCTCAGCAGTCCGCACGGTGTCCCCCCGCGCCGCAGAAAAATCTCGTCGGTGTCGGTGCCGCTCGACCCGGGTGTCGCCGAACGCTGCAGCGTCACCTGCCGGGCGAGCGCGGCCGCCTCCAGCCGCGCCACCACCGCCGGATGCATCTGTGCGCCGACGGCGAGCTTCGGACCGCCACCGAGCTTGAACTGTCCATGCTGCGCGTGCGAGATTCCGGGACTGTCTGTCGCATGACCGACGTCTGATACGAGGCAAACGTCGGGGCGCAGCGACTCGACGATCATCGCGGCGCCGTGCAGTCCGATCTCTTCCTGCACGGTGGAGACCGCGACGACGCGCACGTTCAGTTCATCGACCCGTTCGCGACAAAGGCGCAGGGCTTCTGCAGCGGCGAACGTACCGATGCGGTTGTCGAGCGCCCGTGCGATCACGATGTCATCGGTGAGTGTCTCAAAGCCGTCCGTGAACACTCCGACATCACCGATGCGCAATCGCTTCTTCGCGGCCTCGGCGTCCGGCGCGCCGATATCGATAAACAGCTCGTGCAGTTTCCGCACCTTGAGATCGCCGCTGCGATCTTGGAGATGAATGGCGGTTGCGCCGATGACGCCGAGCACGTCGCCGACGCCGGGGATCGTTGATGCAAAGCGAACGCGCTTTCCGACGATCGACGTGTTATCGATTCCGCCGATCGCGCGGCAGAAGACGAAGCCCTTCTCGTCGAAGTGATTCACCATCAGCCCGATCTCGTCAGCGTGACCGCAGACCGCGACGGTGATGACGCGATCGGCTGCGTAGCCGCCGCGCTCGGATGTCGGCTCGAGACTCGCGAAGCAGTTGCCGTACGCGTCGTTCCACGTGTGCGTCGCGAATGGCCGAACGTAGGAAAGCCAGAGCCTTTGTCCAGCGTGTTCGTGGCCCGAGGGGCTCGGCATGTTCAGCAAGGACGTGAGAAACGAAAGGCTTTCGGGGCGCATGGGGATCGCGATGATAATGATCAACGCGAGCGAGGATGCAGCCCGGAGATCATCAACACTCAGCTGGCCTGGCGCTGCTGGAAGTCCTGGAGCGGATCACTGCCGGAAGCGCGCTTCGGCTTCGCCTTCAGCCGTTCCGGCCGAGGACTCGGAGCCGCGCTGCCATTGCCGTGCGGCGACACAGTCGTTGTCGCTTGCTGACCGATGGAGGTGACCGGCTTCATCGGCTGGGCGGATGGCGTCGAGGCCTGCTGCGGTGCGGGCGCCGAGCCGTTGTTCGGAACCGTTTCGGAAGTTCGAGGCGCTTGCATCCCGGGGTGCTGTGCGCCGGGCTGTCGGGCAGCCGTGTTCCACTGGCCGGCGACACCCGGACCGCCAGGCGACCCTGCACCGTTCATGAGCGGGGTGGCTGTGGACGACGGAACGCGCGTCCCTTCCCGACGGTGACGAGCGTCATCCACCGAGCGGTCCATCTGTTTCAGAAGCATTCGGATCTGCTCGACGTTCTTGACCTGACGACTCATGCGCGCTCTCCCACTTGACCAGAACCTCGAGCACCCTCGCGAAGAGCGGTGTCGATGACACGATCAGTTGTCTGCGTTATCGGCAGGGGTTTGGCACAACTTCGCTCCGAGTTCGGAAGCGGCCCACCAAAAGCGATGAAGGAGGAGCGGAGGACCCGCACAACCGGAACGATTGGCGCGATCTCCAAGGTCGCGATCCGGCGATCTCGATGAATCATCCGCGTGAGGACGCGTCACGGTTGCGGCCCATACGTCAGAACCTGCGCTGAATCGAAGGGTCAGAACCTCGGTATACACTCCGCTCCCCCTGAACCCGCATCCGGGTGGATTCGGTGGGGCGAGAGCAGCGCGGGCATTCTCTCCACCGACGGGTTGTTCCTTGCAAGGCGGTATCTACGACATGCGCCACTACTCTCACGTTCGGAACCTTCTCGCACGCAGCGGTCTCATGCCGATCGGTGCGCTCGTCGCGTCGTCGTTGCTCTCGACGGCGGCGCACTCCGCGACGGTCGGCCTGCCCCGGTTCCCGGCGTTGAGTCCCGACGGCAAGGACGTCGTGTTCGCCTGGCGGGGAGACCTGTGGAAAGCTCCGGCGACGGGAGGTGCGGCGCTGCGGCTGACTACGCACCCTGCAGACGAACTGCGGCCTGCGTGGTCGCCCGATGGCACATTGATCGCGTTCGAAAGTGATCGCGACGGATACCGCAACATCTACGTGATGCGATCAGATGGCACATCCATCGATCAGCTGACGCAGATGGACGTGGCGCAGACGTTGACGAGCTTTGGCATCGGGCCCGAGGGAACCCCGGTGATGACTTTTGATGCGGCGATCGAGGGTGATCTTTATCGCTCGACGCGACCGTATCGCATCGGCGTCGCGGGCGGTCAGCCCGCGCGTGTGCACGACGCGTTCGGCACGTTCGCGCAGTACTCAGCGGACGGATCGCAAGTGCTCTTTGAACGCGGCGGATCGGCGTGGCTGCGCCGCGCATACCGCGGCCCCGATGCCCGCGATGTCTGGCTCTTTGATGTGAAGGCTTCCACGTTCCGTCGGTTGACCGACTGGGCTGGCAACGATGGCATGGCGCAGTGGACCGGCGACGACAGCTTTGTCTTTTTGTCCGACCGCGAGAACGAGACGGTCAACCTCTACCGCCAGTCGACGCGCGAGGGCGCAGCCGCTGTTCGCCTGACTGATTTCAAGGACAACGACATTCACGGCGTTTCCGTGAGCGGCGACGGCAAGCGCGCGGTCGTGGCGGCATGGGATGCCCTCTACGCGGTGGATCTCACAGCGAACAAGCCCAACGCGACAAAGCTGACGTTCACGGCGAGCGACGACGGACTCGACGACATGACGCGCAAGAACCTTGGGAAGGAAGCGCGAGAGGCCGTCGTGTCCCCGGACGGGCTGAGCGTCGCGGTCGTCGCCTATGGAGACGTGTGGGTGCGCGCGACGGCGGAGAAGAGCGTCGCGCGGCGCGTGACCGACGGCGTCGAGCGCGAGCGTGACATCGCATGGAGCGCGGACGGCCTGACGCTTTTCTTCGTGAGCGATGTGGACGATGACGAATCGATCTACAGCGCGAAGGTCGATCGCACTCGTGACGAAGTGCGGAAGCGCACGGCAGAGCGCATGGGCGTCGAGCCGCCGAAGGACGAAAAGCCGAAGGAAGAGCCAAAGGACGAGTCAAAAGACAAGCCGGCGAAGGACGACGACCAGAAGGCCGACGAAGCGGCTGAAGGCGCCGACGAAGCGGCTGCGAAAGACGACGACAAGAAGCCCGCGAAGAAGCCGAAGGCGAAGAAGGATCCTGCATTTGATCCCGCGCGATGGGCGGATGCCATCACCTTCACGTTGACAGCAGTCGTTGACGGCCCGACGAACGATTCGCGCCCAACGCCGTCGCCTGACAACAACAAGCTCGCGTTCCGGCGTGGCAATGGCGTCATTGCCGTTCTCGACTTTGAAACCAAGAACATCAGCACGCTCGTCAGCGGCTTCGATACGGGCGTCGAGTTCCGCTGGAGTCCAGATTCCAAGCTGATCGCCTACACGATGGACGATCGCAACTTCAACAGCGATGTGTGGATCGTTCCCGCGGACGGGAGCGAACCGGCACGCAACGTCACGCGCCATCCTGACTCTGAGTCGTCGCCACGCTGGTCAGCGGACGGCAAGGTGCTCGCATTCCTTTCGGAGCGACTGAACGAAGAAGTCGACGTCTGGGCGGTCTTCCTCGAGCGCGACCTCGAAGGGCTGAACGGCAAGGACCTCGATCAGTACTACAAAGATGCCGCAGCCGCCGCGAAGAAGCGCAAGCCTCCGGAACCAAAGGGAGCGCCGAAAGATTCGGAGAAGTCGGACGGCGACTCGAAGGACGACGACTCGAAGACCGAAGAGCCCACGCCCGCCGTGGACGCCAAGCCGGTGTCGCCGTTCGGTGATCTCGATCTCGATGATGCCTATCGCCGTGTGCGCCGCGTGACCTCGCTCTTGGGGAACGAAGGCAATCTCGAGGTGCTTCCTGCGGGCGACAAGGTGATTTTCACTGGCAGTGAAGGCGCGACGACCAGTCTGTACAGCATCAAGACGGACGGCACCGGGATGCAGAAGCTCGGTCCGACGGGCTCGGTGCAGGGACTGACTTTCGCAGGTGATCGCATCGTGCTCGTCACGGGCGGTACGGCGCAGAGCATGGCGGTCGCGGGCGGCGATGTGAAGACGTATGAGGTGAGTGAAACAATCGACGTCGACCTCGCCATCCAGTCGCGGCAGAAGTTTAAGGAGATGGCCCGCGTGCTCGGGTCGCAGTTTTATTCCAACGACATGAAGGGGCTTGACTGGGCGGCGCTCACTGAGCGCTATCTCGAGCTCGCCGAGCGATGCCGCACCAACGACGAGTTTGATTGGATAGCGAACCGCATGCTCGGTGAATTGAACGCGTCGCATCTCGGCGTGCGCTCACCGGAGACGCCATCGCCGCTTCGGCAGGCACAAGGACGGCTCGGTGTCATCACCAAGCCCGTCGACGGCGGCTTTGAAGTGACGGACGTGGTCGACCGGACCCCCGCCGCAGTGGCGAAGCAGCCGATCATGGTCGGTGATGTGATTACCGCGATCGACTTCACGCCATTTGGTGCACGCGACACGCTCGGCAGCATGCTGCGCGACAAGGTTGGAAAGGAAGTCGTTGTGACCGTCCGACGTGAGGCCGGCGGCGGTCCGGCTGGTGACGACGCGAGCGGCGTGCTGGAACTCGATCTGCTGATCGTGCCGATCAGCGCACAGCAGTACGCAGTGCTTCGATATCAGTGGGGCACGCTCAGGAGCCGGGAGCTCGTCGACGAATTGTCGAACGGCAGGCTCGGCTACATCCATATCCGTGGCATGGATGGTCCATCGCTCGATGATTTCGAGCGGGATCTGTACGCCTCAGCGGAAGGCAAGGAAGGGCTGCTGATCGATGTCCGCAACAACGGCGGCGGTTCGACGGCGGACCTTCTGCTCGCGTCCATCATGGTGAAGCCGCACGCGTACACCATCCCCCGCGGCGGTGATCCAGAGTGGCGCGACGGTTATCCGCAAGACCGGCTCTTCATTCAGCGCTACACCATGCCCATCAACATGCTCTGCAACGAGAAGAGCTTTTCAAACGCCGAGATTATTTCGCACGCATTCAAGACGCTCAAGCGCGGCACGCTGGTCGGGCAGCGCACGTACGGAGGCGTGATCTCGACGGGCGGCATGTCACTTCTGGACGGAACGACCGTGCGGCTTCCGTTCCGCGGCTGGTACCTGCCGGATGGCACGGATATGGAAAACAATGGGGCGGTCCCCGATCTCATCGTTCCCCAGACGCCTGAAGATGAAGCGACGGGGAACGACGCGCAGTTGAAAGCGGCGGTCGACGATCTGCTCAAGCGATTGAACTGATTCCACAATGGCTGAGCATTCATTTCATCTGTGGCGTCCACATCCATGGCATGGTCTTCCCGTCGGCGACAACCCGCCTGCCCTGGTGACTGCATTCATCGAGATTACGCCGTTCGATCTCGTGAAGTATGAAGTCCACAAACCGACCGGGTATCTCAAAGTCGATCGTCCGCAGCGCACGAGTTCCACGCCGCCGGCGCTGTACGGCTTCATACCCCGCACGTTCTGCGGCGAGCGCGTCGCTGCGCTATGTCCGGGCGCCGAACATGCCGATGGTGATCCGCTCGACATCTGCGTGCTGAGCGAGCGCCCGATCACGCGCGGCGAGATCATGCTCGACGCGCGCGTCGTCGGCGGTCTGCAGATGGTCGATGGTGGTGAGGCCGACGACAAGATCATCGGCGTGCTCAAGAACGATCCCGTGTGGGGAAGCGCAATGGACATCGCGGACGTGCCGGGCGCGTTTGTCGAGCGGCTTCATCACTACTTCTCGACCTATAAGCTCAAGCCCGGCGAGCCGCCGCACGCGGTGATCCGTCAGACGTACGGACGCGAGCACGCCTTCAACGTGGTTCGCGCGGCCGTGGCCGATTACGACGAGCTCTATGGGGACGCGTTCAGCGAGACGCAGCCGATCCTGTGAGTGTCGGCCTGCGACGGAGGGTACGATCGCCGGCGTGGCTGAGTCTCCTCGTGACCCGCTGACGCCGCGACCGGCGAGCGATCCGGCGCTCGAAGCTCTGTATGCGCAGATGCGCGCGATCGCGGCGAACCATCTCAAGGGCGAGCGCGCCGGGCACACCCTGCAGGCAACGGCGCTCGTGCACGAAGCATGGATGCGGCTGCTCGATCAGCGGCAGCTTGACTGGGAGATTCCGTCACGCGTGCTTCCCATTGCAGCACAGATGATGCGGCGCATTCTCGTTGATCATGCACGGGCGCGCACGACTGCGAAGCGTGGCGGCGAGATCGGTCGCGCCGATGTTTCTGATGTCGCCGACTCGACGCCGGACGAGCGCGTGGCGCTCGCGGGCATCGATCTTCTCGCGCTCGAGGAGGCGCTGGAGCGGCTCGGTGAAATTGACAGCACGCTGGTGCGACTCGTCGAGCTCCGTTTCTTCGCGGGCCTGCCGCTCGAGCAGGTCGCTGACATTCTCGGGATGCCCCGGCGCAGCGTGGATCGATCGTGGGCGGCCGCGCGGGCCTGGCTCTATCGTGAACTGGGTGACGACGTGGACCCTCGCCCCAACGGGAGCGCGTAATGGATGCCGCACGTCTGCGCCGGGCGCTGACGATTGTCGGCGAGGTGATTGACTCGCCGCCCGGTGAACGCGCCGCATTGCTTGCCGCTGCGTGCGGCGATGACACGATGCTGCTCGACGAGGTGTGTGCACTGCTCGGGGCGCACGATGCATCGACGAGGTTTCTTGAGCCGCCGGCTTCGGACGGCGCCCCAGTCGGCGACGATGTATGCGAAGTCATCGCGAACTATCGAATTCTCGGGACGCTGGGTACCGGTGGCATGGGCAGGGTGTATCTCGCGGAACAGGCCTCGCCCCGGCGACGCGTCGCGCTCAAGGTCCTGGCCGGGCCTTGGACACCGGAGGCGCTGGCACGGTTTGCGCTGGAAGCAGAAGTGCTCGGGCGGCTGCGCCACCCGGGGATTGCCGCGGTGTACGAGAGCGGCATCGATGGTGATGGGGCGCGGCGACTGCCGTATCTCGCCATCGAGCTTGTCGAAGGCGCTCTGCCGATCAACGAGTTCGCCGACGCACATCGGCTCGATCGTCTGCACCGGCTGCAGCTCTTTCAGCGTGTCTGCGACGCGGTGCATCACGGCCACATGAAAGGCGTGGTCCATCGCGATCTCAAACCTTCCAACATTCTCGTGGACCAGCACGGTCGCGCGAAAGTCATTGACTTCGGCATTGCCCGACTCGCGGACGACGAGGCGCATCGCACGCGGCTCACGCACACGGGATTCTTGCTCGGGACGCCTGCGTTCATGGCGCCCGAGCAATGTTCCGGCGACGTGGGGGCAATCGATCTGCGCAGCGATGTCTACGCGCTCGGCGTCGTTCTGTACGAGACGCTGTGCGGAGCGCCTCCGATCGACGTCGATCGGCTGCCGCTCCCGCAGGCCATCGAGGCGGTGCGCACGCGCCCGCCGCGTCGACCGCGATCCATCGTCGCCGATCTGCCGCGCGATATCGAGACGATCCTGCTGACAGCGCTCGACAAGGATCCCGCGAAGCGCTACCGCTCGGTTGAAGCAATGTCGGCGGATATCGGGCGCTACATTCAGAACCGGCCGATTGAAGCGAGGCCGACGACGGCCGTGCATCAGCTGCGCCTGTTCGCGAAGCGCCATCGCACGATGGTCGCCGCAAGTGTGGTCATGATCGCCGCGCTGCTGATCGCTACAGCGGTCAGCACATGGTTTGTCTTCGCGCTCAAGCGGGAAGCCGGACAACGCGAGAAAGCGGAAGCGGCGGCGCTCACGCAGCGCGATGAGGCGCGGCGGAAGGAGTACGTGGCGACACTGGCCGCAGCCGCGGCGGCGCTTGAAGCCGGTGAGTATCCGCGCCTGCGTGACCGGCTGGCAGCTGCGCCAGCGATGCATCGGGGCTGGGAGTGGGAATACCTCCAGCGTCGTGCCGAGGTTGCGAGTCTGATCATTCATGCCGACCGGCTGCGCACCTTCGCGATTGTTCCGACTGCAGACGGTTCCGGCATCTGGTCTGCGGGCACTGACGGAAGCGCGCGTCGCTGGAACACGACGAGCCGCGAACTGGAACGAAGCACGGCGCCGATGTCGGGCGGAGTTCAGGCGATGACGGTCAGCGCGGACGGTCGGCGCGTCATCGTTGGAGGCGAGAGCGGTCTGCTCGAGATACGCGATGCCGATACGGACCGTGTGATTGCGAGCTGTCGAGGCCACTCAGATCGCGTGATGGGTGTTGCGCTCTCGCCCGATGGTGAGCGGATTGCATCGGTGGCTCGCGACGGAACAGTGCGGGTCTGGCGTAGCCGGGACGGGTCTGAGCTGCGGACCGTCGCGATGCCCGGCGCGGTGCGCGGCGTTGCATGGTGCGACGATGAGTCGGTCGCGGTCATCGGCGAGGGACTCGGGCTGCGGATCGTGGATGCGTCAACTGGAGATGTGCGTATTCGCGCCGAGCTTCCCGGCATTCAGAACAGCGTCTTAGTGTCGCCGGCACTGCGTCGCATATTCGTTGCGGACAACGATCCGCGTCTTCTCGTGTACGACATGGATGACCGGGACGGGGCGCCGCCGACGATGGTTCTTGCCCACCCTCGTGCAGTCTGGACGGCGGCCGTTTCGCCTGATGGCGAGCGACTTGTGACCGGTGGGAGCGACGCGAAGGTGCGCATATGGCGCGTCGCGGACGGCACGCTGCTGCGCACGCTCGGCGGTCACGCGGAAGTGGTGTATGCATCGGCGTTCTCTGCGGACGGCACGCTGTGGACGAGCGGGTGGGATGGCATGGTCCGGCGATGGGATGTCGGTCCCGACGAGCGACACGATGACGACGCGACGCGCATCACGATGTCAGACGATGTCATTTACTCACTCAATTACAGTTGCGACGGAGCGATCGCCGCGATCGGCGGTCGCAACGGCCGGGTGCGACTGGTGGACGCGGATGACCGCGCGACGATCCGCGAGTGGACCACCGGCCACGGCGCGTGCTGGTGCGTGGCATTCAACGCGGCCGGCAGCATGCTGGCAACGGGTGACGGTAACGGCGGCGTGACGCTCTCGGATACCGACGACGGCCGCGCCATCGCGCGTCTCGTCGGACACACGGAGCGCGTGTTCAGCGTCGCGTTTGCGCCGGACGGAAACATCATCGCCACCGGGAGTGCGGACGGAACGCTGCGACTGTGGGAGCGGGCGCGGTCAGGCGACGACAGCGAGTGGGCGACGGTGTGGACGTCCCCTTCGTGCGGCAAGAGCGTGTGGATCGTTGCGTTCTCACCCGACGGGACCATGTTGGCGAGCGGGTCGTGGGACCACAAAGTGCGGGTCTTTCACGTGGAGAGCAGAGCGATGTCGGCGGAGCTTGAAGGGCATCTGGACACGATCTATGCGCTCGCATGGAGTCCCGACGGGGCGACACTTGCCAGCGGCGGCAGAGATCGGCGCGTGATCCTTTGGGATCCGGTGAGCCGCATGGAACGACGCCGTTTCGCGCAGCCCGGTCAGTTCATCGGCGGCCTGGCGTGGATCCCGGACGGCTCGCGCCTCGTCGGGGCATCGTGGTTCGGACGTGTCCTCGTATGGGAACCCGCGTCGGGCGAACTGCTGCTGTCACTCCGCGTGAACGACACAGCGGTGCGATGCTTGGCGATTCGCCCGGATGGCAAGGACATCATGGGGGGTTGCTCGGACGGCGGAGCATGGGTGTGGTCGACGCGATGACGGCGCGCTCTCGCTGCTTCTCTGC
>JAWXBD010000090.1:0-11582 GCA_034439815.1 Phycisphaerae bacterium
ATCTCGCTATTCAAGACGAATGGTTTCACGCGATGCGAGCGAATGATTTGAGACAACAGCCGCAGCCCATCACTTTCACTTCGAGCTCCGATGGCCTTAGAGGGTCACCCGAGCGCGAGAAGCGGCGTCTGTCCGCACATCGATTCAGTTCACTCTGAGTCCGTGGCATGCCGCCAATTCTGTGTTGACGTATCGATACGGCAAGTTGCCAGCTGATCACGGCCTTTCCGGCGTCTTAGGAGCTGCAGGTTGGGCTGGCTTCTGCTCGCCGCTCTTGCCCAGCCAGATGTCAGTCAGCAGCTCGCGCCACAGATCGTCGTCCGCCGTTCCACGCAGGACCTCGAGTCCTTCCGTGACAAGCGTTCGGTCGTCCATCTGATGGCCGAGATAGGCGAGCGTCAACCCGTACGAGCTCGCATCCTGCTGCCGGGCAATGCGGCCGCGCAGCGTCTCGATCGCCAGCCGCAGGCGCGTTTCATTAGGCAGCAATTGCGAGTCGAAGCGTGTATCGATCATTTCGGGACTCTGTGCGAACAGCGTGCGCAGCGTGAGTGCGGCCGAGAGATGCAGGCCGGCGCCGATCTGACTGTTCGCCAGACCCGTCATGAGCAGCGGATTGTCGGGGTTCAGAGCGAGCGCGTGATCGAAACAGCGTTCCGCCCGGAAGAAGTCGCCCGTGAGCAGGTGACCCTGACCTTCCTTGACGAGTTCATCCACACGCGCCCGCTCACCGGTCGTGAGATCCGTCACGCGCGTTCCGTGGCGCAGCGCGCCGGCGGTTTCCTTGATGAAGTCACTGGTCGCCGCCGACTCCTTCCCCGCGGTCGTCGCATCGTCATCGAGCTGCGTCGAGCTTCCCGGCGCACCGGCCTCAGGCTGCCTGGTCGGATCAGTGTCAGTGGATGATGGCCGTGGCCGCCCGGGCTTCCGCTCGCCGGTGATCGGATCGATCTCGTCTCCCGGCAGGGGCAGCCCAATCCCGGACTGCCGCTCGTCCTGCGTGGGAGTGCGGCTTCCGAGCCTCTCGCGCAGCTTGTTCAATGTCTCGCGCGCCTTCTGGACGGAGCGGGCGTTGGCGTCGATGTTGAAGGTCGAGTTGTCACCGTAATGCTCGACGATCTTTTGCACAATGTCGTCGTAGTTTGAGCGGCTCGTCGCACGATCAATCTGCTGATTGTCAAGGACGTTTGCGTCGACCTTGGTATCGAGGCGGGCATTGACGTTCGGGCCTCCGAGCATGCCGTCGAATGGCGCGGCAGCGTCTGCTGGTTTGATCTCCCCCGCCATGGCGTCACGTCGCGCGCGAGCCTGCTCGAACGTCGGCAGGCCTGCAGTTTCAAACGGATCGTCAACCCGTCGCAGCCGCAGTCCCTGCAACGGCGAGGCGAGGTACTCGACGCGCCTGTCGGAACTGTCCTGCCCGGCCGCGAACGGGTACGGCGCATTCATGAAGTCGTCCAGCCGATCGCCCGAGATCGCGGCAGCGGCACGATCGAGGCGCAGCTGCTGATCAAAGGGATCGCGCGACTGCGGCGTTCCGACCGGGGGCGGGGTCGCGTCACGGCGATACTCGATCACCCCAAGTGACTGCGCCATGTTGAAGCGGTCTTGTCCGCGCAGCGCGAGAAAGAACGGACTTGAAATCGCTGCGTTGGCGCGGAATCGGAACGTGCTGTCTCCAGCAGTGGCGCCGCGAAAATCGTCCGCTGCTGTGTAGCCAACCGATCCGCGGAAGCCGCGGGCGCCGGCAACCGAGTCGGTGACCAGCAGATTGCGGGAATAGAAATCCTGTCGTGGCGCCGAGGGATTGATGCCATCGCTGCCGACTTGCAGATTGCGGTCGAGCGTATGACCACCGCCCAATTGCCCTCCGCGGCGGGGGTCTTCGCGGGAGTCAAAGCTGCGGCCGTCTGCGCCGGGGCGGCCGACCGCATTGGGATTCAGTCTGGTGTCGACCTTTCGCGAGTCGGGCGCATTCTGTCCCGATGCGAGCTGCACGAAGTTCGGGCTAAGCAGTGTTGCGCCGGCGAGCAGTGAGAGCGCCGTCAGAGACGGGCTCTTCAACGCTCGGTTCATCGACACCCGGGTCTTGGTCGTTGGGGCGTTTTTCTTCATGAAGTCAATCACCTTTCATCAGTGCTGAGCGTATGCCCCCGGCGGGCGATCCTTCGCAGTGCGATCCCCCATATCGGCGGATTCCGTGGCGTCTGGCCAGTGGGTGGTTCCGGGTGATTCATGGTGATTCATGTTGATTCATGTTGATTCATGTTGATTCATGTTGATTCATGGTGGCCCTGCTGTTCCGGCATCGGATCCACTTTCTCCATTGGCGAGGAGTCGATAGGCGATGTCGAGCGCCGCAGGAGCGCTGCTTCCGAGGACGACAAACACGAACTTCCCATCCGACCACACCGTCGCATGCGGATCAGACTCACGACCGGGCGTCGTCTCGACAGGGTACGGCTCTCGCACCGGCAGAAAAATCTGCCGTCCGAATCGTGAGAACACGACGTACTGCTCACGGTCCGGGACGATCGTCACGGTGACAAACTCCGTGAAGCCCTCTTTCCTCGCGGCGTACAGCGCGAGAACGGATCGCGTCGCCGCGGGAAGGGTCACGGACTCCACGGCGATCGGCTGGAAGCCGGTCGCGCTGAGATCTGGAAGCTGAACATTCTCGCGCAGATGACGCTGGGCCTCTGACGTCGCTTCTACCAGCAGGATCGGTTCAGCCTCTCGGTGTTTGACGACTGCCAGCTCAAACTGTTCGACGACCTCGTCAGCCAGCTCCCACGTCGTGGTCCCGAGCGACGGAGATCCACGGTCCACCACACGGTGTCCGTAGACGCCAAAGATGACGGCAAACGCGACCAAGGCGAGCGACGCAGCGACCGGTAAGCCACTCCACCGCTTCGCCTGATCACTTCCACGGCTCGCTCGCGCAGCCTCGGAACGCTCGGCGGACTCGACCATGGCTGCGATGCTACAGCCGATGCCGCGCGTCGCTATGGTCTGATTTGCCTAACTCATCCAGTTTGGCTGGGACGGATCGTGGTCTACACTCTCGATCCCCCCATGGATCCCGATCCGTCCGTCGCCATCGGCCTCGCGGCCGCGCCCTCCGCCGAGGCGCTGGCACGCACGCTCGCGCGCCATCCACGGCCGCTCGGCGGCGACACCGCCCGCTCGGTTGGTGCATCCATCGTGAGTCTGACGGGCTTCGTACTGAACAATCAGCCTGAAGCCGCCCACCACTTGCGCATCGGCAAGAAGCCGGCGTGGCTGCGTGCGAAGGTGCCGGGAGGAGAAGGGTACGAGCGGCTTAAGAAAATCATTGACGAACACCGCCTGCACACGGTCTGTCAGGAGGCGTCGTGTCCGAACATGGGCGAGTGCTGGAGCCGCGGGACCGCAACGATCATGATCCTCGGCGATGTCTGCACGCGGGCCTGCGGATTCTGCAACATCAAGACGGGCAAGCCGCCGACGCTCGATCTCGATGAACCGCGCCGTGTCGCCGAGTCACTTGCACTGATGAAGTTGCGCCACGTCGTCATCACGAGCGTGAATCGCGACGAGCTTCCCGATGGTGGCGCGGCGATCTGGGCCGAAACAATCGATCGCGTGCACGAGGCGTGTCCTTGGATGTCGGTCGAAGTGCTCGTCGGAGATTTCTGCGGCGAAGAGATCGCGCTGCAGAAAGTGATCGACGCCAAGCCGGAAATTCTGGCCCACAACCTGGAGACGGTCCGGCGCATGCATCCGGCCGTGCGCCCGCAGGCGAAGTACGAGCGTTCGCTTCGCGTGCTGCAGCAGATCAAGCAGAACGGTCTCGTCACGAAGACGGGCATCATGGTCGGTATCGGCGAGCACGACGACGAAGTGCTCGCGCTGATGGATGACGTGATTGCGTCAAGCGGGGTCGACATCCTGACCATCGGCCAGTACCTGCAACCGACCCGCAATCACTTGCCGATCGAGCGCTGGGTCGAGCCGGCGCAGTTCGACGCGTTTCGGACCGCAGGACTCGCGAAGGGATTCCGGGTCGTCGAGAGCGGCCCGCTGGTGCGCAGCTCTTACCACGCGGAAGAGCAGGCTGATCGCCTTCATCCCGACAAGGCGGAAGTGCACCGCCGCATGCAGCTACTCATTGAAGAGGGCAAGAGTCACCGGCGCTGACTCCCGGCGCTACTTAATGGCCGCCTGACGAGCTCGCCTTCTTGCTGTCTTTCTTCTTGTCCTTCTCGCTGTCCTTCTTTTCAGGCGCTTTGGCTTCTTCCTTGTGCTCGTCTTTCTTGTCTCCGTGATCGCTGGCCGGCGCCGTCGCGACGGTCCCGAGTGCTTCAATCTCCGCGGTAGAGAGCGGGCGCACGCGATCCATGGCGATGACCTGACCGGCCATCCACCAGACGACGGGGATCCAGACGAACATCGTGATCGCCGCGACGCCTACGTACGGGCGGAGCGCCTTGGGAACCATGGCGATCGGTGCTGAGATCGTCGCGAACACCGGAAGCAACTGGCTGTCCATCGTGCGCCGCAGCGAGAAGCGCGGACGCGCGGGCGCGACAGGAAGCGGTGTGCACTCAGCAACGGGCTCAGGCACCGGCGTCTCTGCTGGTGCTGGCGCTGCGGCGGGGGCCGCAGTCATTGGTGTCTCGAGATGCGCGGAGGCATGTGATTGGGCTTCCGGTTCCGGTTCCGCTTCCGATTGCGGTTCGGGCTGCTGCTGAGGTTCGCACTCAGGTTCGGACATCACTGCGACCGGTGGCGTTGCGACGATCGGCGAAGGAACGGCGGTCGCGGCAGTCGCCGCCTCGTCCGCGACTTCGAGGAGGTCGTTCAGCAGCAGCTCGATCTGCTCCGAATGCTCGGAGAGCGCCGCTTCATCACAGACGCTGGCGATGACATTTGCTCCGTCCGCAACGCTTTCGGTCATCGTGGTGCGCAGCTCCGAGAGCAGTTCGCGAACGAGGTCCAGCGTGAGCTCGACATCTGCGGTGTGGCCAGACGCTGGGGGAGGAGCATGTTCATGGGAGGACTCGTGGGAGGGATTGTTCGACAGATCCTCCATTGCACACTCCTGCCATCCGCGCACTTCAACAAACTTGCGTCTGGCCAGAGTGCATCGGACACCAACGGCTGCGGATGGAGCGGCTTTGGTCGTATCGCGGCGGTATGGCGGGCGAGGCGGGCTGACCTGAAGCCCAGCGCCGGTCGCGCGGCGTGTAAGCGTCCGGGAATGACGCGCAGCCAATGCAGGCTCGCCTTACCGGTACGCGAAGTCGATCCGGCGTCCTTCTGGCGGCGGATTGAATTCAATCATCCGCAACGGCGAGATGTAGCCGAGCTCGCACGCTTCCGCCGTATGCGAGATGTTCCAGCGCTCGACGGCCTGCCCGCTCAGGAGTGCCCACCGGGTTGCTTGGACCATTTTTATATCGGCGGACAGGACCCGCACGCGCTTGCCCTGTGCGACGAGTGCTGCCACTTTCGTGGCCGTGTTCTCGCATGGCGCGACATCGCTATACAGAATTGCAAAGTGCGGAAGCTGCGGAGTGAGGACGACAAGCGTCACGTCGGGATCGCGCTCCTGGTCGAGTCGCTGCGCGATTTCATCGAATCGCCGCATCGTCTCGCTGCGCCGAACAGGACCGCGCAGATCGATCACGATGCACGCCGTCAGCGCGATCGTCGCCAAAAGGGGCGGAAGCCACGGCGCGCGGCGCACCGGCGAGAACCGGTCGCTCAACATCCACCACGCGGCGACCAGCGCTGCAGGACCGTACACCGGCGCGATGTAATCAGCGCGTTTGCCGCTGGAGAAGCTGAACGCGATCACGATGATCGCGACCCAGACGACCGCGAGCAGCAGATGCGCTCCGCCATCCACGTGCCGCCATCGGCGCCCGGGTTGATCCGCCGGCTGCCCTCGCGCATCAAGCAGCGCGAGCGCGCCCAGCAGTGCGGTGATCGACCACGGAGCAAAGCGCACCATGAAGTAGAACGGCATGGTCAGCGCTCCCGTCAGAATCGCAACTGGCCCGCGGCTGCCACCCTCCGGGCCGGTGCCGGTAATGCGGCCCACAAGCTCGGCGTACATCAGCGTCCGCTCGACGTGACCTCCGTTGACGAAATAGGCCATCACGTACCACGCCAAACCGAGAACGATCGCCGCGATGGATCCGCCGACGGGACGCAGGCGTGCAAGTCCGGCAAACGATCGATGCAAAATGAACGACGCTGCGACGGCGTAGAACGGAAGCACGATCGACGCGAGGCCTTTCGTCCATGTCGCGAGGATGACGCACGCCCAAAAGGCAATGACGCGCCGCCTTGAGCCACCAAGCATGGGGCCGGGTGTGGGGCCATCGCGCGATCCCTCCAGCAGCAGCTGCGTGGCGCAGTGCCAGCCGAGAAGGAGAACGAGACACAACACCATGTCTGGCCGCGCGAGGTAGCCGAGCTTGAATGTGGGATAGCAGGCGAGCCACGCGAGCGCGGCGAGCCAGCCGAGACCGGGTCGCCACACTTCCCCCCAGCGGACCAGCAGCATCACGATCGCGAGCATCGAGAGAATGCTCGGGAGCTTGTGGGCAATCTCCGAGTAATGGCCGAGCACTGCAACGAAACCGGCGCTGAGCCAGTTGTAGAGCGGAGGCTTCGTTGCGTGCAGACCGGCTGCATCCTTCGCGAGAATCCACGCATCGCCGCCGCGGGCGAGCATATCGGTGGTGTACGCAATCGTCCGGGGCTGCGTCTGATCCCACAAGTCGCTCGGACCGGTGATCTGTCCGATGAGCGTCGCGCAGAGCGCCAGCACCACCGCCGTGCTGAACCGACGGACGTGCGATGGACCTGCGGTGAACGGCGCCATGCGGAAGAGCGAATCGTTAGAGTGCGCGAATGACGCTGCGTGTGGTCATCAACGCCGACGATCTTGGACTGCACGTCGCAGTCCGACGTGCCGTCGAGCAGCTCGCCGAGAGCAATAGTCTGACGAGCGCGAGCGTACTTGCAAACGGTCCGGATCATGCGCTCGTGCGTGACCTGCCCGGCGTTTCTCTCGGAGTTCATCTCAATGTGCTGCGCGGGCGACCCGTCAGCCCGCGGAACGAGGTTCGGTCGTTGATCGACGATCGGGGTCTGTTCCTGGGTGACGTGTGGGCGCTCTATCGCCGATTTCGGCGCGGCCAGCTGCGTTTGAACGAAGTGGCGATCGAATGGCGCCGTCAGATTGAAACACTGCAAGGACAGGGGCTTTCACTCTGGCATGCCGACGGAGAAAAACACACGCACGCGTGGCCCGGCATGTTTGAGACTGCCTGTGAAGCAGCTGCGGCGTGCGGCATTCCGTTCGTTCGACGGCCCTGGGAGCGCTGGTCGCTGCGGGCCCCAGTCGCCGGCCAGCTACGCGTGCTGGCACTTCGCCACTGGCTCGCGCAGCATGACCCCCAGCATGACCCCCAGCATGACCCCCAGCATGACCCGCAGCATAAACCGCAGCATAAACCGCAGTCTGCAACGGACGGATTGAGCGTCGCGTGTCTCGATGAAGTGTGGGGAATCGCACACCAAGGCAGGCAGCTCGAGCCGGCAGCGTTTGCTGCGATCATGCGTCGACCGCGAGGCTCGATAACCGCCGGTGCCCAACGTCCACGCACCGTGGAGATCGTCTGTCATCCAGGCGACCCACGTCCCGACGACGACGATCTCGCACCAGAGTTCGGTAGCATGCGAGTCCAGTGCCTTTGGGGGGCCGAGTTCGAGCGGCTTGCCACGCGACCGTGGCGCAGGACGATCGAAGAACTCGGCGGCATACTGACGAACTTCCGAGCCCTCGCAGCAGTTCGCGTACCCCACGCGCAATCTGGAGCGGGCATGCTGGGGGATGTCGCTCACGCATGAATCACGCTGTTCATATCTCCGTCGTGACCCCGATGCATAACGAAGAGTTGTGCGCCCGCGAGTTCGTGCAGCAGGTGGACCTGGTGCTCGACGTTCTCGGGCGCGCGGCCGAGATCATCGTGGTGTCTGACGGCTCGACGGACCGCACCGAAGCGATTCTTGCGGAGCTGTCGACCGAGTACCCGCGGCTGCGCTGTGTCTTCCTCTCGCGAAACATGGGGCAATGCAATGCGCTCTATGCGGGCATTCAGTACTCGCGCGGTAATTACGTCGTCGTGATGGATGCGGATCTGCAGCATCTTCCCGCGGACATCCCGCAGCTGATCGAGGCGATGGACCAGGGTTTTGCACTGGTGTCTGCTTCGCGCACGGAGCGGCGGGAATCGTTTCTGTTCCGGCGCTTCCCGAGTGCCATCGCGAACTGGCTGCTGCGACGCGTGACAGGCTGCTCGATTCGTGACATGGGGGGCTTCAAGTGCATTCGGGGCGACATCGCCCGCTCACTGCGGCTGCGAGCCGGCCATCATCGGTTGCTTCCTGCGCTCGTGCACCTGCGCGGCGGCAAACTCGGCGAAGTGTTTGTGAGCGCCCCTGCCCGATTCGCAGGCAAGAGCCACTACGGGCTTTCCCGCAGCTTCGACGTGATCCTTGACATCCTGATGCTCTCGTTTCAAGCCAGTTTCAAGGCGCGGCCGTTGTATCTCTTCGGTCGAATCGGCATGCTGCTGATTGCGGCCGACTGCATCATCGTGCCTTGGCTGCTCTACGAGAAGAGCGTGCACGACATCGACATGGGTACGCGCCCGCCGTTCCTGATCGCGATCATGTTCTTTCTCGCGGCGCTCTTCATCTTTATCGCGGGCTTCATGCTGGAGCTGCTGTCCGACACGCTGAGCACGGTCGGTGAGATCAAGCCATACGTGGTGCGCGAGACGATCGCCAACGGGCGACGCCACGTAATCGGATCGAGCTTCGTCGAGCGCCGCGCAGCGGCGGACGAGCGCATCGTCCAATGACGCGGCTCCTGTTCATTTCGTCGCTCGCTCTGTCGTCGGCACTGCCGTTTGCGATGCGCGAGGACGCGAAGCCGGCGCACCGATTCGCGGTGTCGGTGAAGACTGCGTCTCCGCGCGGATTGGCACGTGATCTCGCGGGCACGGTGTGGATTCTCGACAGCGGCTTGGGCACTGGAGACGACCACAGCGACGGTCGAGTCATCACGCTGCACGACCGGGACGGCGACAACCGCGTCGACCGAAGCGGCGTCTTTCTCACTGGCTTGGTCGCTCCCCAGGCCATTCTGCCGCTCACTCCATCGATCGCACTCGTGCTTGAACCGCCCCATCTGCTGCTGGCGCGCGACACCGACGAAGACGGGACCGCTGACGCCGTGCAGATCGTCGGTGGTGGATTGGAAGGAGGGCGCGGCCTCGTGCTCACCGCCGACGGCACGCTGTATGTCAACGGAACCGCGCGGCGATTCTTCTGGAACGGCAGTGCGCTGCGTCCCCGTCCTTCACTCGATGCGGCGATCGGCGCGGCGTATGAGCGCGATGACGGCGAAGTGTTCGTGCTGCGCGGCAAGACGTTTTCACGGCTCTGTGGATCCACGGAGCTTCCGCTCGGTGTGATCAATGCGGATATCGAGGTCACGTCGCTCCAGCCAACGTCCCGCGCAGTGTTCGCGACCGAAGCGGGGAGCAGTTCGATCTGGAGCATTGCGGTGGAGGATCATGCGTGGCGATGGCCATGCGTCGACATGCAGTGGTCCGGTCCCATCGTCGTGACGAGCGACGACGGAGAATTCCTGAGCCTCACTGATGAGCAGATCATCATCGTCCCGCCGGACGGGCCGTCGACCGGTGTCCAGCCCGAATACGCACAGGACGAGAGTTTGGCGCTCCTGCTCGCGAGCGACGATGCGCTGCTGCGCGCTGCCGCCCGCGAGAACCTCATCGCGTGGTGTGGCGACGACAACGCTCGGCTGCAGCTCGTCGAAGCGCCGATCAGGACGATCGCGCGCCATCACGAACATCCGCAGGCACGACGGGCAGCGATGCTCGCCGGATGGCGACTCGGGATCCTGGGTGCTGACGACGCGCATCGTGCGCTGCACGACGAATCACCGGATGTGCGACGCGCAGCCATCACGTTCACAGACGCGCACGGAGTGCGCGCTGCGCTCCGTGACAAGCACCGCACGGTGCAGCAGGCGGCGATCGCGCGCGCGGCGCAGTTTTTGGAGGCAGCGTCGGATGCGGTGACAATTGATGCATGGATCAGTCCGCTTGTCGCCATTGCGATCGAGCGCGGCGAGACAGATGACGACACGAGGCGCCTGCTGGTCGCTGCAGTCCGCGGCTTCGAGCACACATTCGCCGAGCGGCTGGTGCACGCGGGCGATGTGCGCGGGTTGTCGGCGCTCGTTGCGGCTCTCACGGACTCCGCGCTCAAACGAGGAAGTCCGCAGGATGCTCGCGCCTTTCTTGAGCTTGCATCGCGCATCAAGAACGACGGCAGACATGTAATCGCCGGGCGCTTTGCAGCGGGCGCCGGCGTGAACAGTCGACGCCAGCGGCCGATCCACCTCGATCGACAGCCTGACGACTTCAGCGCGATAGCATCGATCTGGTCGCCGGACGTCGCGGCCAAACTGGATCCATGGATCCGCTGGCCGGCGCGCACTGACGTGCCGTTGCCGGTGTTCGCGCTGTCGACGGAGGAGACGATCGAAGCCGGCAGACGGCTCTATGCGAGCTGTCTCACATGCCATGGTCCGGCAGGCCGCGGTCAGCCGGGTGTGTATCCGCCGCTGCGCGGGAGCGCATGGGTGCAGGGGGATCCCGGTCGTTTCGCAAAGGTCCTGCTGCACGGCTTGCGCGGCCGTGTGAAAGTCGGCGACATCGAGATCAACGGCCTTATGCCGAAGCCCGCGGTCGAAACCGATGAGGACATCGCAGCGGTGATGACGTATGTGCGGCAGGCGTTCGGCAATCAGGCGCCGCCGGTGCCGGCGGAACTCGTGCGCGAGGTGCGCGCGGCGACGAAGGATCGCACGGCACCGTGGGACGTGACAGAACTCGCCGGAGAGCACCCGCCCAGTGAACACTGATCGAATGAACGACAAGTGGCATTATCGCTTCCTCGAACTCGCCGACTGCATCGCGACCTGGAGCAAGGATCCTGCGCGCGGCGTCGGCTGTGTCATCGTCTCTGAAGGCAAGCAGATCATCTCGACGGGGTTCAACGGATTGCCGCGCGGCATCGAAGATCGACCCGAGCGCCTGGAACGGCCGGTGAAGTACGACCTCGTGTGTCACGCGGAGATGAACGCGATCGTGCAGTGCGCGCGGAACGGCGTGTCACCGATCGACTGCGTGCTGTACTCGTCGTTTTTTCCGTGCATTCAATGCGCGCTGGCGATCATCCAATCGGGCGTCAAGACGATCGTGAGCTATGAAGTCACGTCAGATGACGCACGATGGATCGAAAGCATCGCCAAAAGCCGCGCGGTGTTCGGAGAAGCGAAGCTCACAATGGTGGAGCTGCCGCGGAGGGAAGGAAGAAGTAAGAAGTAATACGGGCCGCAGTTGATTCGTGCGCACGCCGTGTGATCTCCGCCGGGAGTCGCCGCTGCAGGCGTGAATGCCTCGCGCGAAGGTCAACTGTGATCC
>JAWXBD010000091.1:0-74753 GCA_034439815.1 Phycisphaerae bacterium
CCAGCGGTCTTGATGTGATTTCATGCCGCGAGTGTGGCGGCGATGAAATCAGGATGGAAGATGGCTTTCGTAGAGCGGACACGGCTATTTCAGGGCGCGAAGCCCGAAGCGCGTCGCCTATGCAACGAGCAGTGTCCGCAGTCGGAGGTAATGGCGCAGCCGAACCGCAGCGAGTGTCATAGCGGTCATTGCGGTCATTGCGGTCATAGCGGTCACTGCGAGGACATCGCCAAGCGCGCTGAGCGTCCAGCTCATCGCGTCAAACCGGTTCGGCAAGATGTCAAAGGACAAAGGCTCAAACGGGTGAAGCACACCAAGGACGAGCCCCGGAACGCCGATCGCGATCCCGATGCAGCTCGCAGTTCTCAGGATGCGTGTGAGAGCGATTCAATAGCTCTTCGCAAAAACCACGCGTTTCGTCGCCGGCTTGCCCGTGAGAATGCACGGCCCCGGATCGTCGCTGCCTTCCAGCGGAATGCAGCGCACGGTGACGCCGTGATCGTCTTTCAGTTTGGCTTCGGACGCCGGGTCGAGCGCGCAGCGGGCCATCGCGAAACCGCCGTGGATCTCGGTGGGGTCGTTGTCGCCCTCCGCTTTCGCGCGGCTCTTCGGCGTGAAGAAGGCGATGAGTTCGTCCTTGCTGTCGAACGACTTGGTGTTCGCGGCTCGATGCGCCTTGGCTCGCTCAAGCAGCCCCGTCTGCATTTCTTCGAGCAGTGCCGGCAGCGTGGCGACGAACTCGCCGCGCTTGACCGCGGTCTTCTCCTTGTGCGGTTTGTCGCGGCGGGCCATGAAGACGCTGTCCGCTTCCATGTCGCGCGGGCCGACTTCGACGCGCACAGGAACGCCCTTCTTGATCCAGCCCCAGACCTTCTCGCCGCCGCGGATGTCGCGCTCGTCGAGCTCCACTTCAATCGCACGGCCGGCGTATGTCTGCTGACGCAGTTCCGCCGCGAGCTTCTTGCAGTACTCGAGCACTTGCGGAGCCGACTCGGGCTTGTGCAGCACCGGCAGAATCACGACATGGGACGGCGCGAGGCGCGGCGGCAGGACGAGCCCGTCGTCGTCCGCATGCGTCATGATCAGGCCGCCGACCAGGCGCGTCGACACGCCCCATGACGTCGTCCACGCGTGCTGGAGCGTGCCGCCTTGGTCGAGATACTTGATCTCGCTCGCCTTCGCGAAGTTCTGTCCAAGGAAATGGCTCGTGCCAGCCTGCAGCGCTTTGCGATCCTGCATCATCGCTTCGATGCAGAACGTGTCGACCGCACCGGGGAACCGCTCGTTCTCGGTCTTCAGTCCCTTGATCACCGGCACCGCCATCCACTGCTCGGCGAACTCGGAATAGACATCGAGCATCTTCATCGTCTCTTCGCGCGCTTCCGCCTCGGTGGCGTGCGCGGTGTGCCCTTCCTGCCACAGGAACTCCGTCGTGCGCAGGAAGAGCCGCGTGCGCATTTCCCAGCGCACGACATTGGCCCACTGATTGATGAGGAGCGGAAGATCGCGGTAGCTCTGCACCCACTTGGCGAAGCTTGCTCCGATGATCGTCTCGCTCGTCGGCCGCACGACGAGCGGTTCTTCGAGTTCGCCGCTCGGGATGAGCTTGCCGTTCGGGCCCGCCACGAGTCGATGATGCGTCACGACCGCGCATTCCTTCGCAAAGCCCTCGACGTGCGCGGCTTCCTTTTCGAGGAACGACAACGGGATGAACAGCGGGAAGTACGCGTTCTTGTGACCGGTGTCCTTGAACATGCGGTCGAGCACGCGCTGCATGTTTTCCCAGATCGCGTAGCCCCACGGCTTGATGACCATGCAGCCGCGGACCGGGCTGTTCTCCGCCAGATCAGCGGCCCGGACGACCTGCTGGTACCACTCGGCGTAGTTCTCCGCCCGTGTCGGCGAGATCGCCGAGACGTCGGCCTTCGAGGAAGAAGCGGAAGGAGACGGACCGCCCTGAGGCTTTTGCTGCTGGTTCGACATGGCGTTGTGTGTGGGGTGCTCGCGGTCAGGCGACCGGCCAAGCGAGGGGTAAACCGCGAGTCGGAGAGCGTAACAACCCCGCACATGAGCCGGGCACGGATTGTGAAGACTGCAGCATCGGTGGGCGAACAGGGCACTCGGGCACGTTGACGCGGCTCGTGGGACGCTAGAGTTCAGACGCCATGACTGCCCCGCCATATACCCTCGACGATCACTCCGCCGCTGGCGTTGCGCTGCGCGAGCGGTGGACCAAGGTCATGACTGCAGCCGTCGAGGCTGGTTCGGCATTCGGCGACGCTGACGCTGAGCACCAGCCGGACCTTCTCAAGACGGTCCGCAAGGCAACCAAGACGGGTCGCTCGCTGCTTCCGCTCCTCGCCCCGGGCACGAGCGAAGAGTCACTTTCGGGGGCTGAGCGCGCCTTCGCGGACGCCGCTCATCTGCTCTCGCCGATGCGCGACCGCGACGCAATCCTCAAGACCATCGATCGGCTGTTCTCGTCGACTCGTGCCACCCCTGTCTCTGAACGCACGGTGCAGGTGCGGGCGGCGCTGACGGACATCATACTGTCGGGGAGCGGCGAATCGAGCCGGGCTCTCGAAGGGGCACTGCTCGCGCGAGGACTCGTTTCGATGCAGCGCAGCCACGCCGTGATCGAGGCAGTGGATCTTTCGCAGATCACGTCAGCGTTTGTCGGCGACACGATTGCAGATCGATGGCGGGATGCCCGTCGCCGTGCGAATCGGGAATGGAAACTCGAGGGGGAGGAGCTGCACGAACTGCGCAAAGACTGCTCGCGGATCGTGCACCAGCTCATGCTGCTCGAGGACGTCGGTCAGCCCAAGACGCTGGTCCGATTCCGGCAGCGACTGCGGCGCACGACGCGTGCGCTCGGCGATGAGCACGACATGGCGATCCTTGCCGAGCGCATGGCCATGGAGCGCGATCGGCTGGGACGCAACGGCTTCGTCGACGCGGCTCTGGCTCTCTGCCGCACCGCCCGCCGGCGGCTCCGCGAGAAGGCCGGCGTCGCGTTTGTTGAGGCGATGCGGTTCAAGCCGGGCACGCTGGCGCGAACGGTGGCGTAGATGGAGTTTGCAGTCGACGTGTGACGGCCGCCGCTTGGGGGTTGCAGGCCGTGTTCGATGTATCGTGGTGTCATCGCGTTCCGCGGTGATCTCGCCAATCTCGAACTCAACTTATGAAAAAACTCGTACGCATCGTGGTCGTGCTCCTCGTGCTTGTCGTAGTCGCCGCCGTCGGCGTGTTCGTCTACGTCGATCAGATCGCCAAGGGGGCGATCGAGCGCGCGGGGACGCGGGTGCTCGGTGTGGAAACCAAGCTCGACAGCGTCTCCATCGGGTTGCTGAGCGGCTCCGCGACGCTGGGCGGATTGCACATCGCCAATCCCGAAGGTTGCAAAGGCCCCGAGTTTCTTTTGCTTAAGAAGGGCGACATCGGCGTCACTCCGAGCTCGCTGCTCGCTGATGTCGTGCACATTCCGAAGATGGCGTTCGACGGTCTCGGCCTCGATTTTGAGCAGCGCATCGGCGGCGATTCGAACGTCGACGTGATCTTGGCCAACGCTAAGAAATTCGTCGGCACGGACGGCGGAAAGTCGGCGTCAACGTCATCGAAGAAGTTCGTGATCGACACGCTCGAACTGAACAACGTCGTCGTGACCGCCCGCACGACGGGCATGCCGATCGCCGACCGAGGCATCGTGATCAACGTGCCGAAGATCGTCCTGAGCGACATCGGCAGCGCCGGCTCGGATCCTGTCGGCCTCGAGCAGCTTTCGGCGATGGTCGTCGAGGCAGTGCTGAAGGCCGTGATGGAAGCGAGTCAGGGCCAGCTTCCGGACATCTTCATGCAGTCCATCGCCAATGGCGTGCGCGATCTTGGCGGTCTCTTCAACGGCAAAATCGCCGTGGACATCGGCAAAGGCTTGGAAACAGTCGGCGGGGAACTCGGCAAGACGCTCG
Organism: Phycisphaerae bacterium; assembly: GCA_034439815.1. GTDB lineage: Bacteria > Planctomycetota > Phycisphaerae > Phycisphaerales > SM1A02 > JAEUIT01. The sequence continues at coordinate 3,969 of JAWXBD010000091.1, forward strand.
AAAAAGGTGTGAACGATCTGGGCAAGGGCATCGAGAAGGGCGTCGGCGACGCGATCGACGGACTGTTCAAGAAGAAGGAGTGAGCGGGGGCGCGGGCTCCGATGCCTGGGCCAGTGAACGGAGCCGAGAGCCGTCGGCGTTGATGAGCTGCACACCCCGCTCGCCCACATGCATCACGCGCGCGACGATGCCCAGCGCCGCAAGCTCCCCCACCAGATCGTCGTCGTCGATCAAGTCAAACGCGATAGAGACTCTGGACGGAAGCGTCTCCAGCGACGCCAGCGTCGGGGGCATCGGCGACTCTGCGGACGGACCGGGACCCGAGTGTCTTTGAAGCAAGGCTCGCCGTGCATTCGCCCCGGGTTGACCGAAATCAACGGGACCAGCAGGCTGTCTGGCGGGATGTGCTTGCTTTGGGCGATGCGAGACGAGCAGCGCGAGGCCAATTGTTGAGAACGCGAGCACAGCAGCGGCAGCGCCGCCGCGCCGGGCTCGACGCGTGCGCACGTGATCTTCGAGCGCCGCTTCCAGTTCGCGCAGGAGATGACGCTTCATCTCGATGAAAATCGGCGGCAGTCCATCGACCGCTCCGCGTGCAGAGTCAGCATGATCACGATCAGTCACGGAGCGCCTCCCGGCGGGTACGCAGTTGAGTCAGGATGCGGCGAAACCGCATTTCAGCGGCCTTCGCGCCGAGACCGAGGATCGAACCGATCTGCCGCCAGCCCAGTTCGCGGCGAAAGCGCAGGTCGAGCAGCGTTCGATCGTCCAACGAAAGTGATCGCAATTCGTGCTGCAATGCGTCGATCGTGTCGCGGAGTGATTGATCACCGTGCGGCGGCCGCGAAGACAATCGCGCCTCGCGCGTTGTGCGCGCGGCGTCGGCCTTCAGCCGATCAAGCATCGCAGAGAGTGCCGCGCGTTGTATCCATGCGTCGAGCGCAGCGATCGAGCCCCGCGGCGGCAACGCACGCACGATGCGCAGCCACGCATCGTGCACGCAGTCGACGATGAATGCGTCGTCGGGGCTCGTGCGCTGCCGCAGCAGTCGCACGAGCTGCGCGTACCGCGCGTCGTACAGCCGCGCGAGCGCCTCGCGCGAGCCGGCTGCGATGCCGATGGACACGCGCTGGGCCCACTCGTCGTCATGTGCTGGAGCGCCGGGTGCGCTCATGGACGCGGGGGACTTTGAGTTCCGGAACTTTCGTTTCGAACACCTGCGCCGCGACGCCAAGCTCGTCTTGGGTACCACGCAGGATCAGCAGTCCCGATGGCTCGTGATACTTCGCGCGATACGTCGAAGACTCGCCGTCCATCTCGATCGCGACGCTGATCGCGTCGAGCACTGCCTGCACCTGCGCGGCGGTCGCGGTGGCCTTGCGGCCGCCGAGCTCGACGACGAGGCGGCGCGTCACAGGAGGAGGCGCGTCGTCGACGTTCCAAGTCACGCTGATCACGTTCGAGCGAACGCCGCGCAGGAATTGGCCCGGTCTTCACCGAGACCTCTCGCTCCGCCGATGTACTTGACTTTGAGGTCCACGGATCGCCCCGCGGCGTCCATGGGGATTCTCCGGAGAGGGGGCGGTACCAAACGGCATCACATCGCCGTCGTCACATGACAGACGACGCCGAGCTGTCCAAGGCGACGGCATTTTTCAAAAACGCCCCTGGCTCCGCTCACGCCGACGTCACCACCAGCGGATCCACCCGCATGAACAGCGCACACTTCGTGATGCGCGTCCCCGCCGGAATCACCTGCGTCGGCGCGACCCCGTCCGTCTGAAAATGCCCAAACGCCTGCTCCAGCGACACGCCAAACGCCCGCAGCAGCTCTTCGCACTTCGTCGGCATGATCGGATGCAGCGCCACCGCGGCCCAGCACAGCGCCTGGGCACATTCGTGCAGGAGGCTGCCGACTGCTTCCATGAGTTCGGGCGATTTCGCCATCTTGAACGGCTGATACTCGTTGATGACTAAGTCAATCCATCGAATGATGCCGAGTCCCGCCGTCGCCGCGTCGTGCAGTCGGAACTCTTCGTATGCCGTCATCGCGTCGTCGAAGCCGCGCAGCGCATCGGGCATCGGACGGCCGCCCGCCATCGTGGTCCATTCGCTCGTGCGCGGCGGCAGCGTGCCGTCAAAGTATTTCTCGATCATCGCGCTGGTGCGGCTCGCGCAGTTCGCGAACGTGTTCACGAGCTGCGACGTGTACGTCTCGTGAAAATGCTTGGCGCTGAAATCGGCGTCGGTCGCGTCGAGCGGACCCTGCGTCACCATGTACCAGCGCCATGCGTCGAGTGAGTATGCCTCGTGATAACGCTGGATCGTCGGCAGGTCGATGAAGTTGCCGAGCGACTTCGACATCTTCTGCCCGTCCGAAATCCAGAAGCTGTGCGCGTAGATGCACTTCGGCAGTTCCCAGCCGAGCGCCATCAGCATCGCCGGCCAGATCACCGCGTGAAACCACAGAATCTCCTTGCCGACGACGTGATAGGTCGCAGGCCAGTACTTTTTGCGTGGATTCGCTTCGTCGTCCGCGAGACCAAGCGCGGTCGCGTAGTTCAGGAGCGCGTCGATCCAGACGTAAATCACATGACCCGGAGCGTCCGGCAGCGCGATGCCCCATGTGAAGCTTGTCCGCGTCACCGGCACGTCCTGCAGTCCGCCGCTGAGGCGGCCGAGCACTTCGTTCCGCCGCCCTTCCGGACGGACGAACTCCGGATGCTTCGCGAGATGCTCTTCGAGTCGCGTTTGAAATTCGCTCAGTCGAAAGTAATAGTTCTTTTCTTTCGCGCGGAGGAGCGGACGGCCGCTGATCGGACTTTTGTAGTCGAGTTCCTTCGCCTTCGTTTCGGTGTGGTACTCCTCCTGCCCTTCGTCGTACCAGCCCTCGAACTCGCCCAGATACACGTGGCCGCTGTCGATCAGTCGTTTGACGATCGTCTGCACCTGCCGCTTATGCGCCGGGTGGGTCGTGCGGATGAAGTGGTCGTTCGTCAGGCCGAAGAGGCCGAGCACACGCCGAAACTCCGCCGAGTTCTCGTCAGCGAGCTCCTGCGGCGTGACTCCTTTCGCCTGCGCGGACTTCTCGACCTTGCGGCCGTGCTCGTCGGTGCCGGTGAGAAAGAACACATCCCGCTTGCGAAACCGCATCGCCCGCGCCCAGACATCGCACAGCGTCGTCGTGTACGCGTGGCCGATGTGCGGCTTGTCGTTGACGTAGTAAATCGGCGTCGTGATGTACGCGGGCTTCGGCAGGCTGGTCATGGCAGCGGCGATTCTACGGGCGGATGAAGGCCACCTCCGGAAATGGAGAAGTTGTGCGGCGCGGACTTTTTCCTCCGCAGTCCACTTACACTCCATCCCCTATGCCGAAGGAACGCGGGCTGCTGCTCGTCATGTCGGGGCCGTCGGGGGTTGGCAAGACCTCTATCGTGCACGAGCTGACGCGCCGATTTGACGCCGTGTTCAGCGTCTCCGCGACGACGCGCGAGCGCTCGCCGAGCGAGCGTGACGGCGTCGATTACTACTTCGTTTCGCAGGAGCAGTTTCAGCGCTGGATCGACGAAGGCCGTTTCCTAGAGTATGCGCAGGTGTTCGGCCGCAACTGCTACGGAACGCCGCGCGAGCCCGTCGAACGCCAGCTCGAGCAGGGCAAGGTGGTCGTTCTCGACGTCGATGTGCAGGGCGCGGCGAACGTGAAGAAGGAGATGCCCGACGCATTCTCTGTATTCATTCTCCCGCCCAGCGAAACAGAACTCCTTCGACGGTTGCAGGAGCGCGGGCGTGAGGATCTGCGGGCAATCGCGCGACGGTTTGCAGAAGCGCAGAAGGAAATGGAGTTCGCGAAATCAAGCGGTGTGTACGACGCCTTTGTCGTGAATGACGATCTCTTCAAGGCGATCGACGAAGTGGCGGCGCTCGTCAAGAGCCGCATGGGCAATTGAGGACTCCTTCCATGCTTCGACTCACAAACCTCGCGAAATCATTTGGCGGCCTGAAGGCCGTGGACGATCTGTCGCTCGAGGTGCGGCGCGGCGAAGTGTTCGGGCTGCTCGGTCCGAACGGCGCGGGCAAGAGCACGACGATCAACATGGCGATGGGTCTGGTCACGCCGGATCACGGGACGATCGCGCTCGACGGACTCGGCGCTCCGACGACACCCGCGGTGCGTCGCCTTCTCGGCTTTGCACCGCAGGCGCTCGCGCTGTACGACCAGCTGACCGCCGAAGAAAACCTCATGTTCTTCGCAAGTCTGTACGGACTTGCGAATGGACGCGATCGCGCCCGCGATGTGCTCGACCTGGTAGGGCTGCTCCCCCGCGCGAAGGTCCGCGTGCACGGATACTCGGGCGGCATGCAGCGACGATTGAATCTCGCCGTCGCCCTGCTGCACGATCCGCCGCTCCTGCTGCTCGACGAACCGACCGCAGGTGTTGATCCGCAATCACGCAACAGCATTCTCGAACTCGTCAAGGATCTGGCGAGCAAAGGGCGCACGATCGTTTACACGACGCACTACATGGAAGAAGCGGCGCGGCTCTGCGACCGTATCGGCATCATGGACCGCGGCAAACTGCTGGACATCGGCAGTGTGTCCGAACTGATCGCGCGACATGGCGGCGACACGGTCGTCGTCGTCGAGCGCGGTGCCGAGGCGGAACGGCGCGTCACGACATCGGATCCGCTGCGCGAGATCACGCAGGCGCTGAGCGCCGGCGACGTGAGCGGTGTGCGAGTGGAGCGTCCGGGACTTGAAACTGTCTTTCTCGCCTTAACTGGCAGGAGCCTGCGCGACTGATGCGTCCGATCATCGCCATTGCCCGCAAAGATCTGAAGCTGCTCTTTCGTGACTGGACGAGCGCTTTTTTCACGTTTCTGTTTCCGCTGCTGCTGGCCGTGTTCTTCGGCATTGTCTTCAGCGGCACCAGCGGCAAGGGCAGCGGCTCGCCCGCGACGATCACGGTCGTCGACGAGTCCGGTGGCCCGATGGCAAAGTCGTTCACGAAGGATCTCGATGCCGATGAGATGATTGAAGTCGTCGCGGCGGCGTCGCGCGACGCAGGTGAGAGCATGGTGCGGGAAGGGAAAGCGATCGCGTGCGTCATCCTAGCGAAGGATTTTGACGACGGCGCCAATTCGATGTTCAGCGGCGGCGGCATGGAGATCGAAGCGCTCGTCGATCCGGCGCGCCGAGCAGAGAGCGGGCTGCTGACCGGCAAGCTCACCGAGATCGCGTTCCGCCAGTTGAACAAGGCGTTCACCGATCCTGCGCAGATGTCGTCCATGCTGACGAACGCACGAGCAGTGATCGCCCTCACGCCCACCATGGATCCGAAAGAGAAGAATCTTTTTCAGCAGTTCTTCAACAGCGCGGAGAATCTCACGGAAGGAACGGCCGGCGATCCCGATGCGGATGGCGACGACGCGGGCGGCGCGATGGCTGGGTTCTCACCCGCCACGATCACCGTCACCGAGCTCGCATCGCGCAAGGCGAAGGGGCCCGCGAACGCCTACGCGATCAGCTTTCCGCAAGGCGTCGCGTGGGGACTGATGGGATGCGTGATGAGTTTCGCCTCGGGGCTCGCGCAGGAGCGCACGCGCGGAACGCTGCTGCGGCTCGCTGTCGCGCCGATCAGCCGTGCCCACGTGCTGCTCGGCAAGGCGCTCGGCTGCTTCATTGCGTGTCTGATGGTCATGTGTCTCCTGATCGTATTTGCATGGCTCGTGCTGGGCGTCACCGTCGCAGACCCGCTGCTCTTCGGGCTCGCCGCAGTTGTCGCGGCATTCGGATTCACGGGCATCATGATGCTGCTCGCGGGCATCTTCCGCACGGAAGGCGCCGCGGAGGGCGCAGGCCGTGCGTGCATTCTGATCTTGGCGATGATCGGCGGCGGAACAATTCCGCTCTTCTTCATGCCGCCCTTCCTTCAGACCGCAAGTTCGATTTCCCCGTTCAAGTGGGCGATCTTCGCGATCGAAGGCGCGATCTGGCGCGGCCTGACGTTCACGCAGCTCGCGCCCTCGCTCGGCGCCCTGATGCTGTTCGGCGTGATCGGGTTCGTCGTCGGCGGCTACGCGTTCAGTCGCGCGGCCCCGCGCTGAAACTCGCGCTGAAGAACGACTCGATGCAGGCAGTCAATTCGGCAAAGACTTCGTCCGGCGTGCGCGAAGCGTCGACGGTGCGGTAGCGCTCGGGGAAGTCACGCACCTGCTGCAGATAGCCTTCCCGAACCCGCCGGTGGAAGTCCATGCCGCGCTGCTCGATGCGGTCGAGCAGCGGCGAGAGCCGCGTCGCCGCGGTGCGCTCGTCGACATCGAAAATGACCGTGAGATCCGGCCAGCGATTGCCCGTGGCCACGCGCCCGACCGCGAGGATTTCGTCCGTCGCGAGACCGCCGGCCGTGCCCTGATAGGCGAGCGTTGAACTTGTGAAACGGTCGGCGAGGACAACCTCTCCGCGCTTCAGTGCCGGCACGATGCGCTTCTCGAACAGCTGCGCGCGGCTCGCCATGTACAGCAGCATCTCGCAGCGCATCGCCATGCTGTCGTTGGACGGGTCGAGCAGCACGTCGCGGATCTTTTCGCCAATCGCGGTCCCGCCCGGCTCCCGCACTTCAGTGACCGTCAGGCCAAGCGCCGAACAGTGGTGGCCAAAGCGGTGAAACTGCGTGCTTTTGCCGCTGCCGTCCGGTCCGTCGAAGACAAGAAAGCGACCTCGAAGGCACTCGGGAAAGCGGACGCTCGGCGCTCGCGACATGGCTGACGGAGTGTAGAGCAATGAGTGATCCATGCAGAGGCCGTATCATCACCGACATGCGCGTCGACGTGCGCGATCACATCGGACAACAACCGGGCCACCAGCCGGACCGGCCATCGGGTCCGGGATCAGGTCGCCAGCTGGGCGATCATTGGGGTCGGCGACTCGGCAGAGTGGAGGTCGACCTCGAGCAGCGTCCCGATCTCGTTCGACTTCCCGGCGAGGAGCTCGGCGCGCCCGGGACCGAGCGCTTTCTGAACTGGGACGGTGCCGTTGATGACAGCAAGCGGCTGCGCAAGTGCGTAGTGTGCGGCGGCGGCAGCCTCTACCGCAATAAGGTACTGCCGCAAGTGACGCCATTTGTCGTGCTGCTGGCGTTCGCGGGCGCAATCATCGGTCTCTTGGGATACGCGACGAACCCTCTGGTGCTTCCGGCGCTCGTGGGGCTCCTGATTGTCGATGTCGCCACGCTGGCGCTGGCGCGTGAGCGGCTCATTTGCTACCGTTGCGGCAGCGTGTATTCGGGACTTCGAGTCGCCCGCTACCACCGTCGCTGGTCGCGGCTGGAAGCGGAGCGCGTGCGGGCGCTCGAAACCGAGATTGTCGCAAGCTCGTCGTCGTGAGATGTCTGACGTGACAACGAGATAGCAGGTGGAACTATGGCCTCGCGCGAACTCATCCTTCTCGGTGCGGGCGGGCATGCGACAGTCGTCGCGGAAAGCGCCGTTGCCGCGGGCTGGCGCATCATCGGCTATTGCGCGAATGAATCCTCGCGCCAGGCCGGCTGCAGCGCCCTGCAGGCGCCGTGGCTTGGTCCCATCGAGGCGCCCACGCCGGACGGCGTACGGCTGCTGAACGGCTCGACGAAACTGCACCTCGCAGTGGGTGACGCGCGACTGCGCGAGAAATGGTGCGCGCGATTTCCCCCTGACCGGCTCGCGACGATTGTTCATCCGGGGAGCTGGATCTCGCCGAGTGCGAGCGTCGCACCGGGCGCGTACATCGGTGCCTTTGCGGTCGTCAATGCAGCAGCGTCGATCGCCATAGCGACCATCGTCAACACCGCGGCCATTGTCGAACACGGCGTCAAGGTGGGCACATGTTCGCATCTCGCGCCGCGGTCCACGCTCGCGGGGCTCGCCCACGTCGGTGAACGTGTGCTGATCGGTGCGGGTGCTGTCGTTCTTCCGTTCGTGCGCGTCGGCAACGACGCCATCGTCGGCGCCGGATCGGTCGTGCATCGCGATGTCGACAATGGACTCACCGTCGCCGGCATTCCAGCACGGGAACTACGGGCTCGTGCCGCCAGCAGTTGATCCGGTCCACAGCGCGAACGAGACGATCGTCGACCCGAATCCGAGCAGTACCATGCACAGCAGTGCCGCCCCGAGCAGGACGCCGGCGTCGCGCGGCGTGAGCCGGAACACCGCCATGAGCAGCAGCCACGCCGCAGCGACGGGCGCGAGCACGTCGTAACTCTGCTTCAGGAACGCCATGTCGATCGGAAGGATCCGCACGATGAGCGCGACGCACGCGATCATCAGCATCCGCGCGGACAGTCCGCGCACATCGCCAAGCGGTCGGCGTTCGACCAGTTGAAAGAGCCATGCGCCACCGGCGAGACACACCGCCGCGAGCGGCATCATGAGCAGACCACGAGCCAGCTGCAGGAGACGGGTCGCCCAGTCCGGAACGACCGGTTCCTCGCCATACGCGGGAAACAGGCCCCGCTGTCCAGCGATGCACGCGGCGATGAAGAGGATCGCTGCGAGGCCCGCGACGATCAGTGGCCAGTCGACGCGCGGTGATGTAACTAGCGGCCGCGCGATGACAGGATCCGCCGCCTGCACGGACGGGCGCGGCGACGGTGTTGTAGGGCGGAGGTGCGGGATCGGCTGCGCGGCCGGCTCATCGTCGGCTTCGAGCGGGATCTCGGCGAGCGGATCGACGGCGTGCTGTTCAAAAGGAACGTGCGATGCGCCGACCGACGGATCCTGATTCGACAGGGGATCCGGCATGGGATCCGGCTCGCGGATCGGCGCGTCACTCGGATTGTCATCGGGCAATGGATTGATCCTCGGTGGGGGTCAGTCGTCGTCGGCTTCAGCGACTGCCGGCTTGCCGAAGATGGCACTTCCGACGCGCACCAGATTGGCACCGCACTCGATCGCGATTTCGTAGTCGTTCGTCATTCCCATCGAGAGGATGTCGAAACGGTCGCCGCCCACATGCAGCCGGCGAATGTCGTCAAAGAGCTCCTTGCACCGCTCGAACACGGCGCGCAGCGTCGACGCGTCGGCATTCGCGGGCGCCATGCACATCAACCCGCGCGGCTTGAGCGAAAGCATCGTGTCGATCATCTCGACGAGATGCCGCGCCGCAGCGGGCGCGATGCCATGCTTGCTCGACTCCTCGGCGACATTGACCTCGACCAGCACTTCGACCGGCTTCTCCCGCCGCTCGGCAGCGACCTGCAGTTCTTCGGCGATGCGCAGATTGTCGACCGAGTGAATGAGCCGCGACAGCTCGATCGCCTTCTTCACTTTGTTGCGCTGCAGCGATCCGATCATGTGCCAGCGGACCTGCGGCGGAAGCTTCGCCCCGACCGATGACGACATCTCTTTGCGCCTGGCGAGAAACTCATCCACGATCGCCGCCCGCTGCTGCAGCTGCTGCACGCGATTCTCACCCAGGTCGATCTGGCCGAGTGCGATGATCTCGCGGATCTGCTCGATTGACGCAGTTTTCGTGACGGCGACGAGGACGATGTCGGAGGCTGGCCGCCCTGACCGCTTGGCCGCCTGGGCGATGCGGGACTTGACTTCCTCATAGCGCTCGCGAATGGGCCGCTCGGCCCCTGTCTCGGGGGCTGCAGCACCCACCGGCGAATGAGGCGGGATCGTCGTCTGACTGGCCATGGCTGAAGGGTACGACCCCGGCGCAGCGCACACAAGGTGGGCGAAGCGACACTCAAGGACAATCCTGGTCCGGTCGCGACACTGCCGTTGCCCCGCAACGGTCGCCAAGTGACAGCTGCTTCGCTGTCCAGGACCTCTCCATGCTTCCGTCTCGGCCGGAGGAGATCGCACAATGGCGCGAGGAGCTTTCGAGCCTCTGCTTTTTCCACAAGCAGCTCAAGCAGAACATCGCGAGGGCGATCAATCTCCCAGCCGACGTCCCCGGCCATTGGCGAGGAACGCGTCAAGTCGATGGGTTCTGAACGTGTGTCTCTATATTGATTCCGTGACCTATTGACGCGTGCCGCTCGTGTATGTTGATCGGGTGCTCGGAACGGGAAGAACAAGCTGGGGCCCATCATGCCGCGCATTCGATTCCATTCGTTGACCGTGATCGCTTCGGCGGCGTTCCTTCGCATCATCGAGCCCTAGCTCATTCACGATGGGCGACGACGACAACTACGAGCGGCCGGGAACGCAGACCATCTTTGATGATCTCCGCGCCAGCGGCCCCAACGCGCTCGCGCCGGTCGGAAGCCGAGATCGAAACGTGACGCCCGAGGGCATCTTCGATTTGGTCGGTGACGGTGCCGCCGAGTGGACCCTCGATTGGTACGCCGAGTCGTATCGCGCCGAAGCACAGATCGATCCCGCAGGTCCAACATCCCCGCAGCCGATCGTCACGCGCGGGCGCAACACCGGTACGTTCTGGGGTCACGTTCTTCGAGGCCGCGAGACTCACAGCACCGACAGAGTTGAGCTCTCCGAGTCCTTCGAACAGACAGTCGGCTTCTCGGGATTCCGGCTGCTGCTCGATGCACGTTGAACACGCCGCCGCCGCGCCGCACGTTTCGCTTGTTCACTCGCTTTGACCTTGGGAGTCATCAATGTCTCGCGTCACCCATTTTCTGCGATGTGAGCACAGCCTCCTTCCGCACAAAGCCATAGAGAAACCAATCTGTGCTCGGAACCCTGGGGATGCCGACAGTGCGTCCCATGCCAACGGTGTTTCTTGCGATGATGGCGCGGTCATGCAAGCGCTTCGCAACACGCCGGTCGTTCTTGTCATTCGCGATGGCTGGGGACAGAACCCCCATCCCGAACAGGCAGCGTACGACGCGACACGGATCGCGCGGACGCCAGTCGCCGACCGGCTGCGCGCGGAGTGGCCCCACACGCTGATCAAGACGAGCGGCGAAGACGTGGGCCTGCCGATCTGCGCGGACGGGCCGGTGATGGGGAACTCCGAAGTCGGTCACCAGAACATCGGCGCCGGGCGCATCGTCGACCAGGAGGTCATGCGCATCACGCGGGCGATCCGCGACGGACGCTTCTTTTTGAACGCGACGTTGCGCGACGCGTTTGCCCGCGCCCGCGCGGCCGACGCTGCAGTCCACATCATGGGACTCCTCAGCGACGGGCTTGTGCACTCCGACATCAATCACTGCTTTGCTGTGCTGGACATGGCGAAGCGTGAGAAGTTTCCGAGCACCCGTGTGTTCGTTCATGCGTTCACCGATGGGCGCGACACACCGCCGATGTCAGGCAAGAAGTATGTCGCGCTGCTGGAGGAGCACATCCAGCGTGTCGGCATCGGCAGCATCGCGAGTGTCATCGGCCGCTTCTACGCAATGGACCGTGATCATCGTTGGGAGCGGGTCAAGGCCGCGTTCGACTGCCTCACCGTCGCCGGTGGACGCGCGGCGAAGAGTGCGATGGAAGCGGTGGAGTTCTACTACGGACGGCCAACCGAGCCGTCCCGCACGGGCGACGAGTTCATCGAACCCACGCAGATCGCGCCTGCCACGGATCCGACGTTCCCCGAACGGTCGCGAATACGCTCAGGCGACACGGTCATTTTCTTTAACTATCGCGGTGACCGGCCGCGCGAACTGACGAAAGCGTTTGTGTATGACGAAATCACGTGGCGCAATATTCAGGGGGGCGGCTTCGACCGCGGCGCGCGACCGCTCGGACTGTCGTTTGTGACGATGGCTGAGTACGAGACGGCGCTGCCGGTCGAAGTGATCTTCGGGCGTCCAGAGCTTTTGCAGAACATTCTCGGAGAAGTCGTCAGCAGCGCCGGACTCCGCCAGTTCCGCTGCGCCGAAACGGAGAAGTACCCGCATGTCACGTTCTTCTTCAACGACTATCGCGAAGCGCCGTTCCCCGGCGAGCAGCGCGAGCTGATTCCGAGTCCCAAGGAGGTGTCGACGTATGACCAGAAGCCGGAGATGAGCGCAGCCGGCGTGCGCGACGCGGTGCTGCGGAGACTCGCGGCGCCGGAGTGCGAACCGCTGATCGTCGTCAACTTCGCCAACAGCGACATGGTCGGACACACGGGTCGGCTCGATGCGACCGTGAAGGCGTGTGAAACGGTCGACGCGTGCGTCGGGACGATCGTTGACGCCACGCTCGCGCGCGGCGGTTCGCTGATCGTGTTCGCCGACCACGGAAACTGCGAACAGATGTGGGATCCAAAGTCGAACTGCCCGCACACGGCGCACACCAACTATGACGTTCCGCTGTTCGTGGTCGGTGCCGCGTTCCGCAACAGCATGCTGCGCGCGGACGGTCGGCTCGCCGACATCGCACCGACCGCGCTGGCCATGATGGGGCTCCCGCAGCCCGAGGCGATGACGGGCGTGTCGTTGCTGGTGTAATGGGGTTTTTGGCCGACTCGAGTCAGCCTTTGCACATTCGGCCACTCACTCAGGGCAATTCGCACGTCGAACGATTCGTCACGATCCGCGCGACGTGGCTCGCCCTATCATCACCGCTTCATGTTGCCCCGCATCGCGATCATCGGCCGGCCAAACGTCGGCAAATCGAGCCTTTTCAACCGGCTCGCCGGGCGACGCATCTCGATTGTCGATCCGACACCCGGCGTGACCCGCGATCGGGTGAGCCACACCGTCGAGATCCTGCCGCCCGTCGAACTGTCCGCGGGCGAACCGCGCTATGCCGAACTTGTCGACACCGGCGGTTACGGTGTTTACACCGCTGAAGGAAAGCGTTTTGACGATATCGGCGAAGACTTGTCACGGCTGACCGGTGCCATCGAGTCGCAGATCCGCGCGGCAACAGAGGAGGCGGATCTCATTCTCTTCGTCGTCGATGCGCAGAGCGGCGTCACGCCGCTGGATCAGACGATCGCGACGATGCTGCGTCGCAACGGCCATGCCGGCAAGGTCATGCTGGTCGCGAACAAAGTTGACGACGAGAGCTGGGAAGCGCACGCGCTTGACGCAGCGTCGTTGGGCTTCGGCGAGGCGATCGTCTTCTCGGCCACGAGCGGTTACCGCAAGCGGAACTTTTTCGAGATTCTGTGGGAGCGGATCCCCGCCGAATCGTCGTCGGCGCCGGTCGCGGAAATGAAGCTCGCGATCGTCGGCCGGCGCAACTCCGGCAAGTCGAGCCTCATCAACACGCTCGCTGGCGAACCGCGCGTGATCGTGAGCGAGATTGCGGGAACCACGCGCGACGCGGTCGACGTGCGCTTCGAGATCGACGGCAAGTCCATGCTCGCGATTGACACCGCCGGAGTGCGCAAACGAAAGTCGTGGGCGGACGAAATTGAAGAGTTCGCGCACCACCGCATGCTGCAGGCCATCATGCGTGCCGACGTCGGCGTACTGATGCTGGACGCGACGGAAAAGGTCTCGCAGATCGAGAAGCGGCTCGCGCAGGAGCTTCAGGATCAGCACAAGCCCACTGTGATCGGAGTGAACAAGTGGGATCTGGTCAAAGGCACGCTGAAGCCCAATGACTATCTCAAGTATCTCGAGCAGGAGCTCCCGGGACTGGAGTTCGCGCCGATTGTCTTCCTCAGCGCGAAGACGCGCGAGGGCGTGCGCGATCTGGTGCGGATGGCATTCAATCTGCACCACCAGTCCGGCCATCGCGAGACGACGGGGCGGCTGAACGCGGTCATTCGCGACATTCTGACCGAGCGTGGTCCGAGCTCAAAGCTGGGCACGAAAGCCCGCGTGTTCTACGTGAGCCAGATCGACGTGCGCCCGCCGACGATCGTGATGGTCGTCAACAAGCCCGATCTGTTCAAGGGTCAGTATGAGCGGTATCTGGTCAACCAGCTCCGCGATCACCTGCCCTTTTCAGAAGTCCCGATACGGCTGCTTTTCAGCGAACGGAAGCGCATGAAACTCAGCGAGCTTCGCGCGCAAAGCAGCTCCCGCCGCCGGGGTACTGACGAGGAGTAGCTGCTGCGTACCGAGGCGGTTGCGCGTTCTTTCCTTAGACTCCCCTCCATGTCGATCTTTCCGCTGCCCGTCTTCGAAGCCGATGCTGACCCGACCCGGCGATCGGTCATGACTGACGCGGAGATCTACGCGCGGCTCAAGCCTCCGTCGACCATCGTGGTCCGCGTGGGACGGATGAAGCTGGTCGCGGAGTATCCGCACCACACTGATGCGAAGCCGGGGTGCGGTTCGAAGCTGGTCGCCCGCACACATCGCGGCACCGAGATCGTCGAGATGCTCACGACGACCTGCTCGAACTCGGGCTGCGGCAAATCGGTGTCACGCTCGGAGATGCTCGAGTACATCGAGAACTCCGGCGGACGCGAGTATCCATTTCACACCGACGGACAGATTCTCCGCGTTGCGACGATCGATGACCTGAACCTCTGGTCGCAGACGCAGTCGCGCATGCATGAACTCGTCAAGATCGCGAAGGCGATTGTGGAAGAGTCCGGCCTGCCCATGAAGGTCGTCGATCTGGAACCGATCTTCGGTCAGGAACTTCTGACGGTGTATTTCCTGAGTGAGGAACGCATCGATTTCCGCGAGCTGGTGCGCGAGCTCGCCAACGCGTTTAAGACGCGGATCGAGATGCGGCAAGTCGGTGCCCGCGATGAAGCGCGGCTCGTCGCGGATTACGAACGGTGCGGTCAGCATTGCTGCTGCAAGAACTTCCTGAAGGTGCTGAAGCCGGTTTCGATGCGCTCCGCCAAGGTGCAAAAAGCGACGCTCGATCCGCTCAAGATTTCAGGGCGCTGCGGCCGGCTCATGTGCTGCCTCCGCTACGAGGATGAGACCTACGAAGACCTGAAGAGCCGGCTTCCGAAGAGCAAGACGCGTGTTGGAACCAGTGAAGGTCCAGGCATCGTCATCGACGGAAAGATCCTGGTGCAGCTGGTGCTCGTGAAACTCGAGCACGACGGCAGCGAGATCGCTGTGCCGGTCGAGGAGCTGCTCGATCCCAACGAGTGCCCGCAACCGCCGGCGCAACCGCCGCTCCCGCCGCCCCGCCCGTCGCGTCCGTCGCGCCTGTCGCGTCAGGACGCCTCGCGCGATGTCCCGTCGGGAGCGTCGTCGGCACATTCCACCGCTCCATCACCCGTCGAGTCTCCGAAGCAGCCGCCGGCAGCGCCCGCAGCATCGGATCCACTCCGGGGCCTGTCGCCCCAAGAGGTCGAGCGCCGGATCAGCGATCGCGACCGGCGCGACCGGGGACAGCGCCCGCGCGACGATCAGCAGGACGCATTCCGGGCCTCCAGCGAGGCTGGAGAACCGTCGGCCGAACCGGCGTTGCCTGCCGAGGGAGCGCAGTCGGACGGGTCGGCATCGCCCGCGCGCGAGCGCAAGCGCCGTCGCCGTCGTCGTCGACGCGGCGATGGTGCAGCGAGTGGTGGCGAGTCGGGCGGCGCAGCGGGCGGCGACGATGATTCGCCCGACCCGCCATCCCAACTTCCATCCCAACCACCATCCCAACTACCTACAGACCAACGACCTAGTGATGGGCAGGTGCTCGGCGATGCGTCGACACCCGATTCTCCCGCGGCTGGTGGCGGCAAGCGGCGCCGTCGCCGGCGAGGCCGAGGTCGCAAGGGCGACGGGCCAGCTCCGGATTGATGCCACATGTTTGTGCCGGCCATGCCAGAGCCTGACGCACGCAGTGTTTGGAAACCCTCATGTCAGACCCACTGCACTCCCCGGCCTCCGCGCACCCAGCGCCTTCTGCGGAAACCAACGTCGTCGACACCCTTCAGTCGCTGACCGTGGCGTTCGCGCTGGCGATGACCGTGCGCTCCTTTGTGACGGAAGGGTTTGTCATTCCGACGGGCTCGATGGCCCCCACACTTGCCGGTGCCCACTTCAGTTTTCGTTCACCGGAGACGGCCTACGAGTACTCGATCGACTTCGGTCCGGTGCTGGGCGCGGCAGCAATGAACGGCGGGCAGCTGCCGCAAGGGTCTCGCGGGCTGGTGGACCCGATGATCAATCCCCTGGTGCCGATCGCGCAATGGGACTACCGAAAGATCACGAGTGAAGCGCGGATGGGTGACAGGGTCCTGGTCCTGAAGTACCTCTATGCGTTCTCCGAGCCCCAGCGCTGGGATGTTGTGGTCTTCAAGAACCCGACCGATCCGGTCGGCGACACGCAGAACTACATCAAGCGGCTTGTGGGCATCGAGAACGAGCAGCTGCTGACGGTCGACGGCGACGTCTGGACGGCGCCACTCGGTGCACCGCTGGCGGACTTTCGTGTGCAGCGGAAGCCCGAACATGTCCAGCGGGCGGTGTGGCAGCCCGTTCACGATTCCGATTACGTTCCGGTCGATCCGCAGGCGATGAGCCAGCGGATGGGTCGGTCGTACGACGGTCCTCCATGGGTCGGTGAGCACTGGGACACGAGCGGCCGCGCGTATCACTGCGACACCGCCGAGCCCACGACACTGCACTGGCGGGCTGCCACCATGCCGATCGACGACCGCTGCGGCTACAACGCGCTGCAGCTTCGTGAAACTCCGTACCCGGTCAGTGACATCCGCGTGCGGGCTGCGGTGGAGGCGGAGGACATCACGAAGTGGTCGATGGACCTCCAGCTTGAAGCCCGCTCGCACACGATGCGGTGGCAGCTGAACGACGGGAACGCGACGCTCCTCGTTGTTCGGCGCGACACGGGTGCGATCGTCGCGGAAGAGACGACGCCCTGCCGGCTGCCGGCGCAAGGTGCCAGCTGCGACATCGAATGCTGGCACGTCGATCACTCGCTGTCGCTGTGGATCAACGGGACGAAGATGGCGGAGCTGGTCTACGACCACTGGACGCCGGAGGACCGCGTCCGATTCTCGTTCCCCGGACTCGACCTCGAGACCTACCGACGCACGCCGGTCGGTCCGCTGCCGGACGCCGCGCTGCTGGCGTGGAACGTCGCCGGATCGCCGGTCACGTTTCACCACGTCGCCGTCGACCGCGATCTCTACTACCGGCCGAACGGACTCGCGCCGGGCAACCAGTGCCCGACGAACGGTCCATTTGTGCAGGGGCTCGCGTTCGGCAGTGACCTGAACGCCCCTGCCCAGCTGGAGGCCGATCAGTTCCTGATGATGGGCGACAACTCGGCGTACAGCCGCGACGGCCGGGTCTGGGGGCGACCGCATCCGCTCGTGCAGGCGCAGCTCGGCGAGACATCGCCCTTTATCGTGCCGCGCGAGCTGCTTCTCGGGAAGGCATGGTGCGTGTACTTCCCGGCGCCGCTGCCCGTCCGCATGCCTGATGGACGCTCTGGGAAGGCGATTGTGCCGGACATCGGGAGCAACCGCTTCATTCGCTGATCCGTGGCGCGGAAGCACTTAGGCGTCGAATTCCCAAAAACACGCGTGCCTTCCCCGGACGCTGCGGTATGTTGGATCGGCCGCCTCTCAGTGCGAGTTGCTCGCGCGCGGCGAGTTGGTTTATCAGACGTCGACACCGCTCCGCCCGCGTGGGTAGCGCTGTCGATGCTTCGATGCCTTTCGACCCCATAGTCCATCTCTGGAGAAGCCTGTGATCTTGAAGCGTTCTTCGATGCTCGTTGCTGCTGTGGCCCTCGCCTGCAGCTCCGCCGCTTTTGCCCAGCAGTTCCAGAACCAGACCGCCGCCCGATTCCCGGCCGCCGGGAACAACGAGTACACGAACCAGATGACGTTCGTCGACATCGACGGCGACGGCGATCTGGACATCGTGTGGGCCAACGGCCAAGGCTACTCGAGCCAGGGCGCCGCGCTCAAGCCGCGTGTCTACATCAACAGTGGCCTAGGCGTCTTCACCGATGAGACCGACGCGCGTGTGCCCGGCATCACCGGCTGGTTTCGCGGCGTTGAGGCCGGTGACTGTGACGGCGACGGGGACATGGATCTCGTGCTCGCCCAGGACTTTGGGAAGAAGCCCAAGCTGCTCATCAACGACGGCACCGGAAACTTCACTGACGGCTCCGCCGCGCTTCCGAACATCAACCTCAGCTCCGCCCGCGCGCAGTTCGGCGACGTCGACAACGACGGCGATCTCGATCTGATCTTTAATAACTCAGGTTCGCCCAGCCGCTTCGCCAACAACGGGCGGCCGCGCCTCTACATCAATGATGGCACCGGCGTGTACACCGACGTCGCGACCGTTCCGCTCGCGAACATCGGCGAGCAGATGGACATCCTCTTCTTCGACGCGGACAACGATCTCGACCTTGACATCTTTGTCGGTTCGCGCGCATCCAACAATCAGCTCTGGCTGAACAACGGTGCGGGCACGTTCACCAAGGTCCCGAGCGGTGCAGGCGGCATGCCCGTCGGCGGCGCGACCTACTCGTACGACGCAGGCGACATTGACGGTGACGGCGACATGGACCTGATCGGCATCAACAGCGGCCCGGGTGCCCAAGAGCTGCTGCTGAAGAACAACGGCATCGGGACCGTGTGGACAAACGTGTCGAACACGATTGCTCCGAATCCGAGCGCCGATGACAACGACAGCCGTTTCTTCGACAACGATTACGACGGCGACCTCGATCTCATCGTCGGCGCACTGAGCGGAAGCGACCGTTTCTATCAAAACAACGGAACGGGCGCCTTCGCCTCGCAGGCGGGCATCTACCCGGCGGGCACCGATTCGACGATGGACGTGAAGGTTGCTGATTTGTCCGGCGACGGTCGCCTCGACATCATCACCGGCCAGGGTGAATCCGGAAACTTTACGAACAAGTTCTACGCGAACGTTTCCGGTGCCGTTGACAACCGCGCTCCGTTCATCAAGCTCACCGAGCAGGTTGTGCCCGGCGAAGCGACGGGCCCGTTTGTCGTCCGCGCTCAGGTATTTGACGACTCGGCCAACGACCGCGGCTACGAGTTCCTTCCCGGCGCGGTCAAGCTCGTCTACTCCGTTGGCAAGGGCCGTCCGGTCGAGCTCGCGATGGAATGGGTTGGCGCCTGGAACTACCGCGTGGAGCTTCCTAATGTCGGCTCGTGCGCGGATGTGACCTACCACGTCGTCGCGACCGATCGCGTCGGCAATGTCGGCACCGGTCCGGACCGCACCTTCTCGACGACGGGCTGCGGCGCGTCTGCTGACCTCAACAACGATGGTTCGGTGAATGCCGCCGACCTCGCAATTCTCCTCGGACAGTGGGGCGGACCGGGAACGGCCGACCTTGATGGGAACGGCACCGTTGATGCGGCTGACCTTGCGATCCTGCTTGGTGCCTGGAGCTGATTGAGCCCCCGCCAAAGATCGGCAACGTAAAACATCGGACGCCCTCGCACGGTTCACCTTGCGAGGGCGTCCTTTTTCTCTACGGTGAGTTTTGCGAACGGGGGGGGGGGCGCCCCCATCGTCCGCCGCTTCCAATCGGCTCTGGCATGGGAGACTTCGATGCCTCGTCTACACGCTGTGACTGTCGCGCTCGGCTCGTTCGCCGTTCCTCCCGCGGTGTTCGCCGGGGACTTCACCATCCAGTCAGCGGACACCCGCTCCTTCACGGGCGGCAGCGAGTGCCAGCTGGAATGCGACGCGCGGACGCAGGGGTTCTGCGCGTTGGCCTGCGATCATGTCACAGACTTCGTCAGCGAGTTTTCAAACGTCGACGTGGTGCTCTCCGCCAGATTGATCAGCGCCAGGGCGTCGGTGGAAGCGAAGACGCTGGGCGGCCCGGTGCCGGCCTCGGCGACGGCGGGCTACGGCATCGAGTTCTCCGTCTCTGAACCGACCCACGTGTACGTGGAGTGGCGCGATCTTGATGTGCCCGCGCTGACCGACTTCCTCCCTGACAGGCTGCCTTTGTCGGGCGTGTGGATCGGCGAACTCGCCGCCGGGCACCACTTCGTGTTCGACACGATGACGGTCAACGGGGCCGGCGCCACGTCGTCCGGGCTGCTCATTCGCGTCATTGAGCGCGTCATTGCGGACATTCATGCCGATTGTGATGCCGACGGTGTCGCTGACTGGCAGGAGATCGTGGACGGTTCGCAGACCGATGCAGACGAGGACGGCGTTCCCGATGAGTGCGGAACTGACCCGGCGGATCTGAACGACGACGGCCTCATTGGCGCTCTCGACCTCGCGATTCTGCTCGGGCAGTGGGGTGGTCCTGGCAGCGCCGACTTGGACGGCAGCGGCCACGTCGGTCCGTCCGATCTCGCCATCGTGCTGGGCTCGTGGACGTGACGCGCAGCGGCTGATGGCCGCTCGAAGGCACCTGCTACGCTCCGGCGACACGCTCCCGGAGATGACGTTCCATCATGGCTATCGAATCGGAATTGCCGCTCGCCGGTCGGCGGGCCCTCGTTTCAGGCAGCACCCAAGGCATCGGCAAGGCGATCGCGATGGCATTCGCCGCGGCCGGCACCACAGTCGATCTCATGGGCCGCAACGAAGACGGCCTCGCCCGGGTGCTCAAGGAACTGCCGACGCCAGAGGGTCAGGCGCACAGCACGCTCGTCGCCGACTTCGGCGATTGGCGCAAGGTTGAGGCGGCCGCGCAGGCGTACGCGAAGACATCGGGGCCTGTCCACATTCTCGTCAACAACACGGGCGGACCCCCCGCGGGCCTCGCGATCGATGCCCGTCCCGACGAGTACATCACGGCGATGTCCATGCACATCGCGTGCTTCCAGGCGCTCGCCCAGGCGTGTGTGCCCGGCATGCGCGAAGCGAACTACGGCCGGATCATCAACATCACCTCGACATCGGTGGTGACGCCGATCAAGGGGCTTGGCGTGTCGAACACCGTCCGCGCCGCCGTCGCCAACTGGACGAAGACGCTGGCGACCGAGCTCGGCCGATTCAACATCACAGTCAACAACATCCTGCCCGGCTTCACGAAGACGGCACGGCTCGAGTCGCTCTTCAAGGGCAAGGCGTCGCGCGCTGGCTCGACAGTTGATGAAGTCGAACGCGATGCCATCGCGACCATCCCCGCCGGGCGGCTCGGCGCTCCGGAAGAGATCGCGGCCGTCGCGCTGTTTCTTGCAAGCCCCGCGGCGAGCTACGTAAACGGCGTGAACCTTCCGGTCGACGGCGGGCGGCTCGCCGGTCAGTGAGGTCGCACCGTCCATGCAAACGCTCACGCACTTCATCAACAATCAGGATGTCGCATCGGCCGGCGGAGCTTCACTCGATGTGTTCGAACCCGCGACCGGCGAGGTGTACGCGCAGCTCCCGGACGGCGATCAGCGCGATGTGGCCCGCGCGGCGGACGCGGCGAAGGCAGCGTTTCCTGCATGGTCGCAGCTGCCGGACAGCGAGCGATCACGGCTGATGATGGCGATCGCGGACCGTATCGAACAGCGGGCGGAGGAATTCGCCGAGGCGGAGTCGCGTGATCAGGGCAAACCGGTGGCACTGGCGCGAACGATCGAGATCCCGCGCGCTGCGGCGAATCTGCGGTTCTTCGCCGGCGCGATCCTGCACGAGCGCGGCGAGTTCTACCGCACCGACGACCGCGCCATCAACTATGTGCTGCGTCAGCCGCGCGGTGTGGCGGGCTGCATTTCGCCGTGGAATCTGCCGCTGTACCTGTTCACGTGGAAGATCGCGCCAGCGCTTGCGACAGGCAACACGGTCGTCGCCAAGCCAAGCGAACTGACTCCGTGGACTGCGTGGATGCTGGGGCAGGTGTGCCGCGATGTAAAGCTGCCGCCGGGTGTTTTGAACATCGTGCACGGGACAGGCAAAAACGTCGGTCACGAGATCGTCGCGCATCCCGATGTCTCGACGATCAGTTTTACGGGCGGAACGGCGACGGGCGCGAGCATCGCGTCGACGGCCGCGCCCATGTTCAAGAAGGTCTCGCTCGAGATGGGCGGCAAGAACGCGACGATCATCTGCGACGACGCCGATTTCACGAAGGCGATGCCGACGATCGTTCGCAGCGCGTTTCAGAATCAAGGCGAGATCTGCCTGTGCGGCTCGCGCATCATTGTGCATCGCGCCGTTCTGAAGAAGTTCACCGAGCAGTTCGTCGCGACTGCCTCATCGCTCATCACAGGCGATCCGAAGGCTGCGAACACCGACATGGGCGCGATCGTCTCCGAGCAGCATCTTCAGAAAATCGAAAGCTACGTGACGCTCGCGAAGATGGAAGGCGGCAAAGTCGCGCTCGGCGGCAACCGTGCGAAAGGGGTTGGGCAGCGCTGCCGCAACGGCTGGTTCCACGAGCCCACGGTCATCGTCGGCCTCTCTCCGTCGTGCCACACCGCGACGGAGGAGATCTTCGGACCGGTCGTCACCATTCACGGTGTCGATGACCACGGCGAAGCCGTGCAGGTCGCGAACTGCACGAAGTACGGGCTTGCGTGTTCCGTGTGGGGGCGCGACATCGAGCGGCTGCATCGCATGGCCGCGAAGATCGACGCCGGCGTGATCTGGATCAACACGTGGATGCTGCGCGATCTGCGCACGCCGTTCGGCGGCATGAAGCAATCGGGCGTGGGGCGTGAAGGCGGCGATGAGGCGCTGCGGTTTTTCACCGAGGCGAAGAATGTGTGCGTGGGATGGTGAGGGGCGGCTGCCTGCTGAGGGTGAGCACGTCGCACATATCCGCAGAAGGCAGCCGCCCTCACTCGGCCAGCCCCGACACCAGATAAAACCGTCCGACGGTCGCGCTGATGACTGTGCCGTCGTCGCGCTCGATGTCGTAGATCCCTTCCATCGTTCCCCATGGCGTGTTCAGCGGGCAGAACGAGGAGTAGTCGAACTTTTCGCCGGGCGCGAGCGTGGGGAACTGACCGACGACGCCGGGGCCCTTGACTTCGTGGCGCTCGCCGCCGGCGTCGACGATGATCCAGTGGCGATTCTTCAGCGTCAGTCTGTGATCACTCTCGTTGGAGATCACGATCTTGTACGCGAACAGAAACTTTCGCTGGCGCGGATCGGACTGCGCGGAAAGATAGTTCGGCTGAACCTGAACGCGCACACCTTCGGTCATCGTGTCGGAACCGTGCGATTTCAGTGCGGCGGAGGCGGGCATCAGGGACGGAGTATAGCGCGCGATCGCATCTTCGTTCGGTCTGGGTCAATCGTTCTCGCCCTCATTCGTTCTCGCCAAGCAGGCGGGCGAGCGCGCGTCCGGGGTCGGGCTGCTTCATGAGGTACTCGCCCACGAGAGCGATGTTGACACCATGCTCACGAAGTCGCTTGAGATCCTCCCGGCTCGTGATGCCCGATTCACTGACCAGCACGTCGCGGTTTTCGACCAGTTCTGCAAGGCGAAACGTGTGCGTGATGCTGGTGGTCATCGACGACAAGTCGCGATTGTTGATGCCGAGCAGCGAGTAGCCCGGGTGCGGAAATCCGATGTGATTCTTCACCTTCAGCAGGTTCTCCATGCTGTGCACTTCAACAAGCGTTGTGAGCCCGAGCTCGATCGCGAGGATCTGAAGGTCGATGATCTTGGACTCAGACAGCACTTCCGCGATCAGCAGCACAGCATCGGCACCCGCCGCCATCGCTTCCCACACCTGGTACTCATCGACGATGAAGTCCTTCCGCAGCACCGGGAGCGGAACCGCTTCGCGGATCAAGTGGATGTATTCGAGCTTGCCTCCGAAGTCATGTTCGTCGGTGAGACACGAGATCGCGGCGGCTCCGGCGTGGTGATAGGCTTTCGCCAAGGCCACCGGATCAAAGTCAGCTCGGATGATTCCGGCGGACGGACTCTTCCGCTTGATCTCCGCGATAATCCGCGTTTCCTCGTGATGGTGCGCGTCAACGACGGCGCGAAAGAAATTACGGGGGCGCGGCAGCTCGGCGCACAATCGCTTCAATGACTCGAGCGGCGTCACTTCGCGGGCGCGAGCCACTTCCTCGCGTTTGCGGGCAACGATCGCGTCGAGCAACGAACTCATGCACTGGCTCCTCCAGAAAACCGTGGTTATAGCCGCTCCGGTAGTTCTCGACCACGCGCCGCCAGTCGACGCGGCGCCGATCGTCCAAGCCCCTGGCCATTGGATCCCGTACGCACTCGTGGTGCTGGTGAGCGCCATCCTCGGCGCTGTGGTTGCGCACGTAGCGGTTCGCCGCCGCTGGTTGAATCTCAGCACACGCCCGGCGTTCATGCCGCGCGCGGATGACTCGCTCCTGCTGGCCGCGCTCTTTCTTCTGCTCCTCCTTGCGCCGTCGCTTTCCGTTCCGTCGGTGCGCGGGGCCGTCGACGTGACCACGATGCGCGGGATGGCGATGGTTCATTGGACGGCCTACGCGACACAGGCACCGATTGCCGCCCTGCTCGTGTGGATGCTTCGCCGATCGGATCAGACGCCTGCACCGTTTCGAAGCGCCGTCGGCACGAGCGTGGTCGCCATCGCGTGCGTCGCGCCTTGGATTGTTCTGGGCAACCAGCTCGCGACGCAGTTGCAGGCGTTGCTTACGGGCGTCGAGCCTTCGGAGATAGCACACAAGACGCTTGGTGCGCTGATCGAATCACGCGGCGATCCGTGGGCGCTCGCGGTCATCGCGGCGGTCGTCATCGCCGCCCCCGTGATCGAGGAAATCGCATACCGCGGGGGGCTGCAGGGTGCGATCCGCGCCCTCGGCATCGGTGCGTGGCCGTCGATCCTCATCACATCCGGCGCCTTTGCGGCGATGCACATTCCATCCGTCCCCGTCGAGTCTCTTGCGGGCGCGATGGCGAGCCTCTTCTTGCTGTCAGTGATGCTGGGCCTGATTCGCGAGCGGACGCAAGGGCTGATCGCGCCGATCGTGGCGCACGCGCTCTTCAACGCCGCGAATCTCGCACTGGCATGGACGCTTGTACAGTAGCCCTGCCATGACTCGTCTCGCGAAGCCTCGAATCCTTACCGGCGACACACCGACCGGCATTCTCCATCTCGGGCACTGGGTCGGCAGCGTGAAGCGGCGCGTTCAGCTGCAGGACACGCACGACTGCTACTTCATTATCGCGAATATGCATGCGTACACGACGCGCATTGATAAGAGCGAGCAGATCAAGAGCGACTGCATCGAGATCGTGCGCGATTATCTCTCGATGGGCATCGATCCGGAACGCTCCACCATCTTCCTGCAGAGCGAGATCCCGGCGATCGCCGAGCTGACGTTCCTCTTCGCGATGCTCCTGCCGTTCAATCGCGTGATGCGCAATCCGACGTTGAAAGAAGAGATCAAGGTCAAGAATCTCGGCGAGACCTACTCGTTTGGATTTCCGCTGTACGCCGTCGGCCAGACGGCCGACATCCTCGCGTTCCGCCCGGTCGGTGTTCCCGTCGGCGAAGACCAGGTGCCGCATCTGGAACTCACACGCGAAGTTGCGCGGCGCTTCAATCAGATCTTCTGCAACGTGAGCGACCAGGCGGAAGACGACGATCACGTGCAGCTGGGCGGCGCGCTACCGATTCCGCGCGCCGACGTCGGTGCGGTCGGCCGGCTGCTTGGAACAGACGGCGTCAACAAGATGAGCAAGTCGCTGAACAACGCCATCTTCATCAGCGATTCGGCGAGCGAAGTGGAAAAAAAGGTGAAGAAGATCTTCACCGGACGCCAGAGCGCCACCGCGCCGGGCGACATCACCAACGCGCTCTTTCAGTATGTCGATGCGTTCCACAGCGACCGCGCCCGCGTCGAGGAACTCAAGCACAAGTACGCGACCGGCGACAACATCGGCGACGGTCACATCAAGGTCGAGCTTGCTGCTGAGATCAACACAATGCTCGAGCCGATGCGCGAGCGCCGCAAGCGGTACGAAGGCAAGGACGATGTCATTCTCGGCATCCTGAAGACCGGTTCTCAGCGCGCGAACGACACGGCCGAGGAGACGCTGGCACTCGTGAAGGAGAAGGCGAATCTGATCGCGTTTCCGCGGTCGCTGCGGTTTCGGTGAGTGCGTATGACGGCGAGGAGCGGCCCAGAGCCGTTTCGCGGCAATGTCGCGAAAGTGGCATGACGGCGCATGTTCACGTCAGCGTGCCTTCAGCACCCATGGTCAAGGTTCAACCGGCTTGCACACAGCGAATCGTGTTTCAGCGTGAGTTGGCCCCCGAAGCGCACAGTCATGTCATCACCAACGAAAAAGGCCGCGCCGTTCATGACGGCGCGGCCTGCTTTCATCAATCACTCTCTGTTCGCTCAGCCCCAGGCGCCAAGCAGAATCGCAAGATCCGCAGCATCAACAGTTCCGCTGCCGTCGAGGTCGCCGCTGCCCCGTCCGCCCCATTGTCCGAGGAGGATCGCGAGATCTTCAGCGTTCACTTCACCGTCGCCGTTGAGATCGCCGGACACTGGATCCGGAAGGATCAGCTGTCCGCGAATCGCGCCGCCCGGGAACGCTGCGTTATGAACGTTGACGTAGAAGCCCGCCGGGTCCGCGATGATTTGATCGAGCTGCGCGTCCGTCGCGTCCTTGTCGCCGATCAGCGTGCCCGGTCCACCGGTCGTGCCCGGACCAAAGCCGATGAACACGGGGCCGTTGGTGCCGAAGTCGCCGTCATGAATGTGTGAGTCGCTCGGCGCGTCGATGTTCTTGTAGGTGATGTCCCAGAAGATCTTGTTCACGCCGGTGTCAAGCCAAAGGGTCGCGCTGCCGCTGCCGTCGGGATCGCCGGCGCCGACTTCCTGATCACCGCTGAGTGCAACGTCGATGAAGCCCTTTGGAATCTGGGCTCGAATCGCGCCGCCAGCGAACGGTCCGTTGTGGAGGTTGACGTAGAAGTTCTGCGGGTTCGCGAGAATCGACGCGATGTTGGCAGGCGTCGTCGTCGTCGAGGCGATCAGCGTGCCCGGACCGCCGCTCGTCGCGACGCCCATGCCGACGAGGATCGGGCCGTTTGTCGTGTCCTGCCCTGAGTGGATGTGCATCGCGGTCGGCACAGCGATGTTCGCGTAGACGAAGTTCCACGAAATGGTGTTCGTGTCCGTATCGATGGTCAGAGTTCCCGAGCCGGTGCCGTCAGGATCGGCGGGCGGATTCTCCTGCGAACCGGTGAAGGTCAACGGGAAGTTCGAGATAGCAGCGGCTGCCGAGCCGGTCACTGCGAGCGCGAGGGCGCAAGCGATCAGAGATCGAGTCATGTCTTTCCTCTCATTGCGGTTTCTCTTGGTGGCGCAGCACGTCTGCGCCGCAACAAAACTGTACCGTCGTTTCTCCGATCGGCTGCTGTGCACAACGTTCAATCGCAATGCGATGACGGTGCAATGAAACGCTCGACGAGCGACATGAGAGATGGCGCGAATCCGCGCCGGTTATAGGGAACAGCTTGCAAACCCTTCAAAGGGTGATCGGTGAAACCGCAGCGTCGGCGTCGAGATACCACTTCAACTCGCCCGCCAACGGGCGGATCGCGGTGATCGGCAACTCGTGGGGGTCTGGGTTGCCGCGGGCGATGCGCGCGATTGTCGGGGCCTTTGCAGCGCCGGTCACCATGATGGCAATGAAGCGCGCCGAGTTGATCAACGGATACGTCATCGTGACGCGGTCCGGCGGTGTCACGAAGGGTCCGGTGCACTTCCGCACGAGCCGGACTGTCTCGTCCAGCGCCTCATGGTGGGGAAACAGACTGGCGGTGTGACCGTCGTCGCCCATGCCCAACACCACCCAGTCGAGCCGGTCCTGCCCCTTTTCGCGCCATCCCAGATGCTCGCGCAGCTCGTTCTCGTACAGGGCGTCCGCATCGGGATGCGTCGCCATCATCGGATGAACCTGCTCGGTGGGAATCCCGGAGTGATCGACCACTATGTCTTTGATGTGACCGAAGTTGCTCCGCGAGTCATCGAACGGCACGCATCGCTCATCAACGATCCACAAATGTGTGCGCGTCCAGGGAAACGACCGCAGATTCGGGTCGTACATCAGGCGCTCATAAAGCGGTAACGGAGTCGAGCCGCCCGACAGTGCAATGTGCACGTCACCAAACGTGCGTACGCAGTTCTTCGCATGAACGATCAGGTCCGCAGCGACGGCATCGAGCAGCTGATCGCGCGTCCGCGCGACCGATACGAGTCCGGGCAGCGCCGGTGTCAGCGGCGTGACCTCATCGAGGTCGTACGTGTCGCGGCCATGAGGAGTCGGTTCCGCCATCGCAGGCAGAATACAGCACCGCCCCGGCGGACTTCACCGCGATTCCGTGGGGTTGTGCCAAGTCCGCCCGTCGCGGGCGAGCATTTCGTCGGCCGACGCCGGACCCCAGGAGCCGCATTGATAGTTCGCGGCGATTCCCTTGCGGATGCCGGCCGAACGATCATCGAGCACCGGCATCACGGCGTTCCATGACGCCTCGACTTCGACACGGCTCTTGAAGAGCGTCTGATCACCGCGCATCGCATCAATGATGAGCGGGCCGTACGCCTCGACCGGTTCGACGCCGAACCGCTCGTTGTAATCCACCGCCATCTCGGCGGAGTCGATGCGCACGCGCGTGCCCGGCGCCTTGCATTCGAAGCGCAGACTGAACACGCCGTGCGGAGCGATCTCGATCACCATGCGATTCGGAGGCCGCGGCCAGTCGCGCATGACCGTATCCAGCGTGCGGAACAGATTCGCGGCCGGTCGCTTGAACTCGATGACTACTTCGGTGCGCTTGGCGTGGAGCTTCTTGCCCGAGCGAATGTAGAACGGCGTGCCCGCCCAGCGCCAATTGTCGAACTGCACGCGCAGTGCGGCATACGTTTCGGTCGTTGTGCCTTGACGCACGCCGGGCAGCTCGTGGTAAGCCGACTCCTTGCCGCCACTTGCATACTGTCCGAGTGCGGCGACCAGCGGCAGCTGCTCAACGGTGGGAACCGTGATCGCTTCAAATACTTTGGCGCGCTCAAATCGGATCGCGTCGGGCGTAAAGCTTGTCGGCGGATCCATCGCGACAAACGCCATGATCTGAAACAGATGCGACTGAATCATGTCGCGGATTGCACCGGTCTGGTCGTAGAACTCGACGCGCTGACCGACGCCAACGGTTTCGGCGGCGGTGATCTGCACGTGATCGACATATTGCCAGTTCCACAGCGGCTCAAAGATCGTGTTGGCGAAGCGGAAGACGAGCAGGTTCTGCACGACTTCCTTGCCGAGATAGTGATCGATGCGATAGATCGCTTCTTCTTCAAACACTCTGCCGAGCGCGCGGTTCAGACTCGCGGCGCTTGTGGCATCATGGCCGAACGGTTTCTCCACGATGATGCGCTGCCACGATCGCGTGTCGCGATCAAGCGAACACCAGCGCTTCCCTTCGATGACGAGACCGGCCGCCTCGATCTCAGCGACGATCGGTTCATACAGACTCTCGGCGACAGCGAGAAAGAAGAGGAGATTGCCCTTCGTCTCGCAGTTCGTCCCCAGTTCCTCGAGCCGCTGCTTGAGTGGCGGATAGCAGTCGCCCTTCGTTGCATCGCCCGCGAAATAATGAATCCGCGACGCGAGCTTCGACCATGTCGCTTCGTCGAAGCCCTTCGCCTGTTCCTTCACCCATGTCTTGAGTTCGTCGCGCCACTGCTCGTCGGACTTCGCTGAACGGGAGACGCCGAGGATGCGCGTCCCTTCATGGAGCGTTCCGGCCTTCGTCATTTCATACATCGCCGGAATCAGCTTCCGGGACGTGAGATCGCCGGACGCGCCGAGAATCACGAGAATGCACGGATCGACCTGCGTCATGAGGAGCGAAGCATATGAGAACGACGCCAAACGGATTGGCGGACTGCTAAGGCCGCGGATGATGTTTCTTGACGACATCGCGAAGCCGGCTGCGGTCCACATGGGTGTAGATCTGCGTCGTCGCGATGTCGGCGTGGCCGAGCAGCTCCTGCACGACGCGCAGATCTGCGCCTCCGTGCACCAGGTGCGTCGCAAAGGAGTGGCGAAGCGTGTGGGGATGAACGTCGCGCAGTTGCGCGATCGCTGCGTACTTCTTGACAATCTGCCACACGGCCACGCGCTCGAGCGGCCGGCCGCTGAACGAGAGCAGCAGGCGGTGGCGGTCGCGGCCGTCCTTCCACCGCGTCAGGCTCGGGCGGCACTCCGCGAGGTACTGCCGCACGAGTTCCTGCGCCGGTGTTCCGATCGGAACGACGCGCTGCTTCGATCCCTTCCCCGTTACCGTCAGCATGCACAGCGTGTCGTGGTACTCGTTCAATTTGAGCGCGCCCACTTCTGATGCCCGCAGGCCCGCAGCCCACATCAGTTCCATCATGGTCCTGTCGCGCAGCCACAGTGCGCCGTGCTCTGGCGCGGGCGCCGCTACAAGTGCGCGCATCTGCGTCGGACTGAGGACGCCGGGCAGCCGCTTCCAGCGAGTCGGCCGCTCAAGCAGGCGCGATGGATCGGTCGGCACGCGGCGGTTGGCGAAGAGATATCGAAAGTAGACGCGGATCGACGCCAGGTGGCGCGCGACGCTCGTCGGTTCCATGCCGTTCTCGCGATGCAGGCGCTGCAGATGCTCGGACAGAATCTGCAGTGTGACCGCGTCAGGTCCCGCAACACCGCGCGGCACGAGGTCGAGTGCGAGCTGGCGCAGGTCACGTCCGTAGGCCTCCAGCGTCGCTGGAGCGAGGCCCGCTTCGACACGGAGGTACCCGAGGAACTCTCGAAAGGAAGGGGCGAAGCCGGAGAGACCGTCCATTGGCGCCGTCCATTGGAGTCGAGAGTGCGGTCCGAAGAGGGTGGCGGAAGGTATCGACCGCAGCACCGACCAGCGGACACAAATGTGCCGCGCAACCCCGCAAGGACCTCCGGCCAGCGGGCACGGACTGCGCGACTGCGTGCGCACGGAGTGCGCCGGCCAGCTGTCGCCCGCGAGCCGGTTAAAGGGAACCGCGATCACCGGCCTCGATAAACGGGAGGACGTACTCATCGTCGTGGCCGCGGCGTGGCGGCATTGGCGTTGCATTGGTGTCCCGTCCGCCGTCCGGGCAAGGAGTGCCAGATGGAGAACCCAATGAAGTTTGACTCGCGGTTTGAACAGCAGGATGCAATTCGGGATCGCGTGATGGACGCGTGGCGCCGCATGGACGCGGCCCGCCTTCCGTCAGGGATGCAGGCGCTGGGCCAGCAGGCCCGAAGCCTCCGATGGGACGGTGGAACCACGTCGACCACTGGAACCAAGTCGACCACCGACAATCCGTCCGACTCGATCATCGCGCAAATGGCCATTCGTATCGCTGATCTCACGACGATCGCCGTCGCGCTGCATCTGGCCCGCCGCCTTCCGCCAGCCGCCCCGGCTGACCCGGAGGGCATCCAGTGAACTACGGAACGTATCTCGCCACGAGCGGCGTCCTCGCGTCGATGCGACGCATGGACGTCATCGCGAACAACCTCGCGAACGCTAATACCAACGGCTTCAAACCCGACATCATCACGCCGCAGGAGCGACCCGCCGAGCGCCTCGAGGGGCGTTCGTCGTTCGCTGATCCCCTCGCTCCTTCGCAGGACATGCTGGAGAAGCTCGGCGGCGGTCTCCGCTTCGGCAAAGACCGCATCGACCTAAGTCAGGGCCCGCTGGAGCGCACGCTGCTCGACACCGACATTGCGATCCGCGGCGAAGGCTTCTTTGTGCTCGCGTCAGCCGACGGGAAACCGCCCACCGCCAACTCGCCGATTCAGATGACTCGTGACGGCGCCTTGGTCGTCGATGGTGACGGAATCTTGCGCGTCGCCGGCAATGGTCGCGCTCTCATCGGTGAGGACGGTCGACCGGTCAAGGTCGATCCGGAGCAGAAGTTCGCGGTCGACCGCACGGGCCGGATCTATCAGGACGGTGACGAAGTCGCTCGAATCCGCATCGTTCGCCCCCTCAACCCCGCTGCGATCGAGAAGCTGGGCCAAAACATTCTGTCAACGAAGGCCGGCGTCGAGCGCGTCCCCGACGGCGCCGCCGATGTGGCACAAGGAATGCTTGAAGGCAGCGGATCTGACCCCGTTAACGCGATGGTCGAAATGATCCGTCAGTCGCGGCTGATGGAAGCGAACCTTCGCATGATGCAGTACCAGGACAACCTGACCGGCCAAGCAATCGCAGGCATCACCCGCCTTATCTAGATCTAGCAGCTTCTAGAACTAGCAGCAGCATCATCAGCTCTATCAGCGCGTGATTGCCACGCCAGGAAATGTGAATCATGAGCTACCTTGCTCTCAACACTGCAGCGACCGGCCTCAGCGCCCTCAACTTCAATCTCGACGTCATCGCCAACAATCTGGCGAACGTCAACACGGCCGGCTTCAAGCGAAGCCGCGCGAACTTCGAAGACCTGTTCTATCTGAAGCTCGCGCAGCCGAATCTCCCCAACGACACCGTCAACAGCTACCCGACCGGGATGTCGACAGGTCTCGGCGTGAAGATCTCGGGCACACAGCTCGACATGCGTCAGGGTCCGGCCGAGCAGACGGGCATGACCTACGACATGATGATTCAGGGGGACGGCTTCTTCGTCCTCCAGACTCCGGACAGCGTTGGCGGCGGACTCGGCTATACGCGGGCGGGCAACTTCACGCTGAACGCTGATGGCCAGCTCGTCCTCGCGAACTCGCCGGGCTATCGACTCATCGAGCCTGAGCTGACGGTGCCCCCGGACGCGACAGCGGTGTCGATCGGCACCGACGGCATCGTGTCCGTGCTGCTGTCCGGCTCAACCACGCCGGAGGATATCGGCCAGGTGCAGCTCGCGAAGTTCATCAATCCAGCCGGCCTGCAGGCCGTGGGCGGCAACGTCTTCGTGCAGAGCGCCGCCAGCGGTGATCCACTCGTCGGCAATCCGAACGAAGACGCACGCGGCCAGATTCTGCAGGGCTTTCTCGAACAATCGAACACGGAGGCTGTCACTGAACTCGTCAGCCTCATTCGCACGCAGCGCGCGTTTGAAATGAACAGTCAAGTCATTCAAGCGACGAACGAAACGCTGCAGCAGGTCAATCAGCTCCGTCGCTTCTAAGCAACGCTCATCGCCGCATCGCTGATCTGCTCTTCTGCGATCCAAGCATCTGGTCAAGTCAAGGAGGACACACCAATGGCAACGCAAAACTCACAGGTACTTTGGACAGCCCTTCGTCTCGCAGGATGCGTGACCATGGCTCTCGTCGCACTCGCCGTCCCATCCGTCGCCGTCGCCGATTCGATCGTGCTTCGTGCCAACGTGAAGCTCGAAGGCGATGCAACGCACGTGCGGCTGCGCGACGTCGCGTATCTCGATGGCGAGAGCGCGACGGGTCTCGGCGACACGATCATCGCGGAACTCGGCGGAGTGAGTTCGCTCACGCTGACGCTCGATGAAGTGCGCAGCAAGCTCTCGGTCCACGGGGCGAAAGTGGGTCTGCTCGACTTCAGCGGCAAAGACGTCACGGTGCGATCCGCGCACGCCGATCGAGCGGCGGCGATGCGTGGAATGGCTGTTGATGATCTCGCGACACCGACCATTGCTCCGCCGCCACCTGGGCCGCGCGACGAATTCATCGCAGATATTTCGCGATCAGCGCTGACTCCACGCGGTCTCATCGCCGACCTGATCTCCAACGCGCACGCCGACAAGCACACGCCGGTGCGCCTTGCGGTCGAGGGCGTCGACGCGGCGCTGCTCGACGCCACCGACCGCACCCGTCGATACGAAATCGTTCCGCTCACGTCACTCAGTGCCGATTCGGTGCGAGTCCGCATCATCGGCCGCGAAGGGGACACTGTTGTCTCCCGAACCGATGTCACCGTGCGCGTGACGCTTGAGTCGCAGGTTGCAGTGGCGCGGTACGCCATTCGTCGCGGTGGAAGCACCGGGGGCGACGCCGTGGAAGTCGCGACCGCATGGGTTCCGCCCAGCACCTTCGGCAAACTCGTCAACGTCGAGATGGTTGGCTCGGCGATCGCGCAGGCCAACATCGCCAAGAGCGACCGCATCCTTCGCGACATGGTGCGCAAGCCAATCGAGATCAAGAAGAACGACAAAGTCACGGTGCGGCGCGAGCTTGGCACGGTCGCGATCGAAGTCGCTGCGGTGGCCGATGAAGAAGGCGGCCTCGGCGACACGATCCGATTCTTTGCACTCGACCGCAAAGACCGCAAGAACCGCAAGCCCTTCACCGCTGTCGTCACCGGCCCCGGCCGCGCCGTCATTCGCTGATCTGATCTCATTCCCCGCCGCCACACTCCTGCGAGATCATCATGCTCCGAACCAGCCTCACGATTCTCTCCGCGCTCCTCGTCACTGCTTCGGCGTGCGCTGAAGCGCCGACCGCTGCCCCAGCTGCGCCGAACGCGCGACCTGCGCCTGCGCCGTCAGCAGTTCCGGCGCGGCCTGCGCCCGAACCGACGACGCCGAGACGCAGGCAGCAGGAGATCGAGAACCGTTTCATCAACGCCGTGCCTTCGCGGCCCCTGGGCGTACAGACGCTCGACGCGCGCAACTCAGAGCCGGCGCCTGTCCGCGGTGGCGGGCCGGGGATCAGCGGCGGTCTCACCGCGGTGCTCGACCGCGAGCCGCGCACATTCAAAGTGCATGATCTCATCACGATTCTCGTCAGTGAGACGAGCAAAGCCAAGTCGACTGCAGACGCTAAGACCGACAAGAAGTACGCTCTGGACGCCGGTATCAGTCAGTTCATCAACTTCGACTTCACCGAGTGGAGCGACAGCCTGCAGCTCAGCGGCTCGGACCTGCCGCAGTTCCAGGTGGACGGCAAGAAGAAGTTCGACGCCAAGGGCAACATCGGCCGTCAGGATGACTTCAGCGCGAAGATCACCGCGGAGGTGGTCGAAGTCATGCCGAACGGAACGATCCTGGTCGAGGCATTCAAGCATCTGAACATGGATGGCGAGGAGCAGACGATTCGCCTGTCCGGCGTGTGCCGTCCTGAAGACGTCGATGCCTCGAACATCGTCCAGAGTCATCGCTTGGCGAACGCGGCGATCGAAAAGCTTACGAAGGGTCAGCTGAAGGACGCGACGGAGAAGGGTCTGATTGCCCGCGTGCTTGACACGCTGTTTGCTTTCTAACGGCTCCCGCGATCGAGCATCCGGCGCAGCGCGAGGTAGTCGATCTTCGCCTGATGCCGCGCGTCATACGGCACTTGGCGGACAATGCGTACGTCGTCGATGTGCACCCACGGGATCTCCCGGCGCAGTCCTTCGGCGTCGACGGACTCGCCATGCGAGGTCGCAAGCAGGATGCGGCGACCGCGATGCAGCACGTACGCGGTGCGCCCTCCAAGTCGCGCCCGCGCCGCGCACTCGACAGGCAGCGTGTACGTACGTCCATGCTCGTCGTCAATGCGCGCGGCGCAGCGGCCGGTGAGCCAGAGACGTCCGCGCTCATCGAGGTAGCCCGAGTCGCCCGTGCGATGCCACACGACGCCGTCGACGCGGAACTTCGTCTCGTCGTCGCCGACACCATCGAGATATCCCGGAAGCACATGATCGCCACTGACGACGATCTCTCCGATCGCGCGGGCCGGCATCGTGCGCGAGTCGAGTTCGCGGGCCGTCATCGGCGCGATTGGCGTACCGAACACATCCGCGATGACGCGCAGAGCGATCCGCTCGATCGGTGCGCCGACGCAGAGACCTCCCGCGTTGCGCATGGCTTCTCGGTCGGACTCGTCGAGCGCGTCAGCGTGTACATGAGCGATGGGTTCCGCTTCGGTAGAGCCGTAGAGAACAGTCACGCGCGCCGCGGGAAATGACTTCGCGAAGAGGTCGAGGAGATCGAGGTAGACCGGACCGCCGCCCGTGTAGATGCGCCGCAGCGTCGGCGCTGTGAGAAACGCAAGGAAGCCGAGATTTGTCGGGGAGATCACGGTGCGATCCGGCTTTCGCTCGCGATGTGCCGTCTTGGAACCGGGGAGGAGCGACGTCACGCCCGCGGCGAGATTCGCGAGGACGAACACCGGCAGCGTCGTGAGGTCGCGCTGGCCGGGCGCGAGATCGATCGCGCCGACCAGGCGCTCGTACTGCGCCCGAAGCAGACCATGCGTGCGGACCGCAGCCTTCGGAACGCCTGTGCTGCCGCTCGTGAAAGTGATCAGCGCGGGCGCCGTGTCGGGGACATCAGTAATCAGCGTCGTTGGAGCAAGCTCGGCACTTTGGTGGAAGCTGGCGTCACAGAATGGAACGCGGCCGAACGCGAGCTTCGTCCGGATGCGCCGCAGCGATGGTGACACCAGACGGAGTGTGTGACCCTTCCACCCGGCAGCGATTGCGTCCGGCATGCGCCGCGCGCAACAGCGCGCAATGTGGGCGCGTCCCGCGCTCGGATCGAAGAACATCGCCATTGCCCCAGCACGAATGACAGCGAGAAGGACCACGTACATCTCGATCCCCATCGGCTGCAGCATCAGGACGGTCGAGCCGCGCGTGATCCCATGCTGCGCGAGGAGCGTCACCGTGTGCGCGACCCGTGCATCGAGTTCGCCAAACGTGACCGTGACGCCCCCCTGGTCAATCAGCGCGGGCGAATCCTTGAGATCCGCGATCGATCGAGCGAACAGGTGATACAGATTCACGAGCCGCGACTCCGCGCGAAGAGCGCGTAGCGGCGAATCACCGCCGCATGATGCCGCGCGATCGTTGCGGAGTGATTCGCGTCGTGCATGAGCGCATAGATGCACCGAGCAAGACCGAGCGTGCGAGCGTTCTCCTTGCAGCGCTCGATCAGAAGCGTTCCGAGTCCAACGCGCCGCGCCGAGGGCATGATCGCCATGCTCTTGAGAATGAGCGTGCACGGCTGCGGTTCGACGAGGTTCGGCAGTCCGAAGAGAAAGCCAAGCGGCGCGTCGTCGGCACCGCGCGCAAGAAGCGCGAGTCCGTGCGGCTGGCGGCCCATGAGCGGTCGGTACATCGCGTCGAACTCGGCGCGCGCTAGCGGCGTGTACAGCGCGTTGTCGGCGAATCCGACGCGCGAGATCGCAAAGACGGCGTCGAGCGCCGTCTCGTCATCGAGTTCGTCGATCGAGACGAGCGTGATCCCGGCGTCCCGGACGCGCCGCGCGAGCGTCTCGATGCGATCGTCGATCGTGATCGGGTCTTCGAGCGACGAGTGATAGGTTTCGGCGACGGTGAACCCCGCGCCGCGAAAGGCCTCGGGCCACCACGCGGGTGAAGTCGGTTCCATCGCGAAGACCGGCTCGACGCTGGTCTCGATCACCGCGCGATAGCGTCGCCAGGTCGAGCCGTCCAGCGGGCCGAGACAGTGCACGATGCCGGCGGCGAACAGCGTCTTGGCGGCTTGACGAAGGAGTGTCGTCGCGCTCGATAGATCGCGCGCCTCAAAGTGTCCGATGCATCCCGTTGATGCATCGCGCCACCGCGGCGTCGACGACCACCAGAGCGAACAACGCGCACCGCCGTCCGCCAGCGCGAACGCGCGATCGGCGCCGTCGCGCGACGGCGCCTCGTCGATAATGCCGGCGTCCGCGCGCGTCGTCATGCGTCGACGCTCGCGATCCCCACGATTGAGCCGGCGACAACAAAGAGGATCGCGCACCGCAGCCACCAGCGCGCGGCTTCGTCGCGGGGCATTGGCGCGATGACGGCGACAATCGGCCAGACAAGCATGGCGACGAGTGTACGAGTGTCCGGTGTGGCGATGAAGAGGATGTGCGGCAGCGTGCCCGCGCCGACGCCGGCGACCATGCCGGCCCATCGGTGGTCGGTCGCGGTCCGCACGAGCATCCCCAGCGATGCCGCGATCGCCGCCACGAACGCGTGATGCAGGGCCGGGTCCGGTGCCACAACGTGCGCGATGAGCACGACCAGCGCCGCCAGCGTCATTGCCACGACGACCGGCGCCCCGCGCGGCGCGACATCTGTGGCGCGACCAGTCCGAAACGCGATTGCGCAGATGACAAGCGCCGTCACCGGCGCGACGAGCCACGCCCGGCCCGCAAGCGCCCACGTCGTATAGCAGAAGAGTGCCGACGCGATGGCCGCGTCGGGCAGGAACGCAGCGGCCGGACGCACGACCAGCATCGCGATGAGAAGCCCCGCCGCCAGGAGCAGGCGCGTCGCGAGCGCTGAGGCCTCGAGTGTGACATCGATCTTCAGCATCGCGTAGCCGAGCACCGGCAACAGCAGGTTGTCGAGCCCGCGAAACGCGATCGACTCGACGAGCGTCAACAGCGTCGCAGCGATGCACGCGATGAGCGCCGCGCGCTGCGGTTCGACGACGTCAAACGCCAGCAGCGGCACAAACGTGACGGTCCATGCGACGGCGAGGAAGGCGAACGACCCGGACAGCGACTTGTGAGATTCCGCGGTTCGAAAGTGCAGGATGCCGGCGCGAGTGCCGACGATCGCGGCGGCGGCGTCGGCCAGCGTGAGGACGAGGAGCGGAATGACGTAGAAGGCCAGCTCGTCGTGCGCGAGAACGAAGAGCGCCGCGACTGCGACGGGAAACAGTGCTTCGCCGTACGACGTGCGATCGACCTCGTGCAGCGTGCGCCCAAGGCCCGCGCGCCAGCGCGGCAGCAGGCGCACACCCGCGAGGGCCACCGTGGTGACGCTGCAGATCAGAATCACCGGCCACGCGTTGTGAAAGAGCCACGGCAATCCCAGCGCTGCGAGCCCCGATGCCACGTGCACTGTCTTGCGACTGCCTTCTGCCCCGAGTCGCGAGCGGGCGCGATGGACCGTCGCGAAGAGCGCGAGCTGGAACGCGAGGACGAGCGCGACGCCGCTCCAGACGGGAATCGGGTGCGGCATCACGTCACCTGCTCGATGACGAGTCGGCTGTAGAAGAATGCCTTGTCGGCGCGAAACAGCCGCTCGGCCTCGTCAAGACACGGAACGAGCGTCGCCCGCATCGACGCCGGCCGCGATCGCGGCACGAGCATGTTCCAGTAGAGCAACCGCGCCTCGGGCGAGGCGTGGCGCACGAGCGCACGGAGAAGGCCTTCGCTCGCCTCAGGCGACATGTACTCGAAGATGTCGCTCAGATTGAAGCGATCGAACGGCGGATGATCGACGAGCGCATCCTCGATCGCGACGTGCCGCCAGCGCAGACGGTCGATGCGGGATCGGATCACGTCGAAGTGCTCGGCCCGCAACGCGAGCGGCAGCGCACGGCCGTGTTCGTTCGTCAGAATCCAGTGCAGGTACGGGTTGTCGGCGGGCGCGAGCTCCACGAGGGCATGCTCGGCCCGCGCCAGGATTCGCCCGCCGACATCACCGTCGACGTAGCGGAAGAACGCGGGATCGCGGCCGAGTCGGCCCATGACGAAGCGTGAGAAGAAGACGCGAAAGAGGCCGCGCCAGCGCCATCCGTCCCATGTCTGGTCATAGAACTGTCGCCGCGCGTCCGGGTCGCGAGGATCGAGCAGCGAGCGCACGGTCGCGCGCCCGTGGATCAGGGGCAGAACCCAGCGGCGAAAAGTGGTGAAGTAACGCTCGAACTTGCCGACCCGTCCGATGCCTTCGTCGACCAGCTCGAGCCGCGCATCCCAGAACATCCTGGCGTCGGGGTCAAGACCGCCGTGCGTGGCGCAGCGGGCGTAGAGCTCGCGGCGACGATCACTCGCGCGAGATCCCGTCAGTTCGAGGAGTTCACCGTGCGCGAGCGCGCGGTACGCCGCGACGCGCAGAGCGACGCACGCAAGCTGCGCCGGACTGAGATCGACGGCGAGCACCTCGGACGGATCGCTGACGAGCATCGCGATCGCATTGTCGCCTGCCGACGCGATCGAGAGGCAGCGGTCGCCCGGCCTGATCGCGAGTCCGGCGACCAGGACCTCGGCGTCCTCCCAGACTTGGGCGTAGCGGATCGCGCTGAAGTCGGCGCGATGCGCGACTTCGCTCGTCATGGCTCGCGCTCCCCTACGCGCCCCACGCGCTCGACGCGCACAATGCTGCCCGTGGCGCCGTTCATCTCGACGATGTCGCCCGTTTCGAGCCACGTGGTCAATCCGGGCACCGAGACGATCGCCGGAATGCCGAGTTCGCGCGCCACGATCGCCGAGTGCGAGAGCAGGCTGCCGCGCTCGACGAGGATTCCGGACGCGATCGGGAAGAGCAGAATCCAGCCGGGATCGGTGCGCTCGGCCACGAGAATCTCGCCAGGACCGAGCGACGCGCCGCGCGGATCACGAATCACGCGCACCGCACCGCGCACCACGCCGGGACGACAGCCGAGTCCTTGGCGCGCGTCGCCCGTCGTCGCGGCTGGATCCGTTGCCTGTACGGCGTGCGCGATGCGCGGCGACGAAGCGACGGCGCCGCGGGTGGTGAAGCGATCGGGCGGCGCGGGTGCTGCGCGGAAACGGTCGTACTCGGCTCGACGGACCGCGACGATGCCGCGCAGATCGAGGGTGGTCGCGGTCCCCTCGACCCAGCCGAGCGCCTCTTCCACCTCTAGGAAGAAGATGTCGTCCCCGCGCGCGAGCCGTCCGTCCGCCGCCAGCCGCTTGCCGAGCTCGACGACGATTCGTCGCACCCGTCCGAAGACGCGTGTGCGCTCGAAACGGAGGTTTTCACGGGTTCGCACCCGCGCAGTCGCGTGCCGCAGGATCCGGCGCAGGAGCCAGCGCTGCAGCGGATGTCCGGCCAGCCGCGCGAAGGCGTCGCGCTCGGCGAGCTCGCGAGTTTCGCGGGCGCTCGCCGACGGTTCCGTCGCGGGACCGCGCCGCGCGAGCTCACCGATTCCGCGCACGAGCGTGGTCGGATCGTCGACGAGCGTCGGGCTTTCGAGCTTGAGTTCTTCCAGACATCGATCGCCGAAGTCGTCGAGGTAGCGGGCCACCATCGGGCCGAGCGTCGCGTGCCGCGCGAGCTGGTCCATCGCGACGGGAACGGGATCATGGCAGAGCGACGCTACGAGCGCAGGGTCGCACGACGCGACCGCGGCCATCGCACACAGCCGGCGCGGCGGCTCGGCGCTGATGACATCGCCGATGTCGCAGAGCAGTTCGTTGTGCAGCGAAGGAGACGCCTCGGTGCACCACCGAGCGACGGTGGTGCGCAGCAGACCGAAGAAGATCATCGCAAAGAAGTCGTTGACGATCGGCGCGTCCCACCGGCGCAGCAGTTCGTTCTCGAGCATCCGATAGTGGGCCACGAGTTCACTCGGCGACATGCGCTCGAGTCCTGGCTGCGGTGGCCGGAGCACGTGGGCGAGACGGGCGTCGAACTCGCGCACTCGCCGCTCGATGCCGCGGAACGCGACGACGATGCCCGCAGTCGAGCGCGCGAGCCGCGTCCATTCGGTGAGCCGCCGACCGGCGGGACGCGTCACGCGCGCGTCAAGTTCAGGCGGCAGCCGCTCGCGCACGCCCATCATGCCTTCCATGAATCCGCGGCTCAGCGAATAGCCGGGCAGCATCGCGATGAGGCGGTACCAGTTCAGCAGGTTGTAATACACGCGTCCGTCGATCAGCCCCAGCATGCCGCGAAAGACGCCGTCGTTCTCGGCGATCACGGATGCAGGTACGCCGAGGAGATGACAGAACGCGCGATAGACACCCTCGTACGCATGTCGCGCGAAGGAGAACGTCAACGGAGACGTGATGCCGCCGTAGCTTTCGGCGATGTTGCTGTTGTCCCAGAGCTGCAGGTCGCTGGAGTCGGACGGCGCGTCCGGCGCGGGATTGGCATCAAGCGTCGTGATAGGTCGTGACTGCAGCAGCCAGAGGCGATCGCCGTCCATCGCCCACTCGATGTCCTGCGGCGATCCGAAGTACAGACTCGCGGAGCGCGCGATGAGGACCACGGACTGCACGAACGCGATGGGCATGCCGGTCGGTGCATCACTGATCGTCGTGCGCAGGATCACGGCCGCGCCGTTCACGACGCGCACGTGCCACGTGTCGGCATTGACGTCGCCCGACACGAGCTTCTCGCCGGTGCCTCGCACAGCGCTCACGACCACGATGTCGCGCTCGCCGGTAACGGGATCGGCCGTGAACGCGACGCCCGCGAAGTCGGCGCGCACCATCGACTGCACGATCACCGCAGGCGCCGTCGGTTCACTCGACATGCCTCGCGAAGCGCGATAGGCGCGGACGCGCTCGGTGAATGCGGAGTTCCACACATCGGCGACGCGTTCGGGCACGTCGCGCGCGTCGACCTCAAGATACGAGGTCAG
Source organism: Phycisphaerae bacterium (assembly GCA_034439815.1). Lineage (GTDB taxonomy): Bacteria > Planctomycetota > Phycisphaerae > Phycisphaerales > SM1A02 > JAEUIT01. Next base: position 45,941 of record JAWXBD010000091.1, read on the forward strand.
TTGGCCGGCGAAACTGTGCGCGGCGGAGTCCTCGTCGAGCGCTGAGGAACGGACGGCGTACGGGCCGGGGATGGTGGCGAGCGCGACGTCGATCGCGCTGCGCAGGTCGTTCGTCATCCCCGCAGCCTGCGCACTCGGGAGGATCACGAACCACGGCGGCACAGGAAAGCGCTGCGCGACGAGCCGCGCGAGCGCCGCTGCCTTGCCGCCCACGACGCCGGCGTTGGTTCCGGCGGCGGGCCCGGCGGAAGAGAATGCGAGCAGCTCGTTCATGCTCGCAGCTCGCGCACGAGGGCTGGGACGACGCCGATTCCCAGGTAGAGGCCGAGGGTCCAGAGGCCGGACGCGAGTTCGACCGCTTTGCCGCGCCGCGTCGTCGGCTGGCGAAGGAAGCGCACCGCGGCGATCACAATCATCGCGAGGAGGGCGAGCGCCACCGGCGCGAAGCCCGTCGTCCACCCGATCTCGCGGGCCGCGAGCATCGCGCACGACGCCGTCAGCGCCGCGGCGCCGAGCCAGAGGGCGACGGCCTTCGGGCGGCCCCACACGGCGGTGTACGTCGCGACGCCGACTTCCTCGGCATCCGCCGACCGGATCTTGCGACCGATCTCGATGACGATGCCGTTGAAGTAGCTCGCCGCGAGAAACCAGCCGAGCCCGCGCGGCGGAAGGAGGGTGCCGTCAGGCGCCGTGCGCGTGATCCAGTCACACGCCGTCGCGAAGAGATCGACGATCGGCATGACCAGCATGTGCGTCCAGAGGTACGTGAAGTGCCGGCCCTTGATCCACTCGCGCACGAAGAACTCGCGCGACATGAGTGCGAAGTAGATCCACGCGAGAAGCAGTACGAGAACGAGGGCGGGCGCCAGCCACGCGGCGAGCGCGAACTGCACAAGCCCGAGGCCGACGCCGAGGACTGCCAGCTCGCGCAGCGTCACGAGGCCGCGCGGCACGGGGCGGTACGGTCGGTACGTCGCGTCGGCTTCGCGGTCCTTGAACTCGTCCGCGATGCGCAGCTCGAGAAAGAAGAGAAGGCAGACGACGAACGCGACGACGAACGCGATCGTGTCGGGTCGCGACCAGTTCTCGTCTCGCGCCCGCAGGAGCGCCGAGTAGCACACCGCCGACGCCGAGAAGACGAGGACCAGCGGACCGTGCGCGAGCAGGGGAAAGCGCTCGCGCTGGTATATCCACCATCGAGCGGCGTTCACGAACGCTTCGTCCGTAAGTCGTCCTTCGAACGAACGCGCCGGTCGCGGGCGCGACGCTGATGCGCCTGCGCGAACTCGTCCGATGCGAGCGCGCCGACGATCGAGATCTCGCCGGCGAGGATCAGGGCAGTGCAGACCTCGGCGAGTGCCCGCGCCTGCCCCGTTCCGCGAAGGCCGAGAATAGCGAGGCACGCGTCGGCGCTCGGGAGCCCCGTACCGCCGCCGACGGTGCCGACCATCAGGTTCGGAAGCGTCACCGACACGTAGAGCCCTCCGCTCGCATCGACCTCCATGCGCGTCGTGCCGACCGCCGACTCGGCGACGCACGCGGCGTCCTGACCGCACGCGATGAAGAGCGCGGCGAGCCCGTTCGCGAAGTGCCCCTGTATGCCGAGGCATCCGCTCAGAATGCCGCCCACCGCAGACATGCGCCAGTATTCGGCCATCCGTGCGGGCGTCGTGCGCAGGCTGCGCTCGACGAGCTCCTTCGGCACAATCGCCTCGGCCGTGACCTTCCGCCCGCGCGTGAGGAGGAACGATTGGGCGCAGGCTTTCTTGTCCCCGGACATGTTGGCCTCGACGAACATCGTCGTCGGCTTGATAGGCGCATGACTCGCGATCCACTTGCAGATCGCCTGCGTCGCGAAGGTCACCATGTTTTGACCGCTCGCGTCGCCCGTGCGGAATTCGAAGGCGATGTACACCCAGCGCCCGTCGATCGTGACGCGCAGGTCGATGAGCTCACCATGCTCCGTCGTCGTCGCGGCGACGGCGCGAAACTCGTCGAACCGCTCGATCGCCCACACGACGAACCGCCCTGCGTCCGTGAGCGACGCGAAGACGAATCCCGGCGTGCGCAGAACCGATTCATTCAACACCATTGCCGCACAGCCGCCCGCGGCCGTGACGATCGCCGCACCGCGGTCGTAGGAGGCGACGAGCGCGGCCTCGGTGGTCGCGAGGGGAACGTAGTACTCACCGTGTGCGAACAGTCCGCGCACGCGCAGTGGGCCCGCCACACCGACCGGCACCTTGGCCGTGCCGATGAAGCCTTCGATCGCCGCACTGTGATGCGCAACGTGGTCGAGATCGTCCGCGTCGAAAAGCGCAGCGCGCGTTTCCGCGTCGACGCCAAGGGCCTTCCATCGCGCCTCGATCGCCTTCGCCGATGCACCGGGCCGGAGCCGCGGTCGCGACGCAATGCCTTCTCCACGTTGATCCAGCATGAGCCGGTCGAGGTCGCGACCTCGTCGCGCAATCTCAAGATGTTCCAGCGCCCGCCGTCGCTCCGTGGACACGATCGTTTCCCTTTCGTTCGCCCGGTCTCCGAGTCGTCAGCCGCGCGCGAAGAGCGCCCGCAGTCGCGACTGCGCTTCTTCCCCCGCGATGATCGCAGCGCTGATCTCCGCGGCTTTGTCGAGTACGCCATCTTCGTTGCTGCCGTCCAGCTCGTTGAGCCAGTGCTTGGTCGCTGCAAGCGCTTTCGGCCCGCCCGTGGCCAGGCGCGTCGCGAGCGCGCGTGCTGTTTCATCGAGCGCGGCGCGTTCACAGAGATGCGTCGCGAGTCCGACGTCAAAGCCTTGCTGCCCTGACATGGTCCCGCCCGCGAGCAGCATCGCGCGGGCGCGTCCTGCACCGATCCGTTTGATCAGCCACGGTGCGACCACCGCCGGACACACGCCAAGATCGACTTCGGGATAGCCGACCTTGCATTCTGGATGCGTCACTGAAAAATCGCACACGACCATCAAGCCGCATCCGCCGCCGATCGCGGCGCCCTGCACGCGGGCAATGGTGGGAACAGGCAGGCGGCGAACCGCACGCGATACGCGACTTAGCTCACGCAGCATCTCGCCCATCGCGACCGCGTCGCTGGCGACGGCCTTCAGATCCATGCCCGCGCAGAAGGACTTTCCCGCACCCGTCAGGATCACGACGCGCAGCGACGGTTGCGCGGCGACGCGCTGGACGGCAGCGCCAAGCGCGCGAATGAGCTCCAGCGACAACGCATTGCGGGCCTCAGGGCGATTGAGCGTGACAGTGGCGATGCCATCGTCAGCAGTAACGAGTACGAGCTCCGCATTCGGCATGCTTCAAGCGTATCGAACCGCCACGGGAATCGCCACGCGACGGTCATGCGGGCTTGCGGCGCGAGGCCCAGAACGCTCCCAGCATTTGGACGCATTCGTCACCGTCACAGAGGGACGCAGTGTTCTCCGCTGTGCGATCAAACGCATCGTCCCGATCGCTTCCGTCGAGCTCATTGAGCCAGGCTTTCGTCGCCGCGAGCGCAATCGGACCTTTATGCCTGAGCTCATCGCACAGCGACGCGGCGAGTGCGGCGGTGTCGGTTGCGTTCGCTGCGCAGTGCGTTGCAAGTCCGATCCGCAACGCCGCCGATCCGTCGATCAGCTCGGCGGACAGCGTGAGGGGCCGGGCCGCGCCGCCCGTTGCGCTCAGCAGCGTCGGCAGGCTCACGGCCGGTGAGACGCCGATCCGATGCACCGGATACCCGAGCGTGGCATCAGCAGCGACGCAGACGAAGTCGCACGCGGACAGAAGCGCGCATCCGCCTGCCAGCGCAGCTCCCTGCACCTCCACGACGACGACCTGTCGTAGTCGGCGGATCGTCCGATTGAGATGACTGAGGCGGTGAATGAAGCTCGCGAGCAGTCCACGGTTGCTTACGCAGGCGGCAAGATCGAAGCCGGCGCAGAACACCGGTCCGTTGCTTCGCAGATGAAGCACCATGCTGGCGTCGTGGTGTTGCAGCGCGGCGAACGCCGCTTCCAAAGCGCGAAACATGTCGGCCGATAGCGCGTTCCTTCGCTCGGGGTCGTTCAACGTGACGGTAGCGAGCCGTCCCTGAAGCTGCACGTGTACCAGCGACACGCGCGGAGTGTACCGTTCACGTGAGCTGCCATTTGGCGAACAGCTTTGCGTTGTCGTCGCCCTGTTCGGAGCGCTCGGTGGCGGAGCGCTCATCGAGCAGCTGATCATGTTCGACCAGCGCACCCGGACACGGCCGCACTTCCATGCGGGCTTCGTGCCAGATCTTCAACGAGAAGTCAGGATCGGCGCCGTACATGTGAAAGCGTTCGTCGTAGAACTGCAGGCGCTCGGCGAGATCGCGCCGCACCAGGCCGAAGTTTGCGTAGCACAGTCCGCGCACCTGAAATACGCGAAATGTGCGACCTTCGACCTCGAGCTGCTGAAAGACATTGCGGGTTCCGAGACTGTCGTGAAAGAACGCCGCCTGTCCGACCGACGCATGAGCAGGGGCTTGTAGAAATCGGACGGCGTTGCCCAGAGTGTGCGGCAGCAGACGGCAGTCGTCATTCAGTTGCAGAAGCCACGGACCCGAAGCGACGCGGAAACCCGCGTTCGCCGCACGCACAAAGCCCGCGCGCGACTCCTGGCGCACGACACGCGCAACCCGGGTTTCGAGCAGCGCATCGGTGCTGGTGTCACCAGCGACAGTCACGCAGATGACCTCGTGCGGCATCCGTACGGTCGCGACGATCGAGTCCAGACACCGCGCCAGTTCGGCGGCGCGGCGATATGTCGGAATGACGATGGAAACCTCAGGCGCGCTCACCGGCCCATCGTCGGCGAATGCGGTGTCCCGACCCGAAACTTTGCAGCCGCGCGCCGTGCTGCGTCGATGCCGGTTCACTCCATTCTCGGGAGTTGTGCATGTCGAGCGGGATATCGAGCGCCGCCAATCCCACCGCCCACAGCACTCTTCTCGCCGGCCTTGAGCGGGGCGATGACGCGAGCATCGAGCAGGCATTCGCGCGGCTGGAGCTCGGCCTCGCGCCGAATGAGCTCATGGCGCTCGTCAAAGCAACCGTAGTTCTCGGACTGGGGAGTCTTGCCGGCACGCTCGTGCGCACGGTCGGTGCTCCGCTGCTCGCAGATCCCGCTGTCGCCAGACTCGCCGAGCAACTCGATCGGCTGCCCACCGGCATTGTCCCTCAGCATGGCCAGCAACAGAACGTGCGCGCGAACCGCGCGGTGATCGGGGGGGTGATCGGCAGTGTGACACTTCCAGGCCTGGAAGAAGCGCTGCACGACGACACCATCGTTCCGCTGCGCGATCGGCAGGGCCGTGTGCAGCTGACCGATCGCGTGGGCGGCAGCGACGGAACGCACAGGATGCTGGTGCCGTTCGCGTTCAATGCGCCGAGTGAGTGGCTCGCGTCGTTCGGCAGCGCGTGGCCACCTGTCACCGCGCTCGCCGGTGTACCGCTGCCACAGCTGCTCGCTGCGCTCATCGCGGCTCGTAAACCGTCGCATCTGCCTGCGAAGCTGCTCGTCTTTGAGACCGATGTCCGTGTGATTGCTGCATGGCTTCGCGCTGCGGATCTTACGCGCTGGTTGTTGCCCCGGACCGTCGAGTGTCATTTCGGTGGCAGCGCGGTCGCGGACTATCTGCAATCGATCGATCAATCGCTCGCCGTGCCACCGGCGCAGCGCATGTTCGTCATCCGGCGCGAGCCGCTCGCAGCGCAGGGGTCGCTCGATCTCTGCAGGATCAGCCAGCAGCGCTGGACACTCGCGCACCGCGCGTGGACCGAACGGGCGCGACGGCGGGCAGCACAGCGGCCGATCGACGAGCGGGCCCGGCGGTTTCGCGCCGCAGCGCGCGGCGAACAGTCGCTCACCGTTGCCGGATTCGTCTGTTCGCACACGACAGTGGTCGGCAACATGATGCGCGAGCTGCTCGCGGCGTTCGCGGCGAACGGCCACACGACGCTGCTGATGACGGAGCCTGACCCCAGCATGCCGCTCATCGATCTGACCAGACCATTTGCCGACCATGACATTGATTGCGTCATCGGCATTAACTATCTGCGCCGCCATCCGACGACGCTGGTGCCGATCGAAGTTCCGTACGTCTGCTGGATGCAGGATCTCGTCAACGAGGCGCAGACTCCCGAGGCTGGCGCGTCACAGGGCGCGATGGATCTGCTCGTTGCGCACAGCGGCGGCTTCTTTGACCAGCGCTTTGGGTATCCGACCGGCCAGTCGATCGACGCGCCGAATCTCACGTCGTGGGCCACCTACGGCGCGATCGGTGACACCCCGCGCGAATCGGGCGCTCCGGACGTTGTCTACATCGGCCACGGCTGGGAATCCGCAGAGGACCTGGCTCGGACGTGTGGTGACACCGCGACCGCGCTCGATCTCCTGCTGGACGCCTCGCGGATCTTCCGTGAACGCCTCGCCCGTAACGAGGTCGTTCCAGGCTTCGAGCGCATGCGCGTGCAGATGGACCTCCTGCGCGCCCGCGGCATCGCGCCGCCACGAGCGGGCCACTTGCTGTACTGGACCATCCAGAGCCTGTATGACCGTTTGTTTCGCCATCAGGCGCTCGACTGGGCTGCGCGATGGTGCGCAGCGCGCGGCCGCCGCTTTGCGATCTACGGCAAAGGATGGGAGCAGCATCCAACGCTCGGTCAGTATGCCGCGGGTGTCGTCGAGAACGGCCCCGCGCTCGGACGATTGTGCCGCGACGCAGGCGTGGTGCTTCATGCGAACGGCAACGCGAGTCTGCATCAGCGGCTGCTTGATGGCATCGCCGCCGGCGGCTGTGTGCTCACGCGCTGGAATCCGGCGGACGATGTTCCACGCTTTGCCCGCCAGCTGCAACATCAGTTGCATGCGACGTCCGTCAAGACGCTGCGCGCTGCAATGGAACGCGACGCTGCGCTGCGCGAGGTCGTCTCCGGATTCGAAGCCTCGCTGGGTTGCACTGTCGCGGCGAATCGTGATGCCGACCGCGCGGCGATCCGCGCGACCGGGCTCTGGCCGCTCGATACGCTCGAAGACGCCGCGTTCTATCGGCAGCTGAGCGCAGCGAACAGTTTCCTGACGCCGCACGGCGCCGCCGATCTCGATGGATTTCACGCAACGACCTATCGCAGCGCCGACGAGCTTGCGTCGCTGCTCGATCGCGTATTCGGCTCACCGGGCGAACGCGACGCGCTGCGGCTCCCGCTGCGCGGATCAGTCCAGGCGTCGTTCACGATGGAATGGCTTGCGAGCGCGATTGTGGCCAAGATGAGCTCCATGCTTGAGCGGGCCACCGCATGAGCCTCGCGCTCCTCAATCTCGGCTGCGGCAGGCGCCGGCATCCGGCATGGACAAACACGGATCTGCATCCCGAGACGCCGGAGGTGATCACCGTCGACGTTCGCGCGCCGTTGCCATTTGACGCCGCGGAGTTCGACGCAGCGTACGCGTCGCATGTGCTTGAGCATCTCGCGCCTGATGCAGGTGAGCGACTGGTCCGCGAGATGTTTCGCGTTCTCAAACCGCGTGGCGTGATTCGCGTCGTGGTTCCTGATCTCGAGGGCATCTGCCGCAGCTATCTGGGAGAGCTGGAGCGCGCGGCGTGCGGCGAACCCGAAGCAATCGAGCGGCATGTGTGGATGACGGTCGAGCTCATCGATCAGATGACGCGCACGCGCCCCGGCGGCTTGATGCTGCGGTGGTGGTTTCAGGAGCACGTGCCGGCGGAGGCGTTCGTCATCGAACGACTTGGGCGCGAGAGCGAGAGCACGATCGCAGAGTTTCGACAGCGCGTGGCGGACGGCTCAAGGACGCCGATTCCACCGGGACGCTGGACCGACGTTCCGGAGCCGAGCGACGACCAGCTGCTGGCATTTCGCCGAACCGGTGAAGCGCACCGCTGGATGTACGACCGGGTCTCGCTCGGCAGACTGCTGGGCGTTGCGGGGTTCGTTGACATTGCTGTGCGTTCCGCGCAGGAATCGCTCGTTCCAGGTTGGACGGAGTACGGTCTCGACGCTGACGAAAGCGGGCGGGCGCACAAGCCTGATTCGCTCTACCTCGAAGCCGTTCGGCCCGCCGAGTGACGGGGGGGTGATCAAGGCACGCAAAGTGCAGTACGTCTGAACAGTCGGCCGATGTTGCCGCATTGTCACAGCACCTTCTGTGGCGTGCCGATCGTGGTGCACGCGCTGGAGGAATCTGCCCCGGAAACTCTGCATGTCAGCGCTGCGCGTCCCGTCAGACCGGCCCTCGGATCACATCGCCGGGCCGTTGCTCGACGAGGCGCGGGGACTGTGCTGCGCCGGCGATTTTGACGGTGCGCTGCGCGTGCTGGCGCGCATCAAGGCCCAGCAGACGCCCATTCCCGGTGTCGACGCGCTGCGCAGCCAGTGCTTCGAGGCGCTCGGGGACGCTTCCAGCGCCGAGCAGGCGCGGCGCGAAGAGGCGCGGTGGTTCGGAGCATCGACGGGAGTGGTGGCCGCGCGTCGCGAACTCCTCGAGCACACTGATGACGAGACGTGGCTCGCGCGGGCGATCGCCAGCGTGCGCCCGTGGACCATGCTTTCGGAGCGTCGACTGGCGTCCCTGCATGCGCTCGCCCTCCGCACCGCACGGGAATCGATCGCGGGCGATTATGTGGAATGCGGTGTTGCCGCCGGTGGTTCGAGCGCCCTGCTCCCGGGCTGTGCGACCCGGCACACGCCGGCCGCGCCGCCGCGCGTGTGGTGCTTCGACACCTTCAGCGGCATGCCGGCGCCGGGTCCTGAGGACACGGCGCTCGGCGGTGTGAATGCCAACGATTCTGGCTGGGGCGCTGGAACGTGCTCGGCGCCGGAAGAGTGTGTCGTGCACGCTGCGGCGCTGTTCGGCGCAGCCGATCGTCTCTGGGTTCGCAAGGGATTGTTTCAGGACACACTGCCTCGCGCGGCGGCTGAAATCGGTGCCATCGCGCTCCTGCATCTCGACGGGGACTGGTACGACTCGACGCGCTGCTGTCTTGAGCATCTCTGGCATCGCATGACACCAGGAGGTTTCGTCCAGATCGACGATTACGGCCATTGGAATGGCTGTCGTCGTGCAGTGGACGAGTTCGTGCAAGCGCACGGCATCACCGTGGCGATCGAACGCATCGACTACACCGGCGTCTGGCTGCGCGTGCCGGAGTGTCGACGATGAGAATCGTTGAGCTCGCAACGAATGACACGCTGGGAGGCGCTGCGCGGAGCGCGTACCGGCTGCACGAGGGCCTTCGTGCACGCGGTGTCGACGCGCGCATGCTGGCGCGATGGAAGCACTCGAACGATCGATCAGTCGCTGCACTCCATGCCGCGTTCATCTCTGCAGACTATGCGACGCAGGAACGGGCCACGCGTCAACGATGGGTCCGCGACAACCGCACCGAGCACACCGACACGCTCTTCTCGCTTGGTCAGCCGTCCATCGACATTGCGATGCATCCGCTGCTGCGCAGCGCGGACCTCGTCCATCTTCATTGGATCGCCAACTTCCTTGGCCCCTCGTCATTCGCCTCGCTCGCGCGTATCCGCCAGCCCATCGTGTGGACGTTGCACGACGAGTGGGGCTACACCGGAGGCTGCCACTACACCGCAGGATGCGAGCAGTTTCGCACGCAGTGCATGACGTGCCCGCAGCTGCGCGAGGACCCGCTCGGCCTTGTGCAGTCACTGTTTCAGCAGCGCTGCGCGGCGTGGGCCGGAGCGAACCTCACGGTCGTGACACCGAGTCGCTGGCTCGCCCAGCGCGCGAAGTCGAGCGCGGTGCTCGGTGCACATCGCATTGAAGTCATTCCTTACGGACTCGACCACACAGTCTTCGCACCGGCCTCCGACGACGCGATCGCGGCGTTCCGGCGCCGCATCGGCATCGCGGCAGACGAAGTTGTCTTTGCATTTGGTGTTGATCGGCTCGGCGAGCGCCGCAAGGGGGCCGATCATCTGCGGGACGCTCTCGCGATCGTGCGCGCGGCGGGAGTCGATCCGGTTGTGCTGCGGTTCGGTGATGCAACCGGCTCGGACGCGCCGAGTGCGCGGACGATCGACCTTGGTCCGATCCAGGACGACCGCGCGCTCGCGCTCGTCTATCACAGCACCGACGCGTTCATTCTGCCGACGCTTGAGGACAATCTTCCAAACGGGGTGCTGGAGTCGATGGCCAGCGGCACCGCGGTCATCGCCTACGCGACCGGTGGCGTCCCTGATCTGATCGACGATGGCGTGCACGGCTGGCTTGCGCCGACCGGTGATGTGCGGGCTCTCGCTGCGGTCATGAGGCAAGCGGCCGGCGCGAAGAGCGCGCTGCGCGCAGCGGGCGCGGCTGGTCGGGCGCGCATCATGGAACGGCACACGCTGGCGCATCAGGCAGAGTGTTACATCGCTCTGTACAAGGACGTGTATCACCGCGCATCGCGCGAGGCGGTCGCATGAACCACTTCGCGACGCAATCCGTCCCGGATGTCACGCGCGAGCAGCTGCAGGAGCAGGAAGCCCGCAATCTTCGGCTGGAAGTCGAACGGCTCCGCGCGGCGCTCGCCGCGAGCCGCGGGACCACATGCGATCCGAGCGCCGAGCGCACCGGTCCCGATCCGGAGCGCACACATCCATTCGCGCACTGCAGGACGCTCGTCTTTCTCAAGTCGATCGTGACGCGTCCGAACATCGACATCGGCGCGTACACGTACTACAGCGACGAGGATGAGCCTGAGGCCTTCGAACGGCGCAACGTCCTCTTTCAGACGGACGATCCGCACGACAAGCTCACGATCGGACGCTTCTGTTCCGTGGCGGCCGGCACCAAGTTCTTCATGAACGGATCGAATCACCCGACAGCGGGTTCGACGTTTCCGTTCTGGATGTTCGGCAACGGCTGGCACGAGCGCGGCGAGCCGCGATTCAAGGGACCGATCACGATCGGCAGCGACGTCTGGCTCGGTCTCGAGTCATGCGTGCTGCCAGGCGTGACCATCGGCGACGGCGCCATCATCGGCGCCCGCGCTGTCGTGACCGGCGACGTTCCACCGTACGCGGTGATGGTCGGCAATCCGGCACGGATCGCGCGGCTTCGCTACGACGACGCGACGATTTCCAAGCTGCTGGCGATCCGCTGGTGGGACTGGCCCGTCGAACGAATCACTCGAAATCTCCCGGAAATTGTGCGGGGTCAGTGGGACCGCTTGACGTGACAAGCGGATGAAAGAGGAAATCGATGCCCCGACGGAAAGTCTTGAGCGTGTCTGCAGCAGCAGCAGCCGTGCGCGACGCGCAGAAGAACGGTGAAACAGTCGTGCAGTGTCACGGCTGCTTTGACATTGTGCATCCCGGACACATCCGCCATCTGCGCCACGCGCGGACGTTCGGCACGCGCCTGCTCGTGACCGTGACCGGTGACGTGGTCATGAGCAAAGGCGAATCGCGCCCGCTCATTCCGCAGGAGCTTCGCGCGGAGAACCTCGCTGCGCTCGACTTTGTCGACTGGGTGGCGATCAGTGAAGACCCGACGTCGGCGTCGTTGCTGGAGCACACGCAGCCGGACGTCTATGTGAAGGGCAAGGAGTATGAGCGCAACGGCGATCCGCGATTCCTGCTCGAGCGGCAGATCGTGGAGCGGCACGGCGGTCGCGTGGTGTTCACATCCGGAGATGTCGTCTTCTCTTCCACCGCGCTCATCGCTGCGATGGAAGAGCGCGCCGATCCATTCCAGGCGCGCGTGCGGGAGCTCATCGCGAGGCATGGTCTCGACGCCGTCGGCGCCGATCGTCTCGTCGGTGCGTTTCGCGGCCAAAGGGTCGTGGTCTGCGGCGACGTGATCCTCGACACCTACGTGCTGTGCGATCGCGCGGAGGTGGCCGGAGAATCGGCGATTCTTTCTCTGCGGCCGACCGATCGGCGAAGTTTCGACGGCGGTGCCGCGATCATCGCCCAGCATCTCGCGGCGATGGGCGCGTCGCCGATCCTGGTGACGGCGCTGCCGCGTTCCCTTGAGTCCGAACGACTGCGCCGCCGGCTCGCCGAGCGCGGTGTCGAAGTGCGTTCAATCGACAGCGATCGTCCGATCGTCGAGAAGCAGCGATTCCTCGTCGGCGCCCAGAAGGTCATGAAGCTGGATCTCGGGCAGCGCGTCGATCTCGATGCCGCGCAGCGCGAGCAGCTGCATGCCATGGCACTGACGGCCGCGGCTGGCGCCGATGCTGCCATCGTCGCCGACTTCGCGCTGGGCGTGCTGTCCCCAGCAACGATCGGTCCGCTGTGCAGGGCGTTGCGCCCGCTCGTGCGCGTCCTGGCCGGCGATGTCAGCGGCAGCCGTGCAAACCTGCTTGCGATGGAGACGATGGATCTCATGTGCCCCAGCGAATCGGAACTGCGAGAAGCGATGCATCTTGCAGAAGACGGTCTCGCGAGTGTCGGCTGGTCGATGCTCGACAGGACCCGCTCGCGCGCGGCGATCGTCACGCTCGGACCCGACGGTCTCATCGCATTTGACCGGCCTACCGATGCGGAGCGCGAAGGCGCCCGCTGGCTGGAACGGGTCGCCGGAGAGCACGTGCCGAGCTTCGCGCCGTTTGCCGTGGATCAGCTTGGCTGCGGAGACGCACTGCTTTCCGCGGCGACACTGACGCTTGCTGCCGGCGGCAGCGTGGCGCAGGCCGCGGTGCTCGGCAATGTCGCGGCCGGGGCGGAAGCGCAACGGCTTGGCAACATCGCCATTGACGCGGCGGAACTCCGTCGCGGACTGCTCCGGCTGCAGCAGTCCCAGTTGTCATACGGCCTTGCACCTTCCGTCACGCTCGCGGGTGCCGCTGCAGTCTGACTTTGAACTTGAGGCGCATTTCATGAGTCCGCTCGTCAGTTTCGTTCTCCCCACGCGCAATCGCCCGCAGGAACTCGCGCACACCATCGAGAAGCTCGGCACCCTTCCGCCGACGATCGATGCGGAAGTGATCGTGGTCGACAATCACTCGCGCGAGCCGGCGAGCATTGCTGCGCGCCTTCCGAACGGATGGCATGCATGCACGCTGCGCCGGCCGCGCAACGAAGGCGCGGCCGCGCGGAATGACGGAGTGCGCATCGCAGGCGGGACCTGGATCGTGATGCTCGACGACGATTCGCATCCGCTCGACATGGGATTTGTTGATGCGCTGATCGCTGCACCAGGGGACGTGGCGGCGGTCGGTGGAGAGATTCTGTTGCCCAATGGAGAGCACGAGCAAGGCGGCATGCCCGAGACGATCGTCGGCTGCGGCGCAGCCATTCGACGCGAGGCGTTTGTGGCTGCGGGAGGCTACGACCCCGCGTTTCACTTCTATGTCGAAGAGTACGACTTGTGCGCACGACTGCTGCTCGGCGGTTGGCGCGTCGTGCACGATTCCCGGCTGCGCGTGCTGCATACGAAGACGCCGACGAATCGTGACATGGGCGTGGTGCTTGGTCGGCTGATGCGAAACAACGGCTGGGTGCTCCGCCGCTACGCGCCTGACTCGGTCTACGAACCCGCACTGCGCGAGACGATCGAGCGCTACGAATCGATCGCGACGAAGGAAGGCGTGCTCGCGGGCTACCGCGCTGGACTCGACGAGTTCCTGGCGACGGTGGACGATCAACAGCGGACTCCGATGGACGATGGATTGTGGCGGCGATTCAGCGGTGAGGCCGCGGCGCGCGCAGCATTCGCACAGCATCGCGGAATGCTGGCGGGGCGACGGACCGCGCTCGTGCATTCCGGCAAGGCGGCGCCTCTGCTCGAACGACTCATCTGCGAGTGGGGCGGCCTCAGGACCTCCGAACACGACGCAGAAACGCTCGTCATCGGAACGCTCTCTCCTGGTCCGATCCTCGATGCGCAGCGCGCACTTGCCGGCGAAGCACGACCGGTGCTGGCGCCCTGGTCGTTCGCGGTGCAGCCGGCACCGATGCTCCGCGCCGGATGAGCGCGACGGGACGCCCGCGTTCGATTTCCAGAATCTTAGCTGAATGCATATAGGAGTTCGCCGGTTCCGCGGTACAAGAACGCGAACGGAGGATTTCTTCATGATGCATGCGATTCGCTCGCCGTTCTCGTTGCCCGTCTCGGTGTTTGTCGCGACTATGACCTTGGCGGCGTCGTCCCTTGTCGCGGCTGACGTCACCACGGTGCGCGCGAGCACCTTCTCGCGCAGTCAGCAGTGTGAGGCGACCGTTGCCGCGACCACGAACGGCACATTTGTCGTTGTATGGACGAGCCGGCGCCAGCAGGAAGGCACTGCCGGTGTGTACATGCAGCGCTTTGATGCGGACGGCAGCGCGATCGGCAGCGAAACCCAAGTGAATCTCTGGACTCCGTCGATGCAGGCGTCGCCGGCGATTGCGGCGCTTGCCGATGGCGGATTTGTCGTCGTGTGGACGTCGTTCGGCCAGGATGGCGATGCCGGTTCGATCGTGGCTCGACGATTCAACGCGGAAGGTCTCGGCGGCGATGAAGTGCTCGTCAATACGCAGGTCGCGGGCGAGCAGTCGGCACCGGTCGTTGCCAGCCATGCGAACGGCGAGATCGCAATCGCGTGGGTGAGTCACGCGGACGAGCGTGCGGCAGTTGTCCTTCGCAGAATGCAGAACGATGGCACATGGTCCGACGAGCAGCAGCTTGCGGTCGGGGCTTCGGTGCGAGCTCCGTCCATCGCGATGCTGCAAGACGGATCGACATTGGTGACGTGGACGAGTGATCGCTCAAACGGCGCGACGATCATGGAGAAAGCAATCGTTGGATCTCGGCCGGAAGAGATCGTGCGGGATGAGATCCTCGCCGATGCATTTGAGGGAACGCTTCTTGCGTACGACGACGGAGCGCTGCTCGCGTGGAACGGCCTTGGCCAACATGGAGAGTGGGCGACGCCGCGCGCGTTTGCGCAGAAGCTCGATGCGCACGGGTGTCCGATCGATGCCCGTATCGCACTCGGAGACGGCGTGGCACCGGCGCCGATTCGGACGCCGGACGGCTTTTCCGTTGCAACGACGCGCGAGGATCCTGCAGAGGACGGAACGGTCGCGCGGCATGTGTGGCTTCAGAGTTTCGACGCCCGCGGCGCGGCGACCGGCCCAGCGCAGCCGCTGACGCTCAGTCTGCCCGGCGAACAATCGCTTCGCCTGGGCAGTGGGAGTTCGCGCATCGCGGCGGTGTTGGGGAAGGGCGGGGACAGTGGTGCCCAAGATGCACGGCCGATGCTCGCGGTCGCGTGGGATGGAGACGGCGGCAAGGGCGACTCGCACGCGGTGCACCTTTCCCTCGTCGGTGAGCGCAGCACGGATGCCAAGCCTGCCGGCATTGATCCCGCCGCGGTCGCTGCTGCTGATACAGACATCGGCGCGGTACCGGAGGGCGCCTCGCCGCACATCCCTCCGACATTCGATCCGAGAAGCGCCGACCACGGCTGGCGCACGATCACCGTGAACGACACGGACATCGGCTTCGACGTCATTCTCGATACCGGTTGGACGCCTCCCGATTGCAACCTGGCGGTGGGGCCGGAGCATGTGATCGCGATCACCAATGGCGGCATTTCCTTCTTCACCAAAGATGGACAGCTGACGTTCTCGGATGCGATTGAAGGTGGGGGCGGGTTCTGGGGCTCGCTTGGCGCCACGAGTTTCGTGTTCGATCCGGAGTGCTTCTACGACACGCTGCACAATCGATTTTGGGCCATGGCATCTGAAGGCAACGCGCCCGGTGGCAAGTCCTTTGTGCTGCTCGCGATCAGCGATGACAGCGATCCCAACGGAAACTGGTTCAAGTACCGAATCGAGACAACGTCCATTGGCGGTGCCATCTTTGACTCGCCCAACATCGCGATCGACTCGCAGGCCGTGTACGTCACTGGCGACGGCAGCAACGGCAACTATCAGCTCTTCACCTGGGATGTCGCATCACTGCTGGTGGGAAATCCGCCTGCGATTTCCAAGCAGTTGAACATCGTGACGCTGCCGGAATCCGCTGGCATTCCGCCCGTCACGGAGCCCGGCACGCCGGCGCTGTACATGCTCGAGCACAAGGAAGCCGGCGCGAACACGAAGGTCAAGTTCTTCGCTGTAACGAATCCACTGACGACGCCGCAACTCACGACCACGGAGATCACGGTGCCGACGTACGGACCTCCGGAGGATGCGCCGCAGCAGGGCACGACCGTCAAAATCGAAACGTTCGATGCCCGCTTCTGGAGCGTCGACTACAAGAACGGATCGTTCTGGGCAACGCATCACATCAATGCTGATCGCGTGCTCGTGCGTTGGTACGAGTTCGCGATGAACGGCTGGCCCGCGTCAGGAGAACTTCCTGAGCTGAAGCAGGTCGGCACCATCGACCCGGGCCCAGGTATCCGCGCGCACTACTCGGCGATCGGTGCCGACGACGCGGGCAATGCTGTCGTGACGTTTGCACGCAGCTCCCCGAGTGAGTTTCTCAGCATGTGCACGACGTTCCGGACCGCGACTGATCCGCCGAACACCATGCGCCCGATCACGATCGTGAAGTCGAACGTGACGCCGTACACCGAGGCGAATCGCTGGGGCGATTACGCAGCCGCACGGCACGACCCGGCCTCATCGCCGGGGAGTCCGGTGTTCTGGGCGAATCACGAGTACGCAACCAACCCGTCGAACTGGCGCTCGTGGACGCAGAAGGTGTCGCTGCCCGGACCGTCGGCGGATCTCGACGGCGACGGTGATGTCGACGCAGCGGACCTCGCGATTCTGCTCGGCACGTGGGGCGGCCCGGGCATTGCGGACCTCAATCTGGACGGAACAGTCGGCGCCGAGGATCTTGCGATTCTGCTTGGCGCGTGGACGTGAGGGTGTCGTGGAGTGCTAAGCGGAGCGCGCCGTTTGCGTTTCCGTTGCGGCAAGCCAGCTGTCCGAGCAACGTCCCGTCGTCAGGCTCCTCGCCGCTCGTGCCGGCGACGTTTGAGCGGCGGGACGTTGTTCCGGACGTTGGGGACCAACGCCACGCGCGGAGCGGCATGTGGCGGGTCGCGCGGACGGGGCGGGCAGCGCCACGCGCGTGACGATGTGCGTTCCGATGGGAAGTGGATGGAGCATCGGGGGAAGAGAGTCGTGAGTGCGAGTCGTGCGCGAAGCTTGGTTTACGGAGCGGCTTGCCATTGACTCGCATCGATGAAGTAATCCGACGGGCACAGATAGATCTGTACGCTCAGTGGCGCTTGGTTCAGAAGCGAATCACCCAGCAGTGTCCGCACTGCGCTCGCCGTGGCTTTCACCAGGTCATAGCGAGCCTGCACAAGCGGCGCGATCGGATCGTCGCCGTCGAAGGGTGCTGAGTCCCCATGCTCCTCCACGTACCGATCGCGCAGCTGTCCACGCTTTGTCACTTGCTCCGGCCGCTCCCAATCGTCGAGAGCTACAACGGTGCGCTGCTGAAGCTCAGCTTGAGCTTGCAGATAGCGATTGCGAAGGATGCCGAGCTCGTCTGTCTGCTCCGCCGTTAGAAATGCGGAGCATTGTGGTGACTGCAGTTCGTCGAGCGCCCATTCGACCATGGTCGGCACGTACAGGATCGGGTACTTCGCGCGGTTGAAGGCGGTCATCAATCGCTCGCGATTCTCGTTCTCAAGGTCGGCCGCAAATGTACGCACGGCGCGCTCATTGATGTCGGGGATCGTCCGCCCAAGTGTTGCCCAGTCACGATGGGCTTGCTCGCTTTGCTTCTGCATTCGCGCGGTCGCTGGCTTCAGGCGCGCCGTGGAGTTTGTCAGCATGCGCCAGAAGATCTCACCGTATCGTTCTTCGATCTGCTCGAGCGCCTTGTTCAGCTCGTCCACGTACGCGCGGCGCGGCGCGGCGAGCGCCTCGCGCTCGCTTGCGCTGAGCGGCAGCGACGCGAGCAACGGCAGCAGATCCATGGACGATCGCGCTTTCCAGTACTGTCCGACCTGCGGCAGTACACGTTCGCGGCGGAGCGCTATGCAGTGCTCTTCCCAGCGGTCGGCTTCCGGAGGGTTGAGCAGCGAGAGCACATCGGCATCGAACTGCCGTTCGAGTCGTCGACGCACGTCGTTCGATCGAAAGTGCGCGGCGTGCTCTCCGAAATCATTGCCGTAGTCGAGCCACGGATTCCCATCGGGATGCGCCTTCGTGAAGGCATCCCCCTCGGCGGAGGACTTGGCCATGTCGTCGTCGAAGCGTGCTCGGGCAAGCGAGTACTCGGCCGCAAGCGCTTCGCGAAGCGCCTCGACCGCCAGGCGTGTCGACGGCGGGAGCGTACTGAAGCGTGCTTGCAGCGGCGCGTCGGCATGGAACGGCATGAAGAGAGGGGCAACCTGCGACTCACAGTCCGTCGCCGGTATGCCTTCGTCGTCGTCAGGCGTCGCGGCGGCAATCGGAACGTCGATGGCGGGTGTGATGCTGCGGCCCATCACGCTGTCGATCGCACGCGCGAAAACCCGCGCCGACCCGTGCCATGTGTGCAGTGCGTCCTTGAACGCTGCGTCCGTCGCATCGGCAGCGGATGCTTCCGACTTCGACAGTTCCTGCAGTTCCGGTGTGCGGACGGCCGCGTACGCCCATGCACGATGCAGATGTTCCCAATGCGATGCTGACAGTGTTCGGTCGTACAACGGTGCCAGCGTTGCGATCGCCGCGGTTGCTGCGCGATCGAAGCGTGTCTGGATGTCCACCAGGCCTTCGCGCTGCGCGTCCGTCAGGTCTGCGGCCATCATGGCCGACCGAACCAGCGGCTCGATTGCCCCGGCTCCCGTGAACATGAACGGATACAGCGAGCGTTCGACGGCAGCGCGCAGCTGAGAGAACTGCTCCTCAATCAGCAGCGGCTGCAGCTGCCGTAGTGTGTGGTGCGTAGCTTCACGCAGAAGGGGAGTCTCCTCCTCTAGGCGCGCAAAGAGCTGCACGATCGGCTCGAGCTTCTGCGGCAGGTCGGGAGTCTGGTCGACCCGCGCTTCCTGGATCAGCGTGCGATAAGGGAAGTAGCTCGCTTTGTGGAGGTACGTCCGGCGATCCTTGCGACGGAGCCGCGTGTCGAACTCGCGCGCGTGCTCGTCCAGAATCACCGCGACATCCGCCTGCGCCGCTGCTGCGGGATCAATTGCATGAAGGAGCGCGGCGATGTCGGCAAGCGGAACGCTGGCGCAGACGATGGCTTCGCGCAGCTGGGCGTACTCCAGCGCGTCAATCGCGGACATCTCCGAGGATGCCAGTGAACGGAGATGTGCGAAGAAGTCGCGGTTGGCATCGCGCGCCCCGATCTGCCAGCGCAGTTCGACGGAACAAAGGACATTCTCCATTTCCCCATTGAATGCCGTGTTGCGCGCCAGATCCCGCTGGTGATATGTCCAGTCGATCGTGCGTTCGTTCGCGATCCGTGCGTGCTCAAACTGCAGTCGGTAGTCGTCGTACAGTGCGGTGCACATCTCCGGCGCTACGCCACTGCGCGTGAGCGCAGCCGATACGTCTCGGCACGTGCTTCGACGAACGAGGAGATCACTGTCGGAAAGCAGCTGCTGCGCAGTGGCGTCGGTGGTTGCGAATGTGGCAAGCGCGACCCCGATCGACCACAGGAGCTTTCGCAATGGGAAGCATGCGCGCTGCATCATCGAACGTCATCGTAATGCAGCATCTGACCCTGCAAGAAGTAATCCGGCGGACAAAAGTAGATCTGCACGCTCAGCGGAGTACTCGTGAGCGCCGCTCCTCCGAGCAGAGCCCGGATGCTGCCCGCCGTGTGCCTCACCAGGTCGTAGCGAGCGAGTACCAGCGGCGCGATCGGATGGTTGCTGTCGAACAGGTGCCCGCATGTGGAAGCAGTCACACCGCGCGAATCCGCTTGCGCTTCGCGTTCGTCCGAGGTTTGGTTGATTGCGCTGAATCCACGAGTGCGCGCAGCGCAGCGCGCAGTGCCATGACCGTGGTCTCGATCGGCATCGACGCCCGCTCGCGCCCGCTTGCGACCACCTGCGCGGGCAGCGGCGGCAGATGGATGAAGCCGGCCGGCACGAGCGGTCCGCGCGTCACCGTTTCGTGAAGCAGCGAGTACATCACTTCGTTGCATAAGAATGTGCCGGCGCTCATCGACAGCTCGGCGGGAATGCCGATGTCCCGGATCGCCATGCTCATGGCGCGCACGGGCAGCGTCGCGAAGTATGCCGCAGGACCGTCGTTCACGACAGGTTCGTCGATGACGGTTATGCCCTTGTTGTCCGCGATGCGATAGTCGCAGAGGTTTGCCGCGAGCCGCTCGATCGTGACGCAGGCGGCTTTGCCGGACTCGCCGAGACAGACGACGGCATCCGGCTTCGTCCGACGAACCGCGCTCAGCAGCCGGCGCGAGGCCTGTCCGCTGACGACAGGAAGTATCGCCGTTGTGATCTTCGCGCCCGTGATCCGCATCGACTTCAGACAGTGCACAGCCTCGGCGGACGGATTGATGTCGCTTCCGCCAAACGGTTCGAACCCGGTGATGAGAATCGTGAAGGGCATTCAGCGCGTCTCGCTTTCGCTTGAACGCTGCGACGTTCGTGACGATTTGACTCGATCGACGTGATCAGGTCAAATCGAATCATGCCCGCTGTCGTTGTCGTGTGCGTCGCCTTTCGGCTTCTGCGTGACGAGCTCTGTGTGTGGCTCGCGTCAGCAGCGAGCGGAATGGCGCTGCCGCAGCGCGACGTGGGCGATCGTGAATCGGACGATGACGCCATGCGCGAGCTCATCGGACCATTGCCATTTGCGCGCGACGTGGTGCGGCGCGAGCAATGCGCACTGTGCACCGCACCAGATCGCGTGGACCATCGGCGCGAGATCGCGATCGTCTCGTGGGCGGTTGTTCGGGCAGCGCATCGCGGCGAGGAGGCATCGGAGAGCCGCGGATCGTGGCAGGCGATCGAACGGCTCCCTTTGATGGTCGCCGACCACGCCGGGATCGTGCAAGCCGCGAAACGGGCTCTGGACGGCCAGATCCTGAATGATCCCGTCACCCGCCGTGTGCTCCCTCGCCACCTGCTGCGGGCTGCTGCTGATGCGATCGGCATCGGGCCTGCGACCGCCACTGCTCAGCCGGCGTTGTTTGGGCTGCTGCCCGACCCGTTCCCGCTTTCAGCCATTCGCCGTTTTTATGAGCGTCTGCTGACGGCGCCTATCGATCGCGGCAATTTTCGCCGCAAGCTAGTCGAACTGCGTCCCACCGGTATATTGAAGGAATTACCAATTTTTCAGCGTGGAGTCCGCCACCGGGCCGCCCAGCTGTTTACCTTCGATGCTCAGGCTTGGGAACAATGGGCGTCGAACAACGAGCCCGACTGAGCCGCACTCTGCACCCTCCCGATTTCGTGCGCTCGCGCCATTCCACGGCCCCTCTCCATGCAGGGCGAGCCGAGGCCGAAGCCGTGTTGCCGAACTGACTTTCACCGATGCGCGAACAGCATTACACCCTCGCTCAAGCCAAAGCACGCGGCGTCTTTTGTCTTGAGACCGACTGGACTGACATCACGCGTGCGCCGACCGTCGAGCCGCTGCTCGAGCTGCTCGGGCGCTCGCCGCTGCGCATTCCATTCATTCATCGCAACGTCGTCACGCGCGATGCGCTCTTGCATTATCTCGACAAGTGGACACAGCGCCGTCACGATGACTATCCAATTCTGTACATCGGATTCCACGGCATCGAGGGCGAAGTGCAGTTCGGCGATCTGCGGCGCAAGAGCAGCCACATGTCGATCGATGAACTGGAAGACCATCTCGAGGGGCGCTGCGGACGTCGCGTGATTCACTTCTCGTCCTGTCGCACGCTCTTCATGCAGGAGCGGCGCATTCAGAAGTTTCTCACTGCGACTGGCGCCATCGCCATCAGCGGCTATGGCCGCGACATCGACTGGATCCGCTCGGCCGTGTTCGACATGGCACTGCTCGCTTCGATGCAGCAGAACGTGTTCACGGCGTCGGGGCTGCGCGCGGTCCGACTGCGCACGTTGCGGCGCTACAAGCATGAGGCGAATGCGCTGAAGTTCCGCATGGTGATTCGCGGCGGCAATTGAACGGTTTTGCGCCGTACGGCGCGAGGTACGATGCGGCCATGACTCGCACCGCGTTTCTGTCGTCGCTCTTTCTGCTGGGCGCGGTCGCTTTCGTTGCCGGTCAATCGGCTGGCACGCAGGCAGAAGCGCCGAAAGTCCCGGCGCCCCGCGCGAACGCCCCGCGCATCTTGGTGTTCACGAAGACCGCCGGTTTTCGTCACGATTCCATTCCGCAAGGGATCGCATGTGTGCGTGAGCTGGCGCTGGAAGCTGAGAAAACGCTGTTCGACGTCGACGCGACCGAAGACTCGGACGCGTTCACCATGGAGAATCTCGCAAAGTACCGCGCGGTGGTCTTTCTCTCGACGAGCGGTGACATCTTGGACGAGGCGCAGCAGGCAGCGTTCGAAGCGTGGGTGAAGGCCGGCGGCGGATACGTCGGTATTCACGCGGCCGCGGACACAGAGCACACGTGGCCGTTCTACGGCGAACTGGTCGGCGCATGGTTCCGCACACATCCGCCGGTGCAAAAAGCGACTGTCGTCGTCGAAGACCGCAATCACCCGTCGACGTCGATGCTGCCCGAACGGTGGGAGCGCACCGACGAGTGGTACGTGTGGAAGGAGAACCCGCGCGGCAGCGTGCATGTCCTCGCGAGTCTCGACGAGTCGACGTACAACGCCGCCGAAGCGGCGGCGATGGGCGATCATCCGATTGCGTGGTGTCACGATGTCGGCAAGGGACGCTCGTGGTACACGGGCGGCGGCCACACGAAAGAGAGCTTCCAAGAGCCGCTCTTCCGGATGCACATTCTCGGCGGCATCAAGTGGGCGCTACGGCTCGATCCGAATGACGTGCCGACGCCATTGCCAACGCCGAAGCCGCCGCAGCCGAAGTCCGACCCGAGCAAGTCCGACCCGAGCAAGGGTGACCGCTGTCGCATCCGGCGCCGGAGTAAGCGCTCCGCAAAGAGCCCGTCCGACCGGCCGTCCCCTCCGGCGGCCGATCGGCTGGGTTTTCTTTCCCGTCAACGCTCTCCATCGGTCGCCTTTGAAGGAGCGACGCGCGGAAACCAAGCGAAGATGCGGAATGCGCACTTGGTCGACTGCAGATGCCGTCGAGATTGCGCAGACCGATACGCCGCCTATACGCGAGTCCACAGTCCGGTCGAGCGATCAGCGACGAGATTGAGAATCGTGCGGTTGCCGCGCCGAACGCGAGCCATGACGTTGGCCGATTCGCATCGGACATCGCGCGGACGAATGGAGAAGCCGCTCGCAGGAATGCGCAGGAGCGCCGGCGGCAATGGCGGAAGTGATTCGACCGGACACGCGGCGCATCGCGCCACGAAGTGCGTAACGATCGCGGCAATGAACGCGCGGGCTGTTTCGAGATCTCTGCACTGGGCCCACACGGCGCTTCCGGCACTGCGCTGCGGACAGGTCTGCATCACCACGCTCGCACGCAGATCGGCATCGAGCGGAACCTGGCCGGACAGGATGGCCTGTTCGAGCGCGAACGCGTCGGTCGCGTCGAGCGGTCCGTCAATGCGGGCAATGGTCCAGCGCCGCTCGCCGAGCTGATGCAGGGACCGCAGGGTGGAGTCGTCGATGCGCACACTTCGTCCGAGCGTCTCTCGTTCCAGGAGATCGCGCCAGGCGCGGGGAAGCCGACTGGTGCGCGGAGTCACGGTTCGGCAGGCGTCGACCAGTAACGTTGATGACAGCGGCGACGTAACGCGGCCGAGAACTGCGATCGCGGTCGCGAGCGGACAGGGCGATAGCTCGACGGTGGGATAGCCGTGAATGTCGTCCGCGGGCTCATGGTGGAGCCGCACGCGCAGCGGGGGACTTCGGAGCGTCTCGCACGAGACGCTGCCTGAGAAGGCTGAGGGATGGGAGCGGCGGCGCTCCATCAGAGGGGTTTCCTGCGGTTGTTCCGTGTTCCGCGGCGGGCATTCGTGCCTGCAGCGACAGACGGGGGTTGTCATCGGACGAATCGGCCGCGTGATTCATTCGGAGGCACGCCGTATCCTTGCATCAATGCCCGTTGACTCTTTGGCGTCCTTTGACTCATTGCCCCTGCATCCGCTCGTGCGCCGCGGCGTAGACGCCCTCGGCTTCGTGAAACCGACGCCGATCCAGGAGGCGCTGGCTCCCGTGGCGATGGCGGGGCGTGACGCGATCGGCCTCGCGCCGACGGGCACCGGAAAGACGCTGGCGTACGTGATGCCGCTCGCACACCTGCTGCTGAGCGATCCGCCGCCGATGCTGCGGGCGACGAAGACACGCAAGGCGACCGGCACCGGTTCAAAGAAGTCGGCGCCGCGCGTCGATCCGCGGGCCCGATTACGTGCCGTGATCCTCTGCCCGACGCGCGAACTTGCGCAGCAGGTGGCGAAGGATGCCGCGGCGCTCGTGAAGGGATCGCTGCTGCGCGTCGGTGCCGTCTGGGGCAAGTCGCCGCTCGGTCCGCAGCGCGAAATGATCGAGCGAGGCGTCGACATCGTCGCGGGCACACCTGGGCGCATCCGCGAACTCCTCGATCTTGACGCGATCTCGCTCGCATACGTCCGGCATGTGGTCGTCGATGAAGCGGACCGGATGCTGGACCTCGGCTTCCTCCCGCAGGTCGAGCGCATTCTGGAGCGCATGCCTCCTGAACGGCAGATCATTCTGCTGTCGGCGACGTTTCCGCCTGCGGTCAATGAGCTCAGTGCGCGCTTCCTTCGCGATCCTGCCCGCATTGAGAGCGGCGGGCACAGCCGACCGGCGGAGCACATCGGCCAGACGGTGTACGAGATCGAGGACGCATTCAAGACGGCGCTCGTGCTCGCCCTCGTCAGCGGCCAGAAGAAGCGTGGCGTCCTGGTCTTCGCCCGGACACGCCGCCGCGCCGGCTGGGTCGCCGCGGCGCTCCGCAACAACGGGATTTTGACCGGTCTCGTGCACGGCGATCGATCACAGCTGCAGCGCGAGCACGCGCTCGAAGAGTTTGGTGCCGGGCGTCTGGCCGTGCTGGTCGCCACGGATGTCGCCGCGCGCGGTCTGCACATTCCGGCCATCCGCACCGTCGTGAACTATGACGTGCCGCTGATGCCGGAGGAGTACGTGCATCGTGTCGGGCGGGCCGGCCACGGCGGCGGTTTTGCCGAGAGCTTCACGTTCGTCTCGGCTGATGCTGAAGAGCAAGCGCGATGGAAGCGGCAGTGCAAGATCGCATCGCTCGACATCACGCCGACACCGCCGCCGGATGTCACGCCGTGGATGCGCCCCGCAGACCGCGAGCGGTTTCAGCGCACCGTCGTCGGCCACGCCCGCGCTGCCCGTCAGGCGATGGACGAAGAGCAGCACCGCGCCATGCGCGATGCGGCGCTGAAGGAAGAGCAGCTCGCAAGGCTGGGACGCGACCCGACGAAGCCGCTCAAGAAAACCACGAAGCGCGCTGGCAAAGGGCCGAAGCCGCTTCGTGGCGGCGCTTCGAAGAAGCGCGTGGACCGAACCCAGGAGCCCGGCAGCGGCGTCCGAAGAACGGGTGCCGGCGCGGGCGGTCCGAGCGTGAGCCGACCCCAGGTGCGCGCCGGCCGTCCGCCGCAGAAGAAGATCTCCACCAAGCGCGTCACCCGCCCACGACGTAGTAGTCCTTGAGCAAGTCGTAGAGCGCAGGCCGGACGTGTCGCAGCGCGATCGGTCGTTCGAAATAGCTTTCGGTCGAAACCGCGAAAAATTCGCCGGGGTTGGTCGCAGCGTACGGGTGCAGCGTGGGCATGACGCCGGCGATGAGCTCGCCGTGCAGCGAGTCGTACTCGGTTGTCATCGTGTCTACCCAGCGGTCGAGCGGGATCGATTCGGGGAGCGGCGGCGTGCCGTCGACCATGCCGTCGAGCATGTCGAGCTTGTGCGCGAACTCGTGCAGGACAAGATTGCGGCCCGTTGGCTGCGTCGCGTCACGAAGTGAATCCGCCCAGCTCAAAACGATCGGTCCGTGAAAGTGCGCTTCGCCCAATCGGCCGACGCCTTCCGTCACGATGCCTTGCGGGCCCGCCTGGCTGGCCGCGCGGTAGCCGGCGGGATGCAGAATGACACTAGAGACGTCCTCGTAGAGCGTCTGGCGCGTGTCGCAAACGAGGAGGCACGCGACGGCCGAAACGACGGCCTTCATGCTGTCGGAGACCTTGAAGCCGCTGACGCCTTCCCAGCGAGTTTCAGCAGCGAAAACGCGAGCGTCCTTGATCACGCGCTCGCGTCGGTCGGGGTCGAGTTGTCGGAGGTGGCGCACGGCGCTCAGGCCCATTGCGAAGTCGGAATTCGGTCCACGATTCAAGATTCGCTTGCGGCGCAAGCGGCGCAACAGTCCCATTGGAGAGTCCTTTCGAAGAAGCCGTCCGACACTCGCACACGCGAGGCGGCGGCTGAGGCAATGGGCGCGCCACGGTCTGCACGCGCCGGCGGCCGAGAATGTCGGCGGTCCGAGTGGCTGTACGCGTCGGTACCATCACCGCCTATGCCACATTGGCTGGAAGATCCGCAGGGCGCACGGCGATTGGCCGCAGCATCTTTCGCGCTGAGCTTGGCGCTCGGCGGCGTCGCCGCTGCTGCGAGCATCTGGTGGAGCTTGCACAACGGGGCGGGCCGATTTGTGAACCCCATGCGCGAGGGGGATGACCGCGTCGTGGTTGAGGGTGACCTGCCCGTGACCGAGCTCTTTATCGCTCGCCGCGGTGTTTTGTGGATGGCGGCGGCCGACCGGGTCGCAGGGCTCGAGTGGTGGAACCTCGAGCGCCTATCGCAACGGGCGCAGAACCATCCGATCAGTGTCGGTGACCTGCCCGCCTGGGCCGAACCGCCGGACGATCCGGGCCCGCCTGGTGGATGGCAGATCGGCACGCTTGCCGCCGGATGGCCGTGGTTCGCTGTCGCCCGGGAATGGCAGGAGACCGAGTCCGATCGCGGCTTCATCCCGCATCAGGAAGTCGATGATGACGGCACAAGTCTGGCCAAGGCCACGGAGCGATTCTGGAAAGACGCTCCGGACTCGCGGTTCAAAGTGCTGTGGACAGGAATGCTGGCGAACGTCGCGTTCTTCACGATCGTCGCGTGGCCACTGTCCGCTGTCGCGGTGCAACGGCTGCGGCGGCGTTCCGCAACATCATCGTGAGCGACGTCTACTCAGCAGGCAGACGCGGAAGAACGAGCAGCACCAGCACGTAGAGGCCGACCGCTATGCCGATCACGCCGAGAATGATCTGCACGACCATCGTTGTCACCGCGCGCCAATAGTGTTCGAGCGTCGGGAGCCGCACTGCTTTCCACGCCATCGCGAGGCCGATGGCGAGCGGCACGACGAAGATCCACCACAGCCGATGCGATGCCGGCAGTGGCTCGAGGAAAGGGATGTACCCGGTGAGCTGCGGGATCGTCGCGCTCCATGCGATGCATGCGCTGCATATCACAGAAGGCATCACGCGGTTCTCCGGGTGTCTTCACCGCGTCGACCGTGCGCGTCGTCCGCCCGCGGCCGGATGAACGCATCGAGGATGACGATGAGGTTCATCAGTCCAGCGAGGAAACAGAACAGCGTGCCGAATTCGTTGGCGTGCGCCAGACCCTTGAAGGTCGACACCTTCGGCTGTCGCACGCCCGATCGCATCTGTGCATCCGAAACGGGCGTGGGCACCAGTTCGCCGAATCGACCGGTCTTGATGAGCATCTCGTTGCCATAGGCTGCCGCGAACGCGATCGGTCCCGCTGCGGCCTGGCCCATGAACCACAGCCGATCTTCGTCCTTGTCGACGCAGTCGAGTCCGCCGATCAGCAGTCCGCCCACGAAGAGAATCAGGATGCCCGTCATGGCCAGGACGCCGCGGCGGCGTTCGCCCAGCACAATCTGTCCAGCACCCGGAAACAGCCAGCCCGCGATCGCGGCACCGAAGTTCAGCGGCTGTTCTGCCTTCACATTGTCGTGAGTGGATCCGCGAAGCATGCAGGCGGGCGTCCCGTGGGGTGGAGGTGCGATCGGCGGGTGAAAAGAAGCGACTCGAGGATGGGACTGGTGAGGCTGCGACAGCTATGCAGGCTGGTCCGGTCGATTCGCGGGAACCGGTGGGGCAACGGGAGGAATGGCTGAATTCGGCACCGCCCCATGGAAGCCGCAAAGCCGCCCCCCAATTCGACCGATGGGCGACCGATGGCCGTTGAGTGTAGCGACCAGTGCGACCCGCGTCGGACGCGATGACCTTGAAGGAACCTGCGAATGCCCAGCGACCGAACCAGCTCTGACGGATCTGCCCCGCGCACGCCGCGCGACAAGAAGGACGCTCCGCGTTCCGATCTGCACGCGATCGATCCGCGCTCCGGCTCCGTGGTTGATCGGCGCAGCGGCGCGGACCGGCGACTCATGGAAGGCGCGGCGGGGGGCGACGGCGCGACGAATCTGGAGCGGCGCCGCGGACCGGGACGTCGGCTCACCGATTTCGTCAAGAGCGCTGAAGAGGGCGAGATGAATCCGGAACAGTTCCTATTCCTGATGGCGATCGACGCGTTCAAGCGGGCGAACGGCAAGACGTTTCCCACGTGGACGGATGTGATCGAGATCATCCGAAAGCTCGGCTACCGAAAGACCATGCCCACGGAGATCAATCTCGGCCCGCGTGCCCAGGACTGGCGCGAGAAGCCCGACGCGCCGACCGGCGTGTGGAAGGAAGCGCCGCCGGACTCTGACGAAACGGAATTCCGCAAGGCCAGTTGAAGCCAGTTGAAGCCAGTTGAAGCGAGCTGAAGCGAGCTGA
>JAWXBD010000092.1:0-28773 GCA_034439815.1 Phycisphaerae bacterium
CGTCTGCGGATCACGCCGGATCCATTCCACGGCGAATGGAACTACGTGATCACCCCGCGCCGGAAATCTTGACCATGTTATTTCTGAGCGCGCCCTAAGTGAGCCCACCGCATCATGGCCGACGCGCGACAGGTTACAGCGACCGGAGAAACGCCACAAGCGCAGCGCGGTCCTCGGCAGCCATGCCGGCGAACGCGTCACGTGACGCCTGCGCCTCGCCGCCATGCCACAGGATCGCTTCCTCCAGCGAGCGGGCGCGGCCGTCGTGCAGGTAGTGCGCGTGGCCGTTCACCGTTTCAAGAAGACCGATCCCCCACAGTGGCGGCGTTCGCCACTCGCTGCCCGTCGCAGCGCCATCGATGCGATGGTCCGCGAGACCTTCGCCCATGTCATGGAGGAGCAGGTCCGTGTAAGGACGGATCGTCACTCGGCGAAAGAGTGCGATCGGCGACGCGTCACCGGTTCGCAGCTCGGGGACGTGGCATGCGGCGCACATCGCGTCAGCGAAGAGTGCCCTTCCGCGCTCGACGACCGCCGTGCCGGCACCACGCTGCTGCGGTACCGCAAGCACGCGACAGTAGTGGGCGATGCGTTCGATCTTGTGCTGATCGATCTCGGGCGCTTCCCCGAGCGGTGTCTTGACGATCGCGCGCTGTGCCGACGTCAGCGCTTCGTCCGGCCGACGATCACTCGTGATGCCCATGTCGCCGTGGAGGGCGGCGATGATCTGCGCTTCGAGCGTCGGCTGTGAAGCCTTCCAGCCAAAGCGGCCGACGCGCGGCGTGCCGTCTGCATCCTTGCGCCGATGCGCTCTGCCGGAGATGCCGTCGGCGTCGCGATCCCCAGGATCCTCCATCGCGCGCAGCGCAGCATCATCGACTGCTTCGAGCAGTCCAACACCGACGAGCTGCTGACCGAGACGCATCGAAGTTCGCACGCGGCCGAGCGGACCGTACCCTTCGTCGTGGAAAGCGAGCGTCCAGCGCCGCAGCTCATACGGCGAGCCATCCGCGTAGGTGCCGTGCACGAGTTCTGGTGTGACGGAGATCCGCACCTCCGCGAGCACGCCGGGCACCGCCTGGTCCTGCAATTGGGCGCCGTAGATCGGATGCGGCGCGCCATCGGCATGATGCGGACTCACGAACACGACCATGCCCATGCCGACATCGTCGCGCGATTCCGGCGGTCGACCGCGGCCGTCGTCCTGGTGACACGCGCTACAGGAATTCGCGTTGAACAGCGGTCCGAGTCCATCACGTCCCGCGGCGCTCGCGGGTGCCACCACCCAGTTGTCGCGAAAGAACGAGTTGCCGACGCTGAAGGCGCGGCGTTCTTCGCGGGTCAGTCCAGGTGATGGAAGTCCGAACGCGTTGGGACCGTGCGCATCCACAGTGGCGGGGCCGCCGAGCCTAGCGCCATCGGGCGCAGCGCCAAGCGACGTCATTGCCGTGAGCACGAGTGCGATGATCACGATCGCCTTCAACCCTGCGGCTCCGTCGGAAGCGACCAGCCGAGCGCCCTGCCCGCGAGGCCGAGTTCCTCACCCAGCTTCTCGAGTGACTCGAGAGCCGTCTTGAGCGCAGCGCGTTCAGGCGCATCGTCCTTGGCGTGAATGGCGCTGTCGAAAGGAATCGGCATCGCGTCAACGGCGACAACGGCAGCGCCAAGAGCTGCCTCGAGCGATGTCGCACGCGCCGGGTCCGCGGCGCGCACGATGTCCAGCAGTCCCGGTCCGCCACGGCCGCGCAGCACCGCGTCGACGCCTCGGATGTTCGCGCGAAAGTCAATGTGCGTTGTGTCGCTGAAGCAGCTGTGCTCCTCTTCCTGATCGCGTGTTTCGTACGCGACGGCGAGTCGTTCGCCCGACATCTCAAACCCCGTGAGCAACGCAGGCCCTGTGATCATCGACCGTAACGCGACCGATGGATCGGCTTCGAACCGGCGACGGTGATTGGACTCGTTCTTCCGCCAGGCGGCCGCGAGCGTCTCAAGATCTTCACAAAGGAGATCTGTGATTTCGAGCAGGTACTCGCGGCGCCGATCGGCGAAGGCGCGCTTGCCGTCGATGAAGTCGCTCGCGGGCCGCTCGCCCGGTCCGGTCTCCGAACGATCCTGTCCCCACAGCATGAACTCGATCGCGTGCCAGCCGGTGCAGACGTTGGTCTCGCCGCCGCGCTGATTGTGGAGGCGGAGAATCGCACGGCCGAGCGCGGGATACTTGGCGGGATTCCCAATGATTCCGCCCGACGCTGCGCCATCGACGGCGTCGTTCACAAAGTCGATGTACACCTCGTCAACAGGCCAGGCATTCACGAAGGTCTCGACGCCGCCGCGCCGCGAATCGATCGGGCCGTTGCCGAAGCGAAAAACCTCGGTGCGGCCGTAGATCACTCGCGCCGCGATCCAAGTCTCGCGGGCCCGGGCAAGCGACGCGTCGCTCGGCGAGCCGCAGAACGCGCGGATCGCCGCGCGCATCGACTCGGCTGCGGCGAGCGATGCGCTGTACTCGTCCCAGACGTGTGACGCGTAAGCGCTCACGACATTGCGCGCCAGCGCATCGCGATCCGGCGTCGCGCTTCCGAGCTGCGGTCCGGTCAGCGCGCACGCCGCCACTGCACATATCGATCGCTGCATCGCATTCATGGAGACCCATCGTAAACGGCGCGGCCAGCTGCAAATCGCAGTCGAAGCGAACGAACACAATTCGCATGCCTTGCTTGCATGAAGCGAACACGCGCGACACAGCGTGTGGCGATGAATTCGATCACAGCATTCGCGCTTCTCGCACCCTTACTCACACTCGCACTCACACTCACTGTCCCGCCGATCGCAGTGCACCAAAGCGCCGAAACACCGACGACGTCGTCCTTCGCCGCGGTGCTGAATGCGCAGGATCAGGCTCGCCGCGCGCTGTACGACACGATCGGACCGTCGCTCCTCTCCGTGACGAGTTACGTCAAGGTTCCGGAGGGCGCCGATCGCGAAGGCCGCTGGGCAGTCGCGGACGAGTCGCCGTACATGGGGTACGCGCGCCATCTGGTTGCCAGCGGAATCCTGATCGACAACGACGGCACGGTCCTGTGCTGTCGCACGCCGCTGACGGTTGAGAACGATACTTTTGCCGCGATCGTTGACGTGGAGACATCGGCCGGCGCGAGATTCGACGCCGAGCTCATCGCGAGTGAACCGACGATTAACTTGGCCGTCATCAAAATCAAACTGCAGTCGGGTCAGACCCTCGGCGATTTGCGTCCGGCACGGATCGGCACGACCCGCTCGATCGAGCTTGGCGATACGGTCTTTGCCGCCGCCGATCCGTTTGGCGCGTCACGGACGTTCGCGCCCGGCGTGGTGATGGCGCTCCCGACCGCGGCCTGCTACCAGTCCGACCTCACCGGAAGCTTTATTCACTGCAGCATGTCGATCGCACCCGGTGCTGTCGGCGGTGCCCTCATCAATCCATCCGGTGAAGTGATCGGCATGCTCGTTCCTCCGCCATCGCTCGATCCCCTCGCCCGTCCAGAACCGCATGGATACGACACGTTTGTCATGCAGATCGAAACTGCGATCGGCGTGGGGGAAGCGCTGAAGACGAAACGTACGAACGACTCGCCGTGGCTTGGCTTCTCCGTCCTTTCGCAGGATGAACTTCGATCAAGTCTTCGCGACGCCGCGAAGTTCGCAGCGATCACACGGCCGGAACACGGGCTGTACATCAATGACCTGTATGACCCGAGTCCCGCATCCAAGGCCGGAGTCCAACCCGGTGACTTTGTCGTCGCGGTCAGCGGGCGTCCGATCGTGAGCGTCGTCGACTTCCAGCAGGCGCTTTACTACTTCAGCGGGACAAACGTGCCGATCCGGTTCTTCCGTGACGGCAAGGAGCGGACGCTCGTGATGCAGATCGAACGGCGTCCGCCCGCAGCAAATCGCGAGTAGAGGCCGGCGCTTCACGCAACGCATGCGCAATCGTCGCGCAATGCTGCGCAAGGATTCACCACGCTCCTTGAGCGTGCTTCGCGCGTGTTGGTCAGCATGCTGCTTCGTGCGGCGGAGCGATCTCCGGCGCGTCGACCGTTCCGTCATGTTTGGTAGGAGTATTGATCTATGTCTCGCATTTCTCTTGCGGTGTCCAGCGCAGCGACGCTGTTCATCGCGCACGCTGCTTCGGCTCAGGCGTACGTTCTGACCGGTCCTTCCTCGTCGTCCACGCCCTACATCGTTCCGGCAGCCGGCAGCACCGCCGTCTCCGACATCGTTTCGATCCTGACCGTCGGTGACGCCATTGGCGGCTATCAGCTGCTCGGCCTGCCCGACGGCATGGGTGCCTTTCTCGCGCGCGAAGGCTCCATGGAGATGTATATCGACCATGAGATGACGGCAACGGCGAGCGGCGTCCAGCACGCCCACCAGCCGGACGGCTTCGCGGGCGGCGCGTTCATCAGCGGGTGGAATGTCACGACAGTTGCAGGCGCGGACTTCCTGCGCGTGAACACGGGCTTCGATGCCATTCTCACCAGCGCCGCGATCAGCAATGGCAGCGGCGGATCGCTCTACAACTTCGCACGCTTCTGTTCGGGCGACATCGCTGACCCGACGGCGTACCTGAACTCCGCGACCGGTCTCGGCACAGCGAACCGTTTCTTCACGTGCGGGGAGGAATCGAGCAACACCGGCCGCATGATCGCGACCGATCTCGACACCGGTGTCGCATCTCAGATGACGGCGTTTGATGCGTCGCAAGGCGCGTGGGAGAACGGCGTGAGCCGCCCATTCGAGAGCGACACGACGGTGATGGTCGGCCTGTCGGACGGCGCAGCGAACCGCGTCTTTGTGTACGTGGGCATCAAGCAGGCGAACGGGAATCCGGCCGAACAGGCTGGCCTCTTGAACGGCCTCTCGTACGGCATCCAGGTTCAGGTCGACGGCGCTGACGTCGCGGTCGAGACGCGCGAGTTCGGATTCGGTGTCCGCACGCAGGTCTTCAGCGGCACGTTTGTGCTCGCTGCCGGCGGCACCGCGGCAGGCACCACGTTTCTCCGTCCCGAAGACGGCGCGTGGGATCCCGCGAACCCCGCTGACTTCTACTTCGTCACGACCGACCGCATGAGCACCACGTCGGGTGGCGTACCGCAGACTCATGCGAGCCGTCTCTATCGGCTCCGTTTCAATGACGTGAACGACGTCCTCGCCGGCGGCACCATCGAGGCGCTCCTCGACGGCACCGACCTGATGGAGATGGGCGACAACCTCGCCGTCTACACCGACCTGCAGGGCGGCACCCGCGTCATGATTCAGGAGGACTCGGGCAATCATCCGCACAGCGCCAAGCACCTCGTCTACACCGTCGCGAACGACAGCCTGGAAGTCATTCTCCGGTCTGATCCGGCGCGCTTCGGCGACATCGGCGTCCCCGCGACCGCTCCGTTCAATCAGGACGAAGAAGTGTCGGGCGTGATTGATGCGCGCGATACGCTCGGCCTCGGCTGGTTCATCGGCAATGTCCAAGCCCACTACGGACTCGGCGATCCCTTGGTCGAAGGCGGCCAGCTGTTCGCATTCTTTGCTCCCGAAGCAGTCGGCAGCTCGCGCAGCGATCTCTCATCGCCGCTCGACGGCATCGTCAACGCCGAAGATCTCGCGGTTCTCCTCGGAGGCTGGGCGACCGCGGGCTCGACCGACATCAATCGCGACGGGACGACCGATGCGGCTGACCTCGGCATCCTGCTCGGCAGCTGGAACTCGAAGTGATGATCGCCGGTCGCAGTCCGCATTGACGGATGCGACAGGCTCAACAATCGGCTGAAGAGAGGTCCGGAGGAGGGCCGGCGAGCACAGCTTGCCGGCCCTTTCTTGTGCGCCAAGCAGGTGGCGGTGACGAGCGATCGTGCGGCGGCGCACTGATCGCGAGTTGGCATCTCGAGTGTGGATCTCGAGTTTGGACAGGCACATTCTCGCCGCGGCGCCAGCGCGATTCGCTCGACCCGGCACCGCCGTCGCCGCATCAACGGACGGCGTCGCGGCTACTGCATGCAGGTTGTGCGGCGGGAAGAACTCGCTCGCTCATCGATACGCGCGATGGCACTCAGTGCACGACGCGCGTAGTTCGGCGAACTGGGCCGAGAGCGCGACGGGGTCGGCGTCTGGATTCTGAAGCAGCTTCTTAAGACGGCCGGCGCGCTCTGCGTTGGCTTCCAGCAGCGAACGGAATCCGTCCGGGACGCTGGCCGCTTCCGCGGGCACTTCCGCGAGATGGACGAGCAGGCGATCGACTTCCTTGACGGCGACGAGACCGGGCTCGCCTGTGGGCGCGCTCCAGCCCGATGCCTCGATGCGCACGAGCGTTTCGAACGCATCATCCACCATGCCCATCAGGGCCTCGACACGCTCGGCGTCAGGATGCGTCCAACGCTGCTTGGCCACCGCCAACTCGCCCATGCGCGGAGTCGCCGGTCCACCGTGGACCGCTACGGACTCGATGAGATCGGTCATCGCCGCCTCGCGGGCACCGCCGACGATGAGAATCTCGTCACCCCATGCGACGAGGCGGTGCACGATGCGCGGCGTCGCTTGCGCGAAGAGTTCCCACGTCGCGCGGTCCTCGCTCAAGCGGAAGATCTCGCCCGTTGCGACGCTGACGTAGAGACGCCCTTCGTGCACGCAGGCCGCCGGAGCGAAACCATTGCGCGGCGAACCCGGAATCGGCGGCCCGCTGCGCCAGGCGCGGGTGCGAAGATCGAGCACGTCGACATCGAGCCGCGGTGTGTCGTGTTCATCAAAGCCTCCGATGACGAACACGTCTTTCTCAAGCACGGCGGCGATCAGTGCGCGACGTTGGAATGGCTGCGGCACGCGCTCCCAGTCGCTGCCTTGGGAGGTGAGATCGAGGAGCAGCGTTGCGTCGGGCCACGTCGGCGTCGTGCCGGCACCATGCATCCGCCAGCCGCCGACGACGACGAGCGTGTCGCCGACCACGACCACGTCGTGCGACGAACGTGGTTCGGGGAGTGGCTGCAGCGATTCCCATCCTCCCGATCCTGTGCGATACGCCGCGACATCAGCGAGCGAGTGATTGTCGGCAGGCTGGCCGACACCATTGCGCGGCTCCATGCCGCCCACGCGGAGGATCGAGTCGCGGTGCGCGACGATATTCAGCCCCTGCGCCGCAACGCCGCCTGGCAGTTCCTGCCATCGCACGTCGCTCGTTGGCGGAGCGGAGAGGTCAAGACGGCTGAAGCGCCCGGACACTGTTGCGGTCGAGTAGTCATGTCGAGCGCCTGTATGGCCGCCGTAGACATAGAGCGCCCCATCGAGCACCGCGGCGCCGAAGCTGGCGACCGGCCGTGGCAGCGTCGCGACACTGACCGCGCCGCGCGAGGCTTCCGGCGTATCGATCACCAGCGTCGCGTAGCGGCGCACCTGCACGTATGCACGATCGTCCCGCTCGCCCTCTTCGTCCTTCCAATGCCTCGCCCACGCGCCGTACCGGCCCGCGCTCGGAAGGACCGGCGTCCGGCCCTCCGCATCCGTCGTCATCTCGACATCGCTGCCATCAGGCCCCAGCACGTGCATCGCCGAGCCGGCGACAGGCGCATCATCAACGAGCAGACGAAGCACAACGCCGCGATCCGTGCGCTCCGCCACGATCTCGATCGGTGCCCGACCCTGGAGCCGCGTCGAAGGGTCGAACGGATCACCGATGATTGTCTTTGGGTAATACACCAGCACGTGCGCCGGCCCAGTTCCGCGTTGCATGATGCCGAGGTCAATGTGGCCGGCGAGGACTCGTGTGCCGCCGCCCGCGACTGCGAGCTGCAACGACGCGCCGTCGTGCGACGCGTCTGGCGCGGCGAGTGGCGATTCGGATCCGTCCGCGCTCCGGACCACCAATCGCGCATGCTTCAGCAGCGAGAGTTCGACGCGGTCGTCCGGCTTCAGCGTCTCACTCATGATGAGCGTCGCGGTCGCGCCGCCACGATCCGGAACGAGGAAGGGGAAGTGAGCGGAGGCGGTTCGGCAGAGGAGCGAGACAGCCGAGCAGAGCAGGAAAATAGATCGCGGCGATTGCATGTTGGGAAGCGTCGTGAGCACACGTCTGGACGGCGTGTGAATCGGGCCAAAATTCAGTGAGATATCGCGCACTGTTCATGGTGCGCGGCGGAGCAGGGAGTCCGAGCCCCGCAGCATACGCGGAGGCGTGCTGAATTGCAGGGCGGCGTCCCGCGGGCAAGCTCATCTGCACTCGCCCCGTGGCCATATCCTGCGGATCCTCCGATGTCCGACGCACCAGTGCAGCATGCCCTCACGACGGGACGTGAGAACTCGCTTCTCGATCTCGCGTTGACTCCTTCGCTGCACCTGATCGTCGCAGCAGAAGCGTCGGCGCCGCCGCCGGACGTCCGCGTCGCGGATTCGGTCGAAACGCAGATTCGCAGCGCCGCGCAGCACGGCACCGCCGATGTCCTGCTGGCGCTCGCGATGCTGCCGGATCGCCCGCCCGTGTCAGCGACAGTCGCATTCTGGCGCACGTTTGCCGAGCGGTACATGACGGAGCTGTGCCGTCGATCCGCGGGAGGCAATGACGTGCTTACTGCGATCGATCCGCCGATCGATGACCTTGCATCGATCTCCGCGAGCGCTCCGCCGATGCGCGGTGGTGAGTACCTGCGGACGGAGGCGCTCGCTGAATTGTGGGGTGCGCTCGACGCGCGCGTGCAGCACGAGGTAGCCAACGAGAAGGGAGGCCTCGGCGCGTGGCTCACGCGGCGCAGCAGCGCGGGCGCGGCGTGGCATCGGGTCGGGCGTGTCTCGTTTCACCTCGCCGAGAACAAGCGGGATCCTGAGCGCCCCTTTGCGTTTCTCGCGACCTATGC
This sequence comes from Phycisphaerae bacterium, assembly GCA_034439815.1. Taxonomy (GTDB): domain Bacteria; phylum Planctomycetota; class Phycisphaerae; order Phycisphaerales; family SM1A02; genus JAEUIT01. The sequence goes on from JAWXBD010000092.1 coordinate 8,874, forward strand.
CCCCAAGTTGCTGGATGGCGGCCGTGTGCAGTATCAACCGCTCGGCCGCGCGCTCGAGGAGTATGCCGGCGCGCGAAGGCGCGCGGAACTGACTCGACTGCTCGCACCGGTGGAACAGGCTGCGGCACGCGCGCCGTGGGTCCGGGAGCTGGTTGATTCCGGCGAGCTCTTTCACCCGCTGGGCTGGACTCCCGCAGAGGCTCATCAGCTGCTCCGCGACATCCCGCTGCTGGAAGAGTGCGGGCTTCTCGTACGCGTGCCAGACTGGTGGAGTCGGCGGGCCACGCAGTCTTCGCGAGTGCGTGTCGGCGTGGCGATCGGACAGAAGCGCGCCACCGCATTCGGTGCTGATGCAATGCTCGACTTCGACGTCGCGCTGGCGCTGGACGGCGAGAAACTCACACGCGAGGAGGCGGCGCGGATCCTCAATGGGTCCAACGGCCTCGTGCTGCTCAAGGGCCGCTGGGTCGAGGTTGATCGCGAGAAGCTCCGGCGCGCGCTCGAGCAGTGGAAGAGCGTGCAGAAGACGGCGGTGGACGGCGTGTCCTTTATCGAGGGCATGCGACTCCTCGCAGGCGCTGCGATCGATGGTACGTCCGACGTTCTCAGCAGTGCGGACAACGCGGACTGGTCGGACGTCCGGGCGGGCGCGTGGCTGGAAGAGAACCTCCGCGCACTCCGCTCACCCGACAGTGCGCCCGTCGGCGTGCCCCCGCAAGGGCTGCGAGCGACGCTGCGTCCTTATCAATCGACCGGCGTGGGCTGGCTGTGGACGCTGACTCGACTTGGCCTGGGCGCATGCCTCGCCGATGACATGGGGCTCGGAAAGACGATCCAGGTGCTGGCGCTCTTACTTCGGATGAAGGAAGAACGGCCGCGCGCCCAGCGGCGACCGGCGCTGCTGGTTCTCCCGAGTTGAGCACGGTCACGTGGTCGATCGCCATCGTGGACGAGGCGCAGGCCATCAAGAATCCCGGGGCTCGCCAGACGCGCGCCGTGAAGGCGCTGACGGCGGGGACGCGCATCGCCCTCACTGGAACGCCTGTTGAGAACCGACTCACGGATCTCTGGTCGATCTTCGACTTTGCGTGCCCGGGTCTGCTTGGATCGGTCAAAACGTTCGGAGTGTTCGTCAAGCGACTCGAACGGCGGCCGGCGAACCAGTACCAGCCGTTGCGTGCGTTGGTGGCGCCGTACATCCTGCGCCGTCTCAAGACCGACCGATCGATCATCGCGGATCTCCCCGACAAGACGGAGCTTTGCACGTCCTGCCCGCTGAGCAAACGCCAGGCGGCGAAGTACGAGGATGCAGTGCGCGAACTTGGCCAATCGCTGAAGGACGCGCGCGAAGGCATCGCCCGACGCGGGGTGATTCTCGGATTCATCACCCGGTTCAAGCAGCTGTGCAATCATCCCGATCAGTGGCTGGGCGGTGGAGCATTTCGGCCGGAGGACAGCGGCAAGTTTCAGCGCCTCCGGACGATCGTCGAGGAGATCGCGAGCCGGCAGGAAAAGGTCCTGATTTTCACGCAGTTTGCCGCCATCGCTGCACCCTTGGCGACTTTTGCGGGCGGGCTCTTTGGCGAAGCGGGGCTCGTCCTCCACGGCGGCACCGCCATCAGCAAGCGCAAGGCGATGGTCGATGATTTTCAGCGGTCCGACGGTCCGTCCTGCATGGTCCTTTCGCTCAAGGCGGGAGGCACAGGGCTCAATCTGACCGCAGCGACGCACGTCATCCATTTCGATCGCTGGTGGAATCCTGCGGTAAAAAATCAGGCGACCGACCGCGCGTTCCGCATCGGACAGACGCGCAAGGTGATGGTGCACAAGTTTGTGTGTCAAGGCACGGCCGGACGTATGCCCGCAACGGGTCGGTGTGTCATCTCGCCGTGCGCAAAGGCGCGGTCGAGGCGCTGGTGCAGGGCTCCGAGCTGTACGAGGTGGACATCCGGGTCACCGCGATGAGCGCCGTGCGGTGGCGAACCATCGTCAAGCAGTGCGCCTGTGAAGTCGGCTCGGTGCTCGACCTGCTGCAGGGTCGCCTTTCTGAACGGGTCATGCGAGTCGTGACCGATCGCGACAGCGGGCTCTTTCCTGCGCCGAAGGAACTCAGCATGGATTGTTCCTGCCCTGATTGGGCGGGCATGTGCAAGCATGTTGCCGCCGTGATGTATGGGATCGGCGCGCGGCTCGACAGCAGACCCGAACTTTTGTACACGCTGCGGGGCGTTGATCACACCGAACTCGTTGCGGCGGCGACAGCGGAGGCCGTCACCCGGCGTCCGACGCGGCGCGGTTGTCCTGAGTGACAGTGCAGTTTCGGACGTGTTCGGTATCGATGTCGCGCCGCAGGTCTCGGCCGCACCACTCCGCAAGCCGGCTAAGGACACCCGCCGGGGGAAGCGGTAGCGACCAGCGCGCTCATCTGCGCCGACGGCGAACGCACAGCGCGATGGCGATAGCAAGCAGCGAGATCGATCCAGGCGCCGGCACTTGTGTGAGGTGCAGTCCGAAGGAGTACGAGTACTCGCTGGAGTTGTCGAGTTCCATGATCCACAGCGTGTACTGCCCCGCACCGAGCGGACCATCGAACCCGACCGCGCCCGGCGCACTGCCGAGTTCAGGGAGAAGGTCGAATCCGACGGAAGCGCTGCCAAAGTGCGCCCACCCCAGGAGCGGCGATTCGATCGAGTGCCAGTCGTACGGAATGCTCACGATGTCGCCGAGCTCCATGCCCACGAAGGAGAACGCGCCGCCCACATTCGCCGCCAGTACGACAAAGCTGTCGAGTTCATATCCAACCGGGACCGTCACCGTGACATAGTCAAGGTCGGGCATGGTGGGATCGGGAGAGATGCCAAACGTCCCCGTGATGCTGTTCACCCCCGACTCGAGCGCCAGCGCGGAGGGCGCGAAACGATCGTCGGAGAGGTCGCCTGACACCGACTCGTCGAAGACGATGCCTGCGTGCGCGGACGTGACGAGACCCGCAATGAAGGCGGCCGCAGCCGGATATCCGCCGTGTTGAATTCTTGCAGCCATGGCTCACTCCTCCTCTGAAATGGGGCAGCGGAGGAGAGTAGCTTCGGATCGCGCGGCTTCTGGGTGGACCGTGCAAGCAGGAGAAGAGGATCTGGTTGGTTCCCTGTTGCCTGGCGGTTCATCTCATGCAGGGGTCGCATGGAGCGCCACTGTTCACACAAGCAGCACATTCTTGCAACTTTGCTGCCGGGTCCCGCGTGCGGCAATCGTTTGGTCGCCGGAGGTACCACATGTTCACACCAGTTTCTGCAATCCTCCTTTCGCTCTTTCTGTCGTTGCCGGCGGTTCCGTCCGCTTGGCAGGGAGCGCCGCAGGCCTCGGCCGATTCGCCATCGCCGGCACAGCGCACCGAAACTTGGCCGCTCGACGCGGCGTGGGGTCGCGATCACCGAACGGTCGTCGGGCGGCCGAGCCGATTTGAGAGTCTCGCGGACACCATCGCTCGCGGGAGTGGTGCCAACGTCGAATATGTTGAATCCGCGAACTCGCTCGTCATCCGAGGCAGCGAAGCGCAGCTCGAAACCGCGACGAGCACGCTCGAGCGGCTCCTCGCTGAAGCGAAGAAGCTGACCGAACAGAAGAAAGCCGAGCGCGACGCTGATGAATCACGCGAAGTCACAGGCCAGCTCTCTGTCGATTTCCCGGGAGGCAGCATCGTCGGCCATCTCAAGGCCGTCGGGACGGCCGCGAACTTCGACAGCTTTCTCATCCATGACCTCTCCGCCATGAAGGAGCTTCCCAAGGAAGAGGTGCAGCGGGTCCTCGACGCCGTCACGATCGCTGTCGAACTCGACGGCTCGTCACCGGCATTCCGCGCGAAGTATCACGAGGGTTCGCGGCTGCTCATCGTGCGCGGCTCGTCTGCGGAACGGGATCTTGTGCGCCAAGTGTTCCGCGCCCGTGTGCCCGGATTTCAAGGGGACCTTGCGCCGAAGACTCCGGCGGCACCGACAACCCCCCGCGGTCGATGATCGCGCGCGATGTCCTCGCCACGCACCACAGATCTGAACGACGACTGGGCGCGCCGCGTGTCACGCAGCGTTGCCATTGGTGCGCGTGATGCCGTGGCTGAGCTCTACGAACGCCCGTACAACCGCATGTTCTGGATCGTGCGCGAGCGCACGCGCCGTGACGACGACTTTGCCTGCGACTGCGTGCACGACGCGTGGATGCGGATACTGCGCGGGATGGCGGAAACCACGACGATGGCGGCGCTCGATGCATGGCTCGCGCGTGTCGCGATCACGAGTGCGATTGACCGGATCAAGCGCGAAGGAAGTCGCGCTCGCCATGAGTCTGCGGTGATCGCGAGCGATGCCGCGTCGACCGAACAATCCGAGTTCGATCGTCTGGATGCCGAACTCGCTGCGCTGTCGTGCGACGGCCGCGAAGCGCTCCACCTGCGCGTCGCACGAGACCACACGATGGATGTCGTCGCCGAAACACTGGAGATCAGCGTCACCGCGACAGAGAGCCGTGTGCGCCGAGCGCTGCGCCGCTTGCGGGCGCGCTGGAAGGAAGTGCCGCGTGTCTGATGAGGTTGTGCTTCGGGTCGTCCGTAATGACGAGCGTCGCGCACTGCCGGCGCGGGCTCGCGCCCGCAAGCGCATGACGTGGCGCGCTGTGGAGCACGCACTGGAAACACCCACGTGGCCGATCTCGCGCGGAACGATGCGCGTTGGGCGGGCACGCGCCGCAGCGCTGCTCAGCGCGGCGGCCGTCGCTCTCGCAGCGTTTGTTGCGATCCCGCTCGGTGAACGATCCCCCGAGCGAACGGTGGTCTCGCGAGCGTCGACGATCGAGTTCGTTGCCGCGCCGCTGACTATTTGAAATCACGCTGCGGATTTCCGCGCCGGGATGCGCATGACTCAGCGAGCTGATTCCGGATCCCGTCGATCAGTTCGCAGATGGCTCGTGACCGTGTCCGGCGGCGCGACGCGAAGGAGATCGTGCTCATGATGTCTCGAACTGTTGCCGCGCCCTGCGTCCTGCTGTCCGCGCTCGCATGGCCATTGGCTTCTCCAGTATCCGCCGCGCCGCTCCAGGCCGCGCCGACATGGCAACACGTCATGAACGGCGAACTGCGTGACGCGCACGCGTGGATCGATCCGGCCGATCCTGCGCATTACCGGGTGTGGACGTGTGAAGACGGCGCCCGCATCCGCTATCGGGAGAGCGGGGCGCCCGACTGGGTCTTCCAGTCCACGCCGTCGACGGCCCGGTCGACGCTGCTGGACATTTACGTTGACAAAGGCGTCGAAGGCTGGGCCTGTGGGCGCGACGGCCTCGTGCTTGCAAGTCCCTCGGCCACCGGGCCGTGGAGTCAGCTCCCTGTGGTGTTCGACCCGGCGCATCCGCTGGACGGCGCCACGTTGTGGGGCGTCCGCTTTGCCGATGCCAGCACAGGCTGGCTTGCCGGCGAGCACATTCTCCGCCGAACGAGCGACGGAGGAACGACGTGGGATCCGGTGACGCTCATGGTCTGGGGCACCGAAGTGGATTACGAGTTTTACGCGCTGGAATTCGTGCCGGGCAATGATCGTCAGCGGCTCGTCGTCGGCGCTGAGCCGGGCTCCGCGTTCTACAGCGATGACGGCGACAAGTGGTACCCAGCGGATTTCTTCGACGTGAACGGCGTGGGCATCACGCTCGACCCCGGGTTCGAACCGTGGGACATCGTCTTTGAACCGAATGCGTCCGGCGTCGACAACGCAGTCGGCTACATCGTGGGCGGCGTAGGATCGCACAACGGCTCCGTGTTCCGAACGACGGATGGCGGTGTGACCTGGCATCAGGAATCGCTTGCACCATCCAACGGCGAGACGTTCTACGGAGGCCACGCGTGGTCAGGCGGCAACGCGCTCGCGTGCGGCTACGGCGGGCACATCTACAAGCGTGCGACGAACGGCGTCTGGAGTCTCGTGTCACCGAGCGGCGGCGCGCAGCCGTGCAACGACACTGGACCGTTCACGGCGCCGCTCATCGGTATCGCGGGTGATGATGCAGGAACCGTCTGGGTCGTCGGTTCGTTCGGCTATCTTCGCAAGGCGACCGACGGCGGTGCGAGCGCGGCGAGCTTCGTCAGCGACACCACGCACGAGTATCAGTTCTGGCGCATCAACGATTCGGCGTTCACTTCGGCGTCCGACGGATGGGTCGTCGGCCAGGCGGGCATCCATCGCACGACCGACGGCGGGGCGTCCTGGACACCGGAACTCTGCTCATTCAATGTGACCTGGCTCGGTTCGATCGCTCTGCGTTCAACGGGGAACGCGGTCGCTGCGGGTGATCCGAAGTTCAGCAGTTCGCCCTCGGCGTGGTGGCGCGACCCGCTCACGATGACGTGGTCAGCCGTGACCGATGCCGATCTCACGGGGTCAATTCACTCCGTGGAATGGCAATCGGGCGCGACCTACTGGGCCGTTGGCGACAACAACAAGGTCTATCGCGTTACGAATGATGGTGTGGATTGGGAGCTGCTGAACGGACCGGGCGGTTCAAATGCGAACCTGAGCTGTGCAACCATCTATGACACGAGCACGCTCTTCGTGGTCGGGCAGGAGGGGAATGTCGGCAAGGCATGGCGCGCGACTGGACTTGCGGGAACGACACTGAACTGGGTCGATGTGTCCCCGCTGATCGCCAACGAAGCCGGAACGTGGCTTCGGTCCGTCGATGCGCGCGGCGCTCTGCCGTTCGTCGATGTGTACGCAGCTGGACACGACGGCGTCGTGTTGAGATACAAGCGCACGCTCGACCGGTTCGAGGCGGTGAATTACGGCACGCCGACGGACGAGGTCCTCAAGTCGATCGTTTGCGTTGAAGGATCGCCCGACGTCTGGGCTGCCGGCGACTTTGGCACGATGCTGCGATTCAACGGTTCGACGTGGAGTTCCGTGAAGTGCGAAACGAGCAAGAGCGTTCGCTCGCTCACGTTCCCGACACCGACCGTCGGCTTTGGCATCGGCGTGCAGAACACGATTTCTGTACCGGGACACACAGGTGATGCGATTCTGATCGGCTATCACTGAGCCGAAGAAGACGATCTCGTGCGTTGAGCAGCGGGAAGAGGCGAGGTCGCCTCTTCCCGCTTTTCGCGCTTCAATCCAGCAGTGGCTGCGCCATCACCATCGCAGCGATCGCCAGCGCGAGGACAACCGCCGAGCTCAACGCGAACACAACGGACAGCGAGACGGACAGCCCCACGGTTCAGCGGGCTCACGCAACCGAGGAGCGTGTGAGGATTCATCGACCATGTCACGTGAGCTTCGGCGTTTTCAAAGGAAAAGTGCAGCAGCCATTGCGAGGCCGTGCGCGCCGAACACCAGCGTCCACGCGCGCGTACCGCTTCGGCGGCAAACACAGGCCCAGCAGAAAACCGTAGAACGGGCCTTGGAGCAGACCCGCGCCGACGCCAAGGAACGCAGCATCGGACGGAAGGAACTCGAGGACGAGCCACGTGAACGGAAAGAGCAGCTTAAGGGGCAGATCCCCCGCGGCGGTGAAGGAATAGAGAGCAGCCGTGAAGATAACAGGTCCCAGCACCACCCCGGCCACGATGACGAACGGTGTGAGTTTGGGCAGCGCGGCACGGCCCGCGTGAAACAGCGTCGTCAGGTCGATGCGCCATCCGCACTCGGGGCATCGCGGACCGGCGATGACCGCGAGTGAATAGCCGCAGTGCGGGCAGGTGGGACGTCGAGTCTCCAGCATCTGCTCGTATGCTCGCAGATCCCGGTGTCGGCGACTCTCGGCCACAGGTCGTGAGGCTGACGATCTGCGGTCGACTCGTCTGGCGAGCGAGCGATCGCGGCGGAGCGCGCGTACCCGAGGAGTCGACCGGAGATTGCGCAGATTTCCAGTCTCATTTTCGGAGTTGGGCTGAGAATCCGCGCTCAGCTCCGTCCCAATGAAAAGACCCCCGGCGGATGCCGGGGGCCTTGTTTGCGTCAAGTTGCCTGGCTGCGGTTCAGGGCAGCACAGGGTTCCGTGCGTGTGACGTCATCCGTCGCCGAGTGTGCCGCAGTTGGCCTCGGCCAGACTCACGCAAAGATCGTCCCAGTTCACTGCGCAGCAGAAGTCGTCGATCGCGCACACCGTCGCCTGGCATCCTGCGTCGTCGCAGCCCGTTCCGCCGTTGGCAAAGCAGCAGTTGCTGCCGCCACCACCGCACAGCTCGCAGAGGTTCCCGGCTTCGCTGGCGCAGATTCCGTCCCATTGCGTCATGCAGCAGAACGGATCAGCGGCGCACACGGTGGCGCAGCACACGGCGTCCGAGCAGAACGGGCTGCTGTTGAGCGAAGCCACACACCAGTCGTTCGGCGAGTTGCCGCATGCCGGATCGCAGACATCGCCGATCCCATCGCCGTCACCGTCTTCCTGGCCTGGATCGGGCACGAGCGGGCAGTTGTCGCAGTCGTCCTGCCCGCCGTCCACATCTGAATCGCGGGCGCTCGACGGGCATCCGTGGCAGGCGTCGCCTGCGCCGTCGCCGTCGGTGTCGAGCTGTTCGGGATTGGAATCGATCGGGCAGTTGTCGAGGTCATCGATCACGCCGTCGCCGTCGCTGTCGAGCGGCTCGCAGGCATCACCGACGCCATCGCCGTCGCCATCTTCCTGACCTGGGTTGGGAATGAGCGGGCAGTTGTCGAAGCAGTCGATCACGCCGTCGCCGTCCAAGTCGATGTCGGCAACGCCACACCCGCACACGCCAGGATCCACCTTGGCGGGATCGCGCGGGCACAGGTCGGTGCAGTCAGGCGTGCCGTCACGATCCGAGTCAATGTCCGGAATACCGCAGCCACACACGCCAGCTTCGGTCTTCTGCGGATCCTCATCATTCCAATCAAGGCGGCACCGGCCGTCGCGATGTTTCGCCTGCCCGCAGCACTTGCAGACAGGGCCGAGCGTGCTGCCATCGAAGCGGCGCAGGACGCGGTGATTCTCGCGATCGATGCGGGTTTTTCGACAACGCCTCATTCGCGGGAATTCAGCGTGAAGATCCACCGCGAGACGGGGAAGCTGTTCGTGCACGGCACGGACGCCGACGTGGCAACGGCGCGTGCGGCGCTCAATGCACTGCCGGCCTCAGCTGGTGTGCGGCCCAGTGTCTGATCAGCCTGATGCAGCCATTTCCTGATGCTTCGTATGACCTCCGTCAACATGACAACTTACGAGCCCGCTGACGGGCGCGGCGCACCGGCCACGAGCGGCTCTTCCTTGATGGAGAGCGCAGTCGAGTCGGTGTCCGCGTTGACGGCTGCGGTGGTCGGCGGAGATCGCAACGCTTATGTGCGGCTCTTCGAACTGCGTTGCGAGTTTGTCGAGCGCGAAGCGAACCGGCGTCTCGTGCGTCGTCGCGATCTCGCGCCCGATGCGGCGCAGGACGTGTGGTTGCGCGTGGCGCGTGCGCCGGCGCATTGCGAGTCCGCGTCGAAACTTGACGCATGGCTGCAGAGGATCGTCACGAACGTCGTGATCGATATGCTCCGCGCTGAACTCGCGCGACGTATGCGCGAGGAGCGCGTCGCCGGCTCCCGGCCCGAGGCGCAGCAGTTTGTGTCGGATGTGGAGCTGCTCGACGGGATGCGGGAGGAACTCCGCAGGCTCGACGCGCTTGCGCCGCACGATCGATCGATCTTGGAACTGCGGGCCCGCACTGGATCGACGCTCACGCAGCTTGCAACACTGATGGGAATCGGACGCGCCGCAGCGGACAGCCGCCTCCGCCGTGCGTGCGAGCTTGTGCGCCAAGCCATCGACGGAGAGCTTTCATGAACGACATGCCTGACATGAACAACGACCAGGAACTTCGACGTTTGACACTGCAACGCGGCCTCGATGCGTTTGATCGCGCCGTAGCCGCGAAGCGCCTGCGCGGCCGCGTGGCACGAGGAAGCGTCGCGGTGATCACGGTCGCGGCGCTGGCGTTCGCGGCGACGCGCTTCGGCGCAGCGCCACCTGCGATCAACCAGCCGCAGATCGCGAGCCGACCGCTTCCGTCCTACGTGCAGGTGATCCGTGACGATGCGCAGCTCACGCTTGAGCTTGCACTGGCGAGCGCGTGCGAGCGAATCGGCCGCGCGGGAGGGCGGATTTACGTGGCGGAGTGCACGCGGCCGTGAAACGGCGCGTTATCGCTGCGGTCAGCGTGACGATCGCGTCGCCGCCTCGATCGCCGAGGAGAGCATCTCGCGCGTTGCCTCGTCGCGCACAACGATGACTTCGCTTGTTCGGCCGTTCGTCGCAACATCGGTGCGGTGCAGTCGAAGTCCGTACCACCGTGACGCTCCCGCGCGGCGTGTCGGTTCGAACCGCTCGACGGCACCGAGCAGCGATCGAATCGCAATGGACACAACCCATGCGGAGCGGGCGCCCTCGTTTCGGGCAATCGACTCAACGGGGTAGATACTGATCCGCCAGGAAATCTATGTTACTCTGCGGCCGACTGCTCCGTCGGAGAACACCGAATTTCATCGAGGCACGTCCGCTGCGGCCCCGAATCATTCCAATACTCGCCCTCCTCTTCATCGCCGCCGCGCTGAACATCGCCGTCGCGTGGATGATCTCGATGACATCGACCGAGTACCGGCAGACGATGCACACGCATCCTGCATGGACGACCGCGAAGATCACCGAGTACGCGGGCTGGACGATTGCAACGCAGACGCGACCGGGGACGGTTCGAGCGTGGGCCTCGCGAAGGGACAGCCCGGAAGGAAGCGCCGCAGCAGTGCTCCCGGCGAGCATGCTGCCGCCGTGGAGTTTGATCTCCGCTCTCACAGCCCTTGCGCCGTCGAGCCCCGAGACCATCTGCATCTATGAGGACTGGGCGTACGGCTGGCCCTGTGTTTCGCTGTGTCACAGCTGGAAAGAGGCGGGCAAGCGCGGGCTTGGCAACGGTTCGTTCGCCGTCGGCACGACGCACCTTCCGATCCGTCCGATCTGGATCGGCGTCCTGGTCAACACGATGCTCTGGGTGACAATTGCGCTGGCGCTCGGCATGACGTGGACCGCGGTACGCGGACGCCTCCGCGCGCGCGGGCCTCTGCCCGCGCTGTGCGTATCCGGTGTCCGGCGGGACCGTGTGCAGCGAGTGCGGCGGCGCGCTCGGCTCCGGACTCTCGCCAGACCCCCGTTCGTGATGCACACACACTCATGCGCGGGCGGGAGGGGAGGTCGACCGCAGATTTCGCAGATTGCGCAGATTTCAATGCTGGCTCCAGCGCGTGCTGTAGCATGCCACGCATGTCACGCACCGCCGTGCAAGCGGTCCTCGTCTTCATCGCACTCATCGCCGGCGCAGTCGTGGGGGACTGGCTCTACAGCAGTGGCGGCGCCAGTCGCTGGTGGCAGGATCTCGGCGATCTGGTGCTCATCCGGCCGCTCGTCGCGCTGAGCGTTCCCATCGTGTTTGTCGTCGTCGCGATCGGCATGACGACGATCAGCGATCCCAAGACGCTCGGAAAGCTCGGCGGCGTCACCGTCGCGTTCTACGTCGGGACCACGCTGATCGCGACAGTCATCGGGGCGGTGCTCGTCACGTCGATCGCGCCCGGTGCCGGCGCCGATGAATCGACTTCGGCGGCGCTCCGCGCAACGGGAGCTGCCGCGATTGCCGCTGATACCGGCAATGCCGACCGGCTGCGCTCCGCGGAATCACTCGGACTCAGCGGCGCATTCCTCTCGATCGCCCAGCAGGCGATTCCGCGCAATCTCTTTGCCGAAGCATCCGCTGGCAACACGCTTGCAGCGATCGTCGCGGGCCTGCTGTTCGGCGTCGCCGCCGCGCTCGGCGGTGCCCGCACGCGTCCCGTCATCGCGCTGCTCGAAGGGCTCGCTGACATTCTCTTCCGCATCGTCGCGTGGGTGCTCGTGCTCCTGCCGCTCGGCGTCTTTCTGCTCGTGACGGCGGCCATCGCGAAGGTGGGCCTGCGCGCCGTCGCCGGACCGCTCGCCGCGTACATGGCGGTCGTCCTCATCGGTCTCCTGATTCAGGGCGTGATCATCCTGCCGATCCTGCAGCGGCTGCTCGGCGGCGGCAACGGCTGGCGATTCGCATGGGACATCCGCCGCGCGCTGCTGACAGCGTTCGCGACAAGTTCGTCGAATGCATCGCTGGCGGTGACGCTGGAGGAGTGCGTCGAGAACGGACGCTGCTCGCGGCAGGCGACGAACTTCGTCATACCGCTCGGCGGCGCCATCAACTCCAACGGCACGGCGCTGTATGAATCGGTCGCGGTGCTCTTTCTCTTTCAGCTCTACGGCGTGTCGCTCGAGTGGGGCGAGATCGCGCTGGTCGTCGTCGCCGCGACGCTCGCTGCGGCGGGAACGGCAGGCATTCCCGCGGCCGGGCTCGTCACGATGGTCATCGTGATCAGCGCTGCAAACGCAGCGCTTGCGGGGCGCGGCATTGATCCGCTGCCGCTGTCGGCGATCGGCATCATCATCGGCGTCGACCGGATTCTCGACATGAGCCGCACCGTGCTCAACGTGTGGGGTGACTGCGTGGCGGCGCGCGTTGTGACACGGCTCGCGCCGGATGTGGCACCGGCCTAATCACTCAATCACTCGCGCGTCGCGACCACCAGCCACGCATCTTCGACGATCTCGACGCGGCGGGCTCGGTCGTTCTGCATGGTGAACGCGATGCGCACATTCGGTGCGCCGACCGGGTAGAACGTGTGTTCACCGTTCTGCACGAGCACCCGGTCGAATCACTGCCTGCCCGCCGCCTTCACGGCCATAGTCACGGCCATGCGGGCGTGGGCGATCAGCGAGATGCCGTGCGGACCGCGCGTCAGCGCGAGTGCGGGATTCGCAGTCAGTGCAGCCTGAACGACGTCGACGAACCCGAGCATTGTGGCGGCGCCAAATCCCCAGTCGTACGACGCGTTCGCCATCGACGGGTGGGCCGTGACCAGCTCCCGGACACGCGCGATGTTGCCTTGGGAGGCACCGACAATCTCGCGAACCAGCGCGGGATCCTGCTGCGGAAATCCTGGCCAGTTCCCCGAAGCCGATGCAGCAGGCAAAGCGGGGGCGCTGGTCGGCGCAGCGTGCGCTCCAGCACCGAGCACACCGACCGCAACGAGCCCTTGCTGGATCATGAACGTCCGTCGATCGGTTCGTCAGTGCATGGCCACTCCTACCGCACGCAGGTCGAGAGGTTTCGCCGATGCTTTGCGCCTGAACCAGAGTCAGAACCAGAGCTGGAGCTGCGAGCGGATCACAAGCTGGCCGTCCTCGCCGGGGGCGTCCGCGCGCCATCCGGCGCTCGGCTGCGCCCAGTCGGATGAAACCGGATTGAACCCATACCCGATATCCGACTGCCACTTCAGGCCGTGCTTCGCCCAGTACTTCGTCACGCCCAGCGTCAGCGTGCTCAGATCTGACTGGTCCGCGATGTCGAGATCGCCCCACTCGTACATGCCGTACAGCTCGATGTCGTCCGTCAGGAAGAAACCGGCCCGCAGGACGGCAGCGAGCTGATCGCGATCGAAGGCCCCCGGCACGTCGTCCTCGGTCTCGACATTGCGGACGATGAGTGCGCCGGCGATGCTGAAGCGGCTGACTTTGTACGTGAGGTCAGCGGTGAGCCGGAGGTCGCTCGTTTCGGCATCATTGAAAGTGCCCCCACCCGTTCCCGTGCCGAACTCCTGCTGCTGGTAGCCGGCCGCGGCGCCGATCAACAGCGACTGCGGCGTGCCGTCGAAGCCGACGTCATCCTCGACGGCCTTCCACTCGCCGATCGGCAGGAACTCGCCGCGCGCCGTGCCGGCGAATTCGCTGTCTTCCGCGTTCCATGCCGTGTTACGGCTGCCGAAGCCGTCGATGATCGAAGTGGCCACACGCCACCGCTCCGCCTCGTACATGAACTGCACGCCTTGAGCGACGCCTGCCGTGAACACGTTGTTGACCTGCGAGCGTTCGACACCGAGGAGACGCCGCGCGGAGACCGCTTCCTCACGGAGGAGCATCGGCTTGAACTGACCGGCGCGGATCTTGAAACCGTCGCCGAGGTTCTTCTGAACCCACGCACCTTCGCCCAGAGTCACCGTGCCGGTTGCCCGGTCCGCGTCGAGCTCGAGCTCGTACTGCCAGCTCGGATCCATGAAGTGACCAGTGAAGAACAGCTTGGCCCGGCGCATCTCGACTCCGTAACGATCGTCATCCGTCGGGCTGTCCTCCTGCGAATTCCAGACGGCCCGAATCTGCATCTGGCCTCTGATCGACAGCAGAAAGTTGCCGTCGGCGCTCTTGATGAACATGCCGTTGTTCCAGCCCGCGAGGGCGCCGGCGTCCTGCAGGCTCGTCCTCGTGTCGGAGTCTGCAAGCACCTCATGCACGACGCTGCGGATTTGCTTCGCCCGTTCCTCGCCCAGCCACACGACGTCTTTCTCCGACTCAAGTCCAGTGACCTGGCCTTCGAGCTTCGCGACGCGGGCGCGAAGCTCGAGGAGTTCGGCGTCGGCCGGCGGCGGGGGCGGCACTTGCGCAGGATGGGACGATGCTGTGAGCAGCAACGATGCGGCAACGGCAGTGGGGATCGGCATGTGGTGATCGTCCGACGGCTTTGGGAACAGCCCGCTCCCACAGAGGTGGCAGGTAATGTCGCGAACACTACCCGCGATGGCGACCCTGCGCGAGCGGAGCCCCACGGATCGACATGGGTACACTCCGCCGATGCTCGATGGGGACCGCGATCGACCGTTTGATCGGTTGCAGGAGCGAGTCGATGAACTGGAACGGCAGGTCCGCCAGCTCAACCGGTCGCTGGGACTGGCCCGACTCGCTGAAGCGCAGCCTCACGCCCCACCGGCACCCGAGTCCGTGCCGGCGACGATCGAACCGGCGCCCGTGACGGTCACGGCACCAAGCATGACGCCGCTCGTGGCGCCGATCGACACACCGCCGCTTGCGCCGCCCGTCGCGCCGCCCGTCGCAGCGGCCGTCGCAGTGGCCGAACTTGAAACCGGCCATCCACTCGCGCCTGCGACGATCCGGCAGTTGACCGCGCCGGCGCGTGCGTCGCAATCCTCGGTCTCCTCGGACAGCATCGAGCGATTCGTCGGTGCGAAGCTCGCAGCGTGGTTCGGCGCGCTCGTGGTGATCGCGGCCGTCGCTGTCTTTGTGAAGTTCGCCTATGACCAGGGCTGGCTGCAGAAGATGCCGCCGGCGGTCCGCCTCGCGGTCGCCTACGGGTTCTCGATCGGACTGCTCGCGGTCGGGGCGATCGTGGGCCGGCAGTGGGGACGCTTCGCCGCTGTCGGGCTTACCGCGGCAGGCGTCGGATCGCTGTACGTGACGACCATCGCCGGCTATTCGCCGCTGCAGGTCTTTTCGCCCACCGTGGCACTTATGGTCGCCACGGCGATCGCTGTAATCGGCGGCGCCATCACCTACCGCGCCCACATGGTGCCGGTCGGCGTGATCAGCCTGCTGGGCGGATATCTCGCCCCGGTGATCCTTGGAACGATCGACGAGCCCGGGCTCGCTGTGCCGGTGCATCTGACAGCACTTCTCTGCATCGGGCTCGCGCTGGCGTCAAGCACCATTCCAAACGCGATGGCGATGCGGGCGACGACAGTGGTGTTCCATCTCATCGCGGCCGCCGCGTGGTTCCTTAACGTGGGCTACAAGTCGCCGATCGTCACAGTTCTGTTCGGCGGCGTGTGGTGGGGATTGACGGTGGGCGAGTCATTGCTGCTGGCCATGCGCGGCAACGGCGGTCCACACGGCCGGTCGTCCGTCGTTGCGCCGGTCGTCGCCACGGCCGCGTTCACGATGATCAGCGCCCTGGCGATCGGCAGCTCCGCGCCGACGAGGGATCCGTTTTCCTATGTGCCGCTTGCGCTCGCACTGCTGAGTGCGGCGCTCGCCGTGCAGTTCTGCGGAGGACTCGCATCGCTGCGCCCGAGGGCGGAAGGCGTACTGCAGTTCGGTGATGCCGCGACGCCGGAGGAGCGCTCGATCGCCGACGCGCTGTGGACATTCGGCGTCGTGCTGTGGCTGCAGTGCGGGGTGCTGCTCATCGCGGGGATCGGACTCTTTCTTGATCGCACCGCGCTTGCGGCCGCCTGGATCGCCGTCGCGATCGGTGCCTTTGAACTGTCATTGCGCCTCCGCACGCGCGCAGTCAGCTTCTTTGCGCTGCCGGTGCTGCTGCTTGGCACCACCGCTGCGATCGTCGCGAGCTTTCTGGGCGGGCGCGGTCCCACGCCTGGGCCGTGGGATTTCGACTTCGCATCGTCTCGAGCTGGGCTCGTGATTGCATGTGTCGCCAATGCGTTCGTCGCGCACCGATGGGATGCGGCGTCGCGCACTGCTCGCAACGGAGGCTGGGAAACAGCCGTCGCGGCGCTGGCAGCCCTCGGCCTGACGGTTGCCTGGATCGTCGGCGCCGGACGTTCCGCAGGACTGATGCTTGCCGTGACACTGACGCTTGCCCCGGCGCTGTGGTGTGCGCTCGCGTTTCGACATGACCGCGTGCGCTGGCCGCTTGGTCTGGCGTGCGCCGTGACCTCGCTCGTCGTCGTCACCATCCTCACGCTTCGATACGCGATCGACGACAAAACCACGATCGCGGGCTCGACGTTCGTGCTCGTTGCGGCGGCGAGCGTGCTGTGGCTCTTCGCCGCGCGGACCTCCCGATCTTTCAGCGAGTATGCGCGGCAGGCTCTCATCGGGGGCGGCTTTGTTGTGCTCGGCCTTGGCATGGCGCTCGAGCACCTGCTCGATCCGGCGGTCCAGCTAGGCGGTGTCGAAGCGCGTCGTCCGTTGTGCTTTGGTGTGATGGCGCTCGCCGGGATCAGCTGCGTCGGCGTGGTGCTCGCGGAGCTGCGGCGCTGGCCTCTCGTTGCGACCATGTGCTCCGCGATGACGATCATGGCCGTTGCGATGTGGCTTTCGTTCTGCACGCTGCTGCCGCGCATGCGATTCGGAGCGTTCGATGAACCGTTCCTCGCGAATCTCACGATGGCCAGCGGCGCGGTCGTGCTTGTTGCGACCGTGATTGCGGCAATCGCCCTCCATCGCGTGAAGGCCCGGTCCGCCGATCGCTTGATGACCACAGAGGCGATCACCGCCGAACCCGCCGCCGAACCACACATGCAGTACTGGTATCCGATCACGATCGGCGCACTCCTGCTCACCGTTCTCTGGATGGGATCCTTTCTCGTCGACGAAGCGGTGCAGGTCTCCAATGCCACCGTCGACAAGACGGCACGCCAGGCCGGCCTCAGCATCTGGTGGGGCGTTTTCTCGCTCGCGCTCATCGCGGCCGGATTTGCCCGGCGACTGCCACCGCTTCGATACGCGGGCCTTGCCGGCCTCGGCGTCGTCGCGCTCAAAGTCATCACGATTGACCTCGCGAGCAGCAGCACCATCTGGAAAGTGATCGCGATGCTCGCCGCCGGTTTCGCGCTCGTGGCAACCAGCGTCGTGTATGTGCGGGTCGGTCGGATGCTGGACGCGAAAGCCGGACGTTCCGACGCGGCATAAGTCGCGATTGGACTATCGTGCGGCGTGTGACAGTTCGTGCGCATTCTCCATCCAAAGCCGATCTCAAGCTCGACCCGCTGCGCGCGTTCTTCGCCGCGCAGGGATGGGCGCCCTATCCGTATCAGGAAGAAACGTGGCGCGCCTACGCGGAAGGGCGCAGCGGTCTCCTCACCGTGCCGACCGGCGCGGGCAAAACCTATGCGGCCTATGGCGGTCCGCTGGCTGAGCTCGTGCGTGAAGGACCGGCGCCGAAAGGCGCGATGTCATCGCTTCGCGTGCTGTACATCACACCGCTGCGCGCCGTGAGCCGCGACATCGAAAAGGCGTTGCGCCTGCCGGTCGAAGCACTGGAGCTCCCGTTCACCGTCGGAAGCCGCACCGGCGACACGGGATCATCTGAACGTGCGCGGCAGCGCAAGCGGCTTCCGGAAGTGCTCGTCACGACACCGGAGTCGCTGTCACTCCTGCTGACGAATGAGCATCCCGAGGAACTGTTCGCGAGCCTGCGCTGTGTCATCGTCGACGAGTGGCATGAACTGATGGCGAGCAAGCGCGGCGTGCAGGTCGAACTCGGCCTGGCGCGGCTCCGTCGGCTTGCGCCGACGATGCGCACGTGGGCGCTGTCGGCGACGATCGCCAGGCCGGAAGCCGCCGCGCGGATCGCCGTCGGTCCTGCGAACGAAGCGAGCGTCATCCGCGCGGAGATCGATCGGCCGATCATCGTCGAAAGTCTGCTTCCGAAATCGATCGAACGCTTCCCATGGTCGGGTCATCTCGGTCTCGCGATGCTCGACCCGCTGCTCGCATGGCTTGACCCGGCCGTCTCGACGCTCCTCTTCACGAACACCCGCTCGCAGGCGGAGCGATGGTTCGCGGAGATTCTGCGCCGCCGGCCCGAATGGGCCGAGCGCCTCGCGCTGCATCACGGATCGATCGATCGCGAAGTGCGCGAAGAGATCGAAGCGCGGGTGAAAGCCGGCCGCCTGTCGCTCGTGGTGTGCACGTCGTCGCTCGATCTTGGCGTCGACTTTTCGCCCGTCGAACGTGTGGTGCAGATCGGTTCGCCCAAGGGCATCGCGCGGCTGATGCAGCGCGCGGGACGGTCCGGTCACCGGCCGGGTGCCAGCTGCCGTGTGCTGTGCGTGCCGACGCACGCGATGGAACTTGTCGAGATCGCCGCGGCGCGCACAGCGGTCGCCCGCTGCGAGATCGAGGAGCGGCCGGGCGTGCTGCGTCCGCTCGACTGTCTCGTGCAGCATCTCGTGACGATCGGCCTGGGCGGAGGATTCGTTGCGGAGGATCTTTTCGCGGAGGTCCGCACGACCGCGGCGTTCGCCGAGATCACGCGGCAGGAGTTCGACTGGTGCCTCGATCTCGTCACGCACGGTGGCGAGGCGCTCAGGGCATATCAGCAGTTTCGTCGGCTGTCGCTGGGCGAGGACGGCCGATACACGGTCACGAACAAGATGATCGCGCAGCTCCATCGCATGAACGTCGGCACGATCGCCGCTGACGCGACGATCGCCGTGCGCTGGGTGCGCGGCGGCAGGCTCGGCTCGATCGAAGAGAACTTCATCGCGCGGCTGCATCCAGGCGATTCGTTTCTCTTTGCGGGTCGTGCACTCGAGTTTGTGCGCATGCGCGATCTGGCCGCGCAGGTCCGTCCGGCGCGCCAGCACACGCCGTTCACGCCGCGCTGGGACGGCTCGCGATTTCCGATGTCGACCGCGCTGGCGGGCGCGATGCGCCGCGTCCTGCACGATGCAGCGGAGGGAAGGCTGGACGAACCGGAGATGGTTGCAGCGGCGCCGATCCTGCAGGCGCAGCGCGAACTGTCGCGCATACCGCGCCTGGGCGAGATTCTCGTCGAGACCACCGTGACCAACGAAGGTCATCATCTCTTCCTGTATCCGTTCGAAGGACGGCTGGTCCATGAAGGGCTTGCCGTGCTCCTCGCGCTGCGCCTGGGACGCGTCGCGCCGGCCACGTTCTCCCTGGCCATCAACGACTACGGACTCGAACTGCTGACCGAACGCACCACGCCATACGTGCAGTACCTCGATCACGAACGCTTCGCCGGCGAGCGCCTCGTCGACGATCTGCTCGAGAGCGTCAACCTCGGCGAACTCGGCCTTCGACAGTTTCGCGAGATCGCACGCGTCGCCGGGCTGATTGTGCAGCGCTATCCAGGCGCCGAGCGCACCGGCCGGCAGCTGCAGGCGAGCGCGTCGCTCCTGTGGCAGGTCCTCTGCGAGTTTGATCCCGCGAACCTGCTCGTCGGACAGGCGCGGCGCGAGGTGATGGACCGGCAGTTCGAAGAGAGCCGCCTGGCCCGCACGCTGCGGCGCCTGCGCGA
>JAWXBD010000093.1:0-13352 GCA_034439815.1 Phycisphaerae bacterium
AAGATGTCGGCATCAGGCACGACGCCCGCCACGAAACCGATCAGCCACGCCGAACGGGGCAATCGGTGACCGGCGACTGCGTGTGCGGCGCATGCGCCGAGGAGGCCTTGCGAGAGTGGGTCCATGCGGGTGAATTCGGCGCGAGCAGCCTGCAGCATACGCCGCCGCATCGATCGACTCCGGCACTTGAAGCTTCCGGCTCTCTCGCGCGCCGCGCGCCTGTGACCAGCGCTGCGCCGCTTGGCGTCTCTCCGCCTCGGACGGGGCGCCGGAAAGTAGCCACGGCTGAAGCGGCGATGCGCGAGAACCTGAGCGACCGGGCGCGGGCAGACCTCCCCCTCGCCCCGAACCATTCGTGATTCCGCACAAATTCTCGTGCGCGCGCCGCACAGCGCTCGACTCAGTTCCTGCTCGGGTGCGCCACCGTCGTCGTGACGCGCTCCACCACGTGCTCGAGGATCCGTTCGACTTCGGCGACGCCGGTGTCGAGTACCTCAGCAATCTCGGAGAGTGTCAGATCGTCCGCAAACTTCAAGCACACCACGAGTCGTTCGCGCGCCGTCATCGAGGACACGAGTTGCTTCATGATCGACGGGCTCGACGGGCTCGACGGGCTCGAAAAACCTTCGGTACGCGCTGTAGGCCCCGAGTTCTTGCTGTGCTGATTCATGTGCATGCCGTCCTCCTTGACGGTGAGGGACCAATGCGATTCCAGCGCTCGTCTGGAAGTGTCCGTCGCATTCGCGTCCAGCCATCCATGGCCGGCGTTGTCGAATGAGGTCACGGCCATGGATGGTAGCGGCAGCTTCTTCAGCCGCAACAGCTCTCGTCAAATGGAAATTTGATCCACCGGCTGTTCGAGGCGGATACCCGGTCAAGGCACCACGTGGCAACCACTCGTCAAGCGGCCGCCCCCGTCACCAAGGACGCCTGACGCTCATGCTCTTCATGCAACCGGTCGTACTCCGCGAAGTCCATGGCCACAAAGGGTTCGACAAGATCAGGGTCAAATTGCGTACCGCTGCACTGCCGCAGCTCGGCAAGCACCTGCGCGCGCGGCCGCCGTGTGCGATAGGTTCGATTGGAGCTCATGGCGTCGAAACTGTCCGCGAGCGCGATCACGCGCGCGATCAGCGGAATGTCACGACCGGTGCGCCCATATGGATAGCCGCGGCCATCCCAGCGTTCGTGGTGCGACAGGACGCCGTCCAGCATGTCACGGAACTGCGGAATGTCTTTGAGGATGCGCCACCCGATCTCCGGATGGGCGCGGATCTGCGCGAACTCCTGATCGTCAAGCCGGCCTGGTTTGCGCAGCACTGTCTCGACGACGCCGATCTTGCCGACGTCATGAACCAGTCCCGCAATGTGAATCTGGCGCAGCGTCGGCTCTTCGACACCGATCGATCGTGCCAGCTCGCGCGCCAGCGCCGCAACGCGCTGCGAGTGACCGCGCGTGTACGGATCCTTGGCGTCAATCGCCGTGACAATCGCATCAAGCGTGCCGAGAAACATCGCATCGACATCGCGATACAGGCTCGCGTTCTCAAGATAGAGTCCGAGGTGACCGGCCGTCGCATCAGCGAGCCGCAGATCGGCGCTGCCCACCTCACCGCCTCGATGACGCCGCGCGCCGAGGAGCAGCACGCCGTTGCTGCGTCCTTCGCGGCGAATCGGACATGCGATGACGGGCTCGTCAATCTGCATTTCCGTGAGCACGTGATGTCCGCGCGGGTAGACGCGCGGCGACTTCGCGCCAGTCGCCAGCAGCAGTCGCGTTGAAAGCTCCGTGAGGCGCTCGCGGTCCATCGCCGGCTCGCCGACGACGATCAAACCCTCGGGCGGCGCAAAGCGGTCGAACGGCGCGCGCAATCGCACGGCCACCCACGAAAACCCGAGCGTCCCCACGAGCTCGGTGCACGCGAGCGTCAGGAATGGTCCCGGCGCCTCGGTCACGGCCATGCCTGAGACGAGCGTGTACAGCAGGTTAATTTCTTCGTACGTCTCGGCGAGCTGGCGGCCGACTGCTTCGCCGGTCTCGCACTCTGACACTCGATCCGCATCGGCGCGATGTGCGAGACAGATGAGCGGCGCCAGGCGCGCGATCTCGCGGGCTTCGAGCGGATTTCCGGCAAGTATCGTCGCGCGAAGAGTATGGCCATCGAGGCCGGCGCTCGCCGCAAGTCTTAACAGTTCAGCGCTGTGCGCGAACGCAGCGGTCGGGACGATCGCCATGCCGATCCGCCGCGGCCCATGCCCCCCTTGCGCGCCAGGCGGACATGAAAGCACACTTGCGATCACGAAGAGCCCAGGCAGCACTTCACCGATCCTCTTGGCGCTTTGCAGCAGTTCGGGAGTCACACGACGAAGGAGCTGATGAAACGTGAGCGATTGGAGCAGGAGCGACCCGATCGGATCGTCGATTGCCGCGCGCTCTGCATCAACGATCGTTCCGCCTTCATCACAGAGCAACCACACGCCTCCGAGCGCACGGACTTCCGCTGCCAGTGCTCGCTGCGGGTGTTCGGGCTGGAGACAGTGCGACATCATCAAGCTGCCTCTGCATGCGGAAGCGCGGACAGTTTCAGATGTCGGTGCAGATTCTCGACGAGGCGACAGGGGCTGAACGGCTTCACCATGATGGCGCAGACGTTGGGCGTCGCCACGTTCCAGAGCTGCGCGATCGGCGCCGCGACTTGTCCGGTGACGATGATGACCGGAACCGTGCGCGTCATCGGCGTGCTGTACAGGCGCTCTGCGAGCTGGAAGCCGCTGAGCCTTGGCATATGCAGGTCCGCGATGACTGCGTCGGCGCCGCGTTGCAGCATGAAGTCGAGCGCCAGTGCTCCGTCCTCGGCAGCGACGGCGCGAAAACCTGCTCCGCGAAGCACGACGGAGAGAACCTGCAGCACGTGCGGCTCATCATCAACGACGAGAATGGTGCGATGCGTGGTCATTGGGAATTCAACCCACGATCGAGTTCAAGGCTGCTCGCGTGCCGCGGCCGATTTCTGTTCGCCCGCGTGGTCGTTGCGCAGCGAAAGGAGGAACTCGGGGTCGTCGCCGGAAGCGCGGGCGGCCTTGATTGCCTTCTGGAACCACTCGTTGGCAGCGGCGTCGTTGCCTTTGAATTCCTCGATCAGGCCGAGAAACACGTAGCTTTCGTACCGGTCGGGAGCAATGCGAAGCAGTCGGCTCGCGGCGGTCTGAACGCGGGGAACATCGCCGAGATCCCACGCAACAGTCGCCACATCAAGCCAGGCCTGCGGGTCTGCGGGATGATCGCGCGTGATTTCCGAGAACACCACGCGTGCCTCGCCGGAGCGACCCATCATCGCGAGGCAGCGACCTTCCATGCGCTGCAGCTCGGTGGTGCGTCCGCCCTTGCCCTCGCGCTGGAGTCGGCGAACGCTCTGCAGACATTCACTCCACTGGCCGGACTCAAAGAGCGCCCGCACAAGATTCTCAAGCACCATTGGCTGTGAAGGATCAATCAGAATGGCACGGTTGTAGTGCACGGCTGCTGTCGTGGCATCGTCGCGGAGCATCGCCACCTGGCCGAGCAACTGATGCATCGGTGCTGAGTTTTCGAAGTAGCTGAGCTTCGGCTCAAGCATCATCCGGGCTTCTTCATAGCGTTCAGATGCGATGAGCACTTCCGCGGCTGCGAGCACGTAGGCCACTTTGGTTGGGTCAGCCGCTGCTGCCGCCGAATACGAAGCGATCGCCTTGTCATCGGCAGACCATCGTTCGTGCACGATGCCTGCGCAGTACATCGCCTCGGCGTAGTTCGGATTGACCTCGATGGCCTTGTTGAAGTCGGCGAGCGACTGCTCGAGCCGACCCTTCTCGAGATGGATGCGCCCGCGCATCACCCAGTACCTGGGTTCGAGCGGCGTGCGATAGATCGCTTCATCGATTTCCTTCAGCGCCTTGTCGAACTGACCGGACTCAAAGCTCTGACGAGCCTGGTCATACACGATGATGCTGGTGGCCCGGTGCATGCGATCAGTCGCTGCAGCCCGCGCGTCTTTGCCTGCTTTGGTCGGACCGGCACAAGCAGTGAGAAGCACGAGGGGAACGGAAACGATGAGCGATGAGAGGAGAGTCAGCTTGCGCATAGATTGGCTCCGGAAGCCGTGCGAGTATTCAGATGTGGCCGTCGAGGGAGATCGTGCACGCTCCCGTTGAGGAGCGTGCACGTGAACAGTTTCTTCTCTTACTCCGGCATCTCCATGAAGCCGTCGTTGTTGCCGTCGTAATCACCGGGGTGCTCGCTCCCGGTGGCGATCGCACTGGACGAGCTCGTGACCCCCGCAGTCGGCGTGTTCAGGAACTTGAGCCACGGCAGTCCGAACGGCGTGCGCAACGCAGCGGCGAACGAGTAGATCGGCGGCGAGATGGCCGCAGACTGATTGGCGGTGAGGGTCGAGTCGGCGGTCGACGACGACTCGGTCGGGAGGGGCGGTGCCTGCGGCGATGCCAATGTGGAGTCAGTCGCGTTCAGCATGAAAGTCGCGATGGCGTCGTCGATCGTTTCATCCTGCTGTGCTTCGACCATGCCCGATTCCGCGGCCCAGTCCGACTCGAGCTCCTTCTGGAAGTCGGTCTCGCACTCCACGTCCGGAGTGCTCTCCATCTGAGGCTCCATCGCGGGCGACATCGTGCCGCTCTCGCCATTGTCGGCAACTGGCAGTTCGCCATCGAACTCGCCTGCCTCCGGCGCCACCTGCGCCACGGCTGTCGCCGGCTGTGCGAGCGGATCGGTCACGGGCGGCGCCGAGGCGGCGGCGGCCGCGGCCGCATCGGCCTTGACCTGGAGCTTCGTCATCGAACGCTTGTCGATGATGCGCTGCATCATGTCGCGCTCGAATGCCTTGCTCGGCTTGCTCGCGTCGAGCTCGCTGCGGAGAATCACCATCTCCGGCTGGTTCTTGTTGAGTCGCAGTGAAGCTTCGGTGTGATAGAGCGCCTTCTCCGTGTCGCCGCCGGCAGCGGCCGACATCGCGTCCTGATTGTGGTTCGCGCTCAGAGCGTCACGACTCCATGGCAGCAGACCCTCGCGGGCGCCGACACGAACTGCCTCAGCAAAGGCCTGGCCGTCCTGGCCCATCGTCGCGGAGATCGCGTCCTTCATGATCGTCGGCGTGATGAGGAAGATGATCTCGTTGCGCTCGATCTTGTCGTCCTGGCCCTTGAACGCGGCGCCGAGGAACGGAATGTCGCCAAGTCCCGGCACCTGCCGGCGCGACATCGTTGTCTTCTCTTGAAAGAGTCCGCCGAGAACGAGCGTCTGGCCGTCCTGAAGGCGCACGTTCGCCATGATCTCGTTCGTCTTCTCATCGGGGATCACGACGCCGCCGCCGCTTGCACCGGTGACCTGACGCAGCACGGCTTCGCTCACGCTCGGCGCGAGCTCCATGCGGATCGACCCGTTCTTCGAGATGAACGGCCGGAAGATCAGCTTGATACCGGTATCGAGATACTCGACAGTCTGGGTCGCCGTCGTTTCGGTCTGCGTCGTCGACAGGTAGCCGACGCGTTCACCGACGAGAATCTGTGCCCGCTGCCGGTTGAGTGCCGTTGCACGCGGACGAGCGAGAATCATCGTGTCGGTGACTTCGTCGAGCACGCGCAGAAACGCGGAGACGTTGTCATTGATGAAGCCGACCTTGAGGCCACCCGGCTCGCTGGTGCGGCCGACGCTGGTTCCGCCTGCGATCGCGCGGTTGTCAGCGGGCTGGAAGCCTGCAGTGTCGTCCGCCTTCGCATCCGGCTCGTTGTTGCCGGCGATCAGGTTGTTGACGGCCGACAGCGGATTCGTGAAGTTCGCGAAGTCCACGTTGCCGATGATCGAGAAGTCGACGCCCCAGGCGTTGTCCTCGTTCACGCGGGTCGAAACGATTGTGCTCTCGACAAGAACCTGCATCGGCGGCGTGTCGACTTCCAGAAGGAAGTCAGCAATCGCCTGCAGGTTCTCGGGATAATCATTGACGACGAGCATTGCCTGGAACGCCCACGAGTCTTCGCCGGCGTTGCTCGGATCCGGAGCGACACCCTTCTCGGTGTTGCCCATGAATGCCACCTTGCCGACCTCGCTGATCAGCGGCTGGACGAACTCGTTCGCGTCCTTCGCGCTCAGGTAATCGAGTGTGAAGCGCCTGCTTTCCTTCTTGCGCCGCGCCTGCTGCATCTGTTCCCACTCGTCGCGGGTGTAGACATAGATGAAGTTGCCGACCTCTTCGTAGCGATGGTCGGTGGCTTTCAGGATGACGTCGAGCGCTTCCTGGACCGTGACATCAAAGAGGTTCGCGGTCACGGTGCCATTCACACCTTTGCCTGCGATGATGTTCCGCTGTCCCTGAATCGACAGCATCTGCAGTGCCTGCAGAATGTCGGTGTCCTGGAACTGGACGGTAAAGGTCTCGCCGCCGGTCGACTTCATCGAGCCTTCGGTGGCGGCATTCGCGGTCCCCTGTCCAAGGACAGGTGATGCGATTGCGAGTGGAAGAATGAACATCGCGCCCTGCACAAGGCTGAGCGACATCAAGTTAGGCAAGCTGCCTCGGTTCGTACGGCGTTCGTCGCGCATGTGGAGGTCCTTCAAAGTGCTCGATCTCGAAAAGCCAGGCTCATAGAGTCGGAACCCGGAATGCCGTCAGCGGAAGTCTTGCGAGCGTCGCTGACGAGGTGCACCGACTCGAATTTCGTAGACACGGCCGGCTCGTTCGAGGAGCACGCTTGTGTCTTTGATCTCGACGAGCGTGAACGGTTCGCTCTCGTCAAGACTCGCGATGGTGTCGCCGACTCGGTACATACGGCCGTCGATCACCGCGATCGGAAGTCCTGACACGAGTCCTTGCAATCGGCAGTCCGGTGGTGCCGGTGCCGCTTCCGTCTGCGCGGACTCGTGACTCTGTTCCGTCAATGCATGGTCGGCCGGATCACCGCCCGACTTTGCCCCGTCCTCATCACCCGACCGTCCGGATGCGTCGATCGAGGTCGATGTGTGAGGACTGGTGGACGTGTCGCGGCCAGTCGCAGGCGAATTTCCGCTTTGCACAAATGGATTCCTTGACGGCAGCAATGGCAATGCGATGGGCTCGAGTACAGGCGCGGCCGGCACGAACGGTGACCACGCCAGGTCGCCTGAGGGCTGTTCGTCGGCCATGGCGGTGCGCGGAATGTTCGTGAGAATCCTGATGCGCGCCCAAAACAGGAGCCCCATCGGCTTCAGCCAGAGGACGACGGCGGCCGCGGCCACGAGTCCGATCGCGCGCGTGCGCGGATGGAGTTTGCGGTTGAGGAAGCTCATGGATTCTCCGTGGCGACGTGCTCCATTTGTCGTGAGAAGATCGGTTCGAGCGTCAGCATCAGGACGAGCTCGTTCGGCTGAGCTGCATCGCGGGCCAGCGCGAACTCGCGGAGGCTGAGCGCGCGACCTGCATCGACGCGGCCAAGGAGCGCGACGATCGATGCAAACGGACCGCGATAATGCAACTGGAGCAAACCGTCGGGAGTCGACTGGAAGAGCGCAAGCGTGGCCGCATCGAGCCGAGGCGCAGTCGAGGCGAACTCGGCGCGCAGCTCGTCTCGTTCCGCGATGAGCATCTGCGTCGTCCGATGCGTCCGGTCGCAGGCCCGCGCAGCGAGCTCGAAGCGCTCGCGATCCTGGTCATGGCGCTCCGCGTCGCGCAGCGCCGGCGCAGCGAATGCGGCCGCAAACGTCGCGGCGACCGCGAGCCCCAGCGCGATCGGCATCGACGCCCAAAGGCGGCGACGCGTTGCACGATCAATGGTCATTGTCGTCTTCCGTTTCCGCCGACGCGTCCGTCACGAGGACGAACGCGCGGTCAGTTGGCAGTTCAAATCGCAGTCGGAACGCGCCACGTTGCGGGTCGCGGACCGGAAGCTCGCGGTCGAGATAGACCGATTGAAATGGCTGCATTGCCGCGAGCAGGACTGCGAGCGTCTCGGCTGCACCGTCATCGCCGGCGCCTTGGGCCGCACCTCGCAGCGTGTTGCCGGACTGCCACAGTTCGATTCGATCGAAGTGGGCCGTGGCCGGTAGCGCATCGGCGAGCGCGGACACGATGGATGCAGATGGAACGTCGGCGTCGATCCGCCGAACCCGTTCAAACGCCGCGTGCAGCGTGGAGATATCCGCTTCGAGACGCCGGCGGAACTGCTCGTTTGCCCGCGCGTCGTCCAGGGTGCGCTCGGCGCGGTCGCGCGCCTCGAGCGCATCAGCCCGCACGAACGCTGCTCCGATCGCGGAGGCGGCGGCGACCATTGTCAGCGCGAGCGCGGTGCGATACGCCCGCGCCGTTGTTCCCACCAGTGTGACTCGTTCGCGAGTCTCTGCGGGCAGAAGATCGATCTCCTGATGGGTCATGCTGCCTCCCGTCGCGGAGCATGCGCGCTGCCGTGTGCCGTCATTCGCGACGGTGGGCGGAACGCGAGGCCGATCACGCCGCCCCAAGCCGCGGCGCCGCCGGATCCTGACGGGCCGTCGGCATGCACACCGATGCGCTCGTAAGCCCGGCCGAGCGTCGCCATCTCGTCGTCGAGGCGCACAGGAATCGCGCAGCGATTCTCAAGCTCGTTCGAGAGCGCGGTGTCGTATGCGCTCTTGCCGACCAGTCGAATCTCGGTGGCCTGGGCGTGATTGGCAAAGCGGGCGCCGTCACGCTGACACATCGCGACGACATCGGCGACAGTGCACTGCCCGTCGGTCATCCGGCAGTACGCAATCGAGTCGCCGAGCATGAGACACGCGGTCGCACCGTCATCGTGGAGATCGACCGCGATCCGCGCCCGTTCCTGATCACTCGCGCGCCGGAACATGCGACTGCACGCCCGGCCGGCGCTGACAAAACTCGGTTCGACTGCGTCCGGAAGAAGTCCTTCGTCGATGAGCGGATGACAGATCGCTTCGACGGCAGTCGCGCTGGCGAGAATCGCGGCAATGTCGACGGGAGCGCCTGCAACGTGTGCTGTTCCCGGGCCGTCGGAGAGTCGCACAAAGTCCACTTGCGCACGGTCGAAGCCGAAGCGGAGCGGTGCGGAGCGCGCGATCTCGCTGCGGATGAGATCGTCGTCACCGTCAGGGACGGTCACCACTTCGGCACGCACTGCGGAGAATGGAAGCCCGATCACGCACGACCGGCCGCGAAAGCCGCCACCCGCAATGGCGCGGCTGATCTGCTCGGCCGCGCGCTCAGGCGCGGCCCGGTCATACGCGACGCACGCGGATGCGAGCACCTCGTTGCGTCGATCGCACGTGGTTTGCACGATGCGGACGAGTCCGTCACGGAATTCAATGGCGATGGGACCGGTGCGGGGTCCGAAAGAACCGGAGAGCGACGAAGCGAGCTGCGCCAGTCCGCGCTTCGAACGGCCTTCACTTCCAAACGATCGCGCGGTCCATTTCGAGCTTGCATGGCGCTCGCCATGCGGTCCGGTCGTACTCATCTTGGGTTGCTCCGAGCGCCGCAGGTCGCCCGCGCCAGTCGGCGCGGACAGTGCGGCTCTCGCAAGATCGGCTGTTCGAGAGGGGCGCTTCGCGCGAAGGACCGAAAATCCTCCGCGCAGCACTCATCCGCCGATGATGACCTCGCCCGCCTCGTTCGTGATGTCCGCGACGGTGATCTTGCCGGTGACCCCGTCGAGTGTGACGCGGTACACGGTGGAGCCGCCGCGCACGATGATCTCGCCACCGCTGCCCGGCTGTCCGCTGCTGGTGACCGTGCCGCCGAATTCATCGAAGGTCACGAAGGTCTGGCCCGAGTCAAGATCGACGGTCGCAACGAACGTGTCGCCAAAGCGACCGTCAGTCGCGAGATTCACGATGTAATTGCCGGCGTCAGCAATGGCGGCGAGCGGATCCTGTACGTACACCGCGGTGTCGGGATTGAAGGCTTGGGCTACTTCGCTTTCCTTCAGCTTGACGACACACCACCCCGTGTACTGACCCTCGACGTCCGGATTCTCGATAAAGATGAGGCGGCGGTGTTCCTGGTTTGCCAGCGCGTCGGATTGCGCGAACGAAAGATCGGCGATGAGACGGCGCACCGCGGCTTGGGTATCAAAGTCACCGCGGTTGCCAAGCATGGGGACGAGAATCGCTCCCGCGAGTCCCAGGATGCCAACCACAATGAGCAGCTCGATGAGCGTGTAACCGAAGCGGTTGTTCCGACGCATGCGTGGTCTCCTCGCCCCCAAGTCCTGTCGTGCATTCCACCTGACACTGTCGCTTATGGATTGGAGCTTGGCGCTGTCGGCGTCGGCGATGGAACAACGGAAGACGGCGCGACCACCGCAGTGCCGGTTCCCGGACTCGATGCGGCGGGCGCCTTCTGCGCCTGCCCTTCGTCAATAATCTTCTTCAGCTCGGCGAAATTGCTCACGCCGAATCGGATGCGTCCGCTCGCGAGCAGCAGCTCGAGTCGCTGCACATCGTCGCGCAGCGCCCTGATTTCGTTCAGCGTCTGGAGGCGCTGCAGCCCGGCGTTCGGCACACCGCCGGTGGTGTCAGCGCCGTCAACCTGAATCAGCAACGCGTTGGCGAGCGGTGACGCGTTGGCGACGGACGGTCCGTCCGAGACGTGCGTCCAGACGAGTGCCGCAACCATGATTGCGTTGACCGTCAGAATCGCGTTGAGATACGTGGCGTTTCGGGAATGTCGAGTGTTGCGAATTGGGCGCATCGGAGATCTCCGTTCCGCGCCACCGAAAGGCGGCGCGGCGTGTTTGCGACATCGGCTCGCGACGCGTGTCGCATCATTGCCGTCTGGGACATTTCGTCCAATTGCGCACAATAGGTAGGCAAAACGACGACCGCCGCAGGGGCAGTGACCCCCGCGGCGGTCGACGATTGTCTATCAGACACACTTCACGAATGAAGCGCGATGGTGATCAGATCACCAATCCGACGGGTCGATCGGGTTGCCTTCGGAGTCGTTCGGCAGCTGGGGGCCGCCAACAGCGTCATAGGTGACGCTGCACGTGACACCGTTGAATTCCCAACCCCAGAAGTTGTTCGGAAGCGTGGGCTCCGACTGGAGGTACTGGAAGCCGCCGTTAAGGTCATCTTCCGTGGTGAGCAGTACAAACAGGCCGGCCGGATCGCCGTTGAGGGCGGCGAGGGCCGCGCTGCCATTCTTGATGCGGTAGAGCTCGATCTGGCTGCGAACGGTCTGCAGCTGGCTCTTGACTGCGGACACCTGCGCGTCCTGTGAGGCGTTGGTGAACTGAGGAATCACGATCGCAGCCAGAATGCCGAGGATAACCACGACAATCAGGATTTCGATGAGCGTGAAGCCTCGCTGACGACGTGCATGGTGCTGGAGATGCATTCGCACTCCTCCTTCGTTGACGTGGGGTGTGTCGCCAGGCGGCCTTCCCAGGCACGACGGTCGATTCCCCTGAACTCCGACATGACGCGCTCACCGTGAGTCGCATCAGAACGGTCCGCGTCGCACAACTGCGGCTCGGACCTTCGCCCCATACCATCGGATTCAGTTGAACCGGCATTGAGAGGTGGGTGCGTTAGGGCAGTGGAAACCGCTAGCGCATACCGCGCCGCTGGATCTGCTCGCACCACCTGCGTCGCGGGCCGCGCTCTTCTCGGACGAGGTCACGCGGCAGACCGCTGTTCAAGTCGCACACGCACCGTGAAACCGGTCGGGCACGGTTCGCAGAATTCGACAACGCCTCGGCGAGCGATGTTTCCCGCGGACTGAAATCCAACGCAGACGGTCATGCCGACGCGTAACGGCTGGCACGCCTCGGCCTCCATCCAGTCGCCGACGAGCTGCACTTTCACGAGTTCATGAATGTTGCCCCAGTCGTCGCCAAAAAGTCCGAAGACGGTGGCGATACCTTCGAGCGGCGTGCGATATCGGTGGCTCTGGGCCATATCTGGGTCATTCTCCAAAGGGGGCGGACAGTGGGTGATCGGCCTGGTTTGCAGGCGGATCTGCGGGTCGCGCACTCTGCGCGGGCGGGTGAACACCGGCCACAGGACAGTTCGTCGGCCTTCATCAAGCTCGGCTTTAGTCGACCCCCGCCCGGGCCCGACATCTTTTCGTACTCAGACAATCGCCCGCGCGCCGCTACCATTCGCCCGCACCGCTTTTTATGATGCCGGCGACGGAACCAGTGCCCCTTGCTTCGAATTCACCCTTTCCACGCTTTACGACCCGCCGGGAGCCGAGCCGCTCTTGTGTCCTGCGGCTCCGCCCGAACAGGGTGCGAGTGCTGCAGTGAGACCGCAGACTCCTTTAAGCAGGTGGCGCAGGCGACGACCGAAGACGGCATGCGCGCGATGATCGAAAAGCTGGTCGCGCGCGGCGCACTGTGCGCTGATCCTGAACCGCGCGTGTTTGTGTATCGCATCGCACGTGATGGCAAGCGCCAGCTTGGAACGGTCGCTGTCGTCGATCGCGCCGATCTCGAGCCGGCGCCGTCCTGCACCGACGCGATCCCTGCATGGGCGGAGCCGGCGACTGCGCTCTTCGATGATCCCGAGGGAGTGCTCGCAGCGCTCGCGCTTGGTGACACGAACGAGCGACCGATTTTCCACTTCAACGCCGGTGACGGCACGACGCACTCCGCGTGGCTGGTGCATGATGCGCGGCGGTACGTCGAAGCGTTCGCGCAGTTGCCCGGTGTCGCGCGGCTCGTCGAACCTGGACCAAGCGATGGCCAGGGACGCATGCTCGCGCTGCTCCTTGATCGAAGCCAGATCATCGACCCGCTTCCACTGCCGCGCTGTGGCCTGTTCGTGCAACGGACGCTGCTTGCTCCGTAAGTCAGTCGCGGATCAGTGATCGACGGCCGCGATTCCCTTTCAACTCACTTACGAAAGTCCCTCCGCATGAAGGTGCTCATCACCGACCGCTTCGAGAGTTTCGGCATTGAAGCCTTGAAGCAGCTCGGTTGTGAAGTCGACGTGCGCACGGAACTCACGCCGGACAGTCTCGCGGCTGCGCTCGCTGAATCGCGGGCCAACGTGCTGCTCGTGCGCGGAACACGCGTGACGGCGAAGGCGCTGGCGGCGACCGATCGACTCGCGCTGGTCGTCCGCGCAGGACCCGGGACCGAATCAATCGACGTTGCCGAAGCGAATCGCCGCGGTATTTTTATCGCGAACACGCACGGCAAGAATGCCGTTGCCGCTGCGGAACTTGTGTGGGGTCTAATCATCGCGTGCGACCGGCGCATTCCGGATCAGGTGGCTGACCTGCGCGCGGGCCGCTGGAATCGCGCCGAGTATTCAATCTCGCAGGGACTGTTCGGACGCACGCTCGGCATTGTCGGACTCGGTCAGGTCGGTCGCGAAGTCGCGG